>CADDZJ010000001.1 GCA_902812415.1 Acidobacteriota bacterium
AGATTGAAGTGGCCACAAAATCCGGCACGCGCGAGTTTCATGGCGATGCTTACGAATACGTTCGCAACAACGCCTTTGACGCCAATCCCTTCTTTCAAAACCGGGTCATCAATCCTCCGGGAGGGAATGCGCCCGCCACGCCGCTGAAATGGAATGACTTCGGCTACACCCTCGGCGGTCCGTTTTATATCCCAGGCCATTACAATACGGATAAGTCGAAGACGTTCTTCTTCTGGTCTCAGGAGTGGCACAATTTTGACCAGGGGAACGTCTTCAACGCTCGCGTTCCCACGCCGCTGATGCGTCAGGGGGATTTCAGTGAATGCGATTCCAAGTCCGGGAATTTTATTCCGCTCCTTTTCCAGGAAGGCTGCCGCCTGCCCAAGCTCAAGGGGAAAGCGTATGATAACGTTCAGGCGATGCCCGGTTTTAACCAACAAGCGTTTATTAATGGGGAGGATTTGCTGAATGCCTACGTCCCTCTCCCCAATAACGGCGTGAACACCTATACCCAATCGGGTGTTAACACGACTCGCTGGTGGCAGGGCGTCGTTCGAGTCGATCAAAACATCAGCGATAAGACGCTCCTGTACTTCCGGGGCATCCGGGAAAGCACCAATTTCGTGACCCTGGGAGATAACTATGGAACCTTGCAGACCCCGCATTATTATCTTGGGCTGAACGGAGCGGTTCACCTCGTTCACACTTTCGGCCCCAGCCTGATGACCGATGCCATGGTGGGAGCCTGGAATTTCTATCAGCGCTGGACCAACGAAGCCAGCCGTTACAGCCCGGCGGGCACAATTGACAAGCCCTCGAATTTCGTCATGAATCATATCTTCTCGGTGAATGACTCGAATCCTTTGCTGCCCGGCGTTCACATCGCCGGCGGCGTGCCCTTCAGCTTCACGGCCAATGCCGGTCCCGTTCCGTATGAAAATGCCGCGCCGACTTATGCGTTAAGAGATGACACGACGAAAGTGATTGGGAGCCACATCCTGAAGTTTGGAGCTTACTTTGAAAAATATGACAAAAACATGGACTACCAGACCGGCCCGAGCACTCAGGGAATGCTGAGCTTTGCCGCTGGCGGTCCCATCGGTACGGGCAATGGCCTTGCCAACATGTTTCTGGGAAGAATCCAAAGCTACAACGAGTCGGTCATCGTCAGGGATGGCGTCCCCGTTGCCGGATATGGAAGGGCCTATTGGCGGGCAGCCGACTTTGAGCCTTACATCCAGGATACCTGGAGAGCGACGCGCAAACTTACACTCAATTTCGGGCTGCGCTATTATTTCTGGACTCCGCAGCATGACATTCAGAACCCGCCGGTGGACGGCAACTTCCTGCCAAACCTCTACAATCCCGCCGCCCAGGCGCAACTGGATGCCAACGGCAATCTGATTCCGGGCAGCGGCTACAACTTTACGGAATATGGCAATGGGTTAGTAGGTTGTGGCCGCAATGGAATTCCTGCGGGTTGCACCACTCTGAGCAAACTCAATTTCGGCCCCCGTTTTGGCTTCGCTTATGACCCGACGGGGCGTGGAACCACGGTAATTCGCGGCGGCTACGGCCTCTATTACAGCGCCACCAGCGAAGCGGGCGCGGAGGGCATGGGCGGAAATCCGCCTGTGGCTTTAAATCCGAGCGGGTCGAACATCCTGGGATACACCAATATCGTTCCCGGGGTCTTGGGTCCCTTTTACGGCTTCGTGGCCATCCCGACTCAGGAAACTTTTCCGAGCGTGCAGCAGTACAGCCTGAGCGTGCAGCATATGTTCTCAGGGAATAATCTGCTGGGCGTTGCGTATGTCGGCACGCTGGGCCGGCACAATGATTTGCTCTACGACATGAACCAGGTCCCCCTTGGGCTTGGAACCGTAAACGTGCCGGCGCTGGCCGGCACTTCGGCTGTGGATGCGCTGAGTAACAATCCGAACCCTGTCCCGATGTGCGACGCGTCAGGCAATTGCAATGCGCAGCAACTGCTGATTAATGGCGTTGTGCCGGAAACTTTCTTCCGGCCTTACCGAGGGTACGGTGAACTGGATATGAACCCGCTGGGGGCAAACAGTAATTACAACGCCTTGCAGGTGCAGTTCCGCCACGCTTTCAGCCATGGCCTTACATTCCAGGCTTCCTACACCTGGTCCCACGAACTTGACACCACAACTTCAGACCACTCCGGCACCGGCATCGACGATTCCCATCTCCAGCGGTGGTACGGAACCGGCGATCTCAACCGCACCCAGATGCTGGTGTTGAACTATGTCTACGACCTGCCGTTCTTCACTCATTCAGACCACGGGTTTCTGCGCCAGAGCCTCGGCGGCTGGCGAGTGAGCGGTATCACGACCTTTTACACTGGTCAGCCCATCAACATCGGTTGCGGCATCAGCGGCTTGAACACAGGCATCGGGGAGAGCATGCAGTGCAACACAGTGGGCCCTCTCAAAATTCAAAAAGGCGTCTTCGACGATCCGGAGTTCGGGCCAATGGTAACCTGGTTTGATCCGAACCAGATGACTCAGCCGCTTGCCAGCCAGCTTTTTGCCAACAACGAGCCGGGCATGTTCGGTTATATGGGACGCAATGTGCTGACCGGGCCTGGCCGGAATAACTGGGACCTCGCCTTGCTCAAGAATTTCAAACTGCCGTGGTTTGGGCGCGAAGGATCAACGCTTCAATTCCGTCTTGAGACTTTTAACACGTTCAATACAGTCCAGTGGAGCAACATCAGCGCCGGATGTAACGGCGACCCCAATGCGGACGGAACAATTGCCTTTGGCCGGCCCTGCGGCGGAACCCAATACAACCAGGGAAATGGCGAAGTCACAAGCGCTTATTCACCGCGGATCGTTCAGTTGGCCTTGAAATTCATCTTCTAGGCAGTGATAAGTGAAAAGTGATGAGTGACAAGAACCGAATCAAAACCCTGAAAGTGACTTGTCACTCATCACTGCCCTTCAGCTCCTTGATCTGATGTAGAATCGGCTTTCTTGCCTATTTTCTGTTGGCGCCCAGACCCGTCTGACTGTGGGAGAACCTGATGAGTGAGAAGCCCTCGCGACGCGATTTCCTGAAGACCAGCGCAGGAGCCTTGGGCGGCCTGAGCCTTGCGCATCACCGAGCGTCTGCCCTGCGGGCGGAGGGCGCGGCGGCAGGGAATCCGCCGAAACCGAACTTCATTTTTGTCACCACCGATGGCCATCGTCCGCACGCTCTGAGCCTGAATGGAAATCAGATTGTCCACACGCCAAATTTTGATCGCATTGGGCGCGAAGGCATTCAGTTCCGCAATTCATTTGTCGTCAATGCGCTCTGTCTTCCGGCGCGAGCGACTCAACTGACCGGGCTTTACTCCCACAACACAGGATGCATCGATAACAAAGGGCGTGTGATCCCGCAGGAAGTTCCGCTCTTCACCGATTATCTGCGCGAAGCGGGTTACGAAGTGGCGTTATTCGGCAAAGCCCACGTCGGGAAACTCGGCAAGCGTCAGTGGGACTATTATTTCGGATACCCCGGAGCTTCCACCGATTATTTCTGGCCGGTCATCGAGGAGGGTTCGCAGGGCGAGGTCGGCCCGCCTCAAACGTACGAAGGTTATGTGGACGACCTGGTGACCGACAGAGCCATTCAATGGCTTAAACGGAGGCGGGAAAATCCTTTCTGCCTGATTCTGTGGTTCCAGTCTCCACACGCTCCCTTTTTCCGCGCGCGTCGTCATCTGGACCTTTACAACGGAGTTCCCATCCCGAAACCGGCAACATTCGATGATGATCTGAAGGGATATCCCGGGAAGCCGCGCGCGTTTGCTGATGCGGACAATAAGATTGGCACCTACGCCAAACACAGCCAAACCATCGCCAATTGCGCGCGGTCGCTCGAAGAGCTTACCAAGGATTATTACGCCGGCGTCAAGGTGGCCGATGAGAATCTCGGCAAGGTTTTTCGGGCGCTCACGGATATGGGTCAGCTTGATGACACAGTCATCATGTTCACCTCTGACCACGGTTTCTTCCTGGGTGAATGGCGGATGTACGATAAACGGCTGATGCATGAGCCGTCCATCCGGACGCCGATGCTGATTCGCTATCCCAGTCTGATCCGAGCGGGCTCAACTGCAGAGAAGATGGTGCTGAATACCGATATTGCCCCCACATTCCTTGATCTCGCCGGGATCAGGATACCCGAGTGGATGCAGGGGCAAAGCCTCGTTCCATTTCTGAAAGGTCAGGCGCCAAAATCCTGGCGCAAGGACTGGCTCTATGAATACTACGAATATCCAGGCCCTCACAACGTGCGCAAGAATCGCGGCATCCGCACGGAGCGCTACAAGCTGATTCACTATTACGAAGCGCCGGAAGAATTCGAGTTGTACGATCTCCAGGAAGACCCGGGGGAACTTCACAATTTGTACGGTGATTCGCGCTACCGCGAGCTGACCCAGGAACTCAGAAATCGAATCGATGAACTCCGAAAAGAGACTGGGGATAATTATGACGGCTAGTAGACCTGCCCGGTAGCGGCGACGACAACACCGCTACGGGGATTGCCCTGTATAACTGACTCGCCAGATGGAATTCGAGCCATCGTCGGTCACAAAGAGTGAGCCGTCGTTTCCCACAGCCACTCCCACCGGCCGTCCCCAGACTTCGCCATCCGGCATCACGAAGCCGGTCAGAAAGTCTTCATACGATCCGGTTGCGCGACCATTTTTAACCGGCACGCAGATCACTTCATATCCGGTCCGCACGCCTCGATTCCACGAACCGTGTTCCGCAGCGAAAATATCGTCATGATATTCCCGCGGGAACTGATCAGCCTCGTAAAACGCCATTTCAAGCGACGCATTATGTGGTTCGATCAGCACGTCAGGCACGATGACTTTATCCTTTAATTCCGGATGCTTGCCCTCATGCCTCGGGTCCTGGTGTCCGCCGATGTAGTACCACGGCCAGCCATAAAATCCACCCTCCTGAACGTGAGTAATGTAGTCCGGCGGGAGGTTATCGCCAATCTGGTCGCGCTCGTTCACGGAGGCCCAGAGTTGCCCGTTTTCCGGATCGATTGCAATTCCTACCGGATTGCGAATGCCCCAGGCATAGACGTGAAGATCCTTGCCTTCAGGGGTTGCCGCCAGGATGTCGGCCCGATGGTATTCTGTGGGGTTGTTATCCGTGTCATCCACATTGGAGTGCGAGCCGACTGAGATAAATAACTGCTTGCCATCGAGTGAGAATGCAAGATCGCGCGTCCAATGCCCGCCGCCTTGAAGGCGGCCATAGCCGGGAATATGCGGCACAACCACCTGTTTTGGCCCGCGGGCTTTCAGGTCGCCGTTTCGATAAGGGAAGCGAACAACGGAATCTGTATTGGCCACATAGATAAATTCAGGATTGGGCCCCGGCGGATAAAAGGCAATGCCGAAGGGAAGAGTGAAGCCGTCCGCAAATACCGATTCCTTCTCCGGCTTCCCGTCATGTGTGATGCCCCGGAATACCAGGATTCGGCCCGGCTCGCTTTCGGCAACAAACAGATCGCCGTTAGGCGCCGTGCGAATTTCTCGCGGGTTGTCGAGGCTGGTGACGTACTGCTCCACTTTGAAGCCGGCTGGCGCTTGCGGCCACGCGTTTGCGGGGCGTGAAACAAGCCGGGGTGGATTATCAGCGGATCGAGTGGCGTAAGGCGCGGGAAGATCGGCCACCGTAATCTTGTGAATGCGGCCTGGCTTTTCTCCGCAGTAATCGGTAAATGCGCTTGCGCCCGTCGTCGCGCTCTGCGAAGCGCGTTGGGTCTCAGTCGTTCCGGGTCCTGAGCATCCTGCCAGGAGCCAGGTGGAGAGAATGATTGTCAAGGTCCGTCGGGAAAATCGGTTCATTGATTAAACTCCTCTGCGCGCGGCCCCACGGCCGCATCAGATCAAGATAGACCACGGATTTCGATGTGTTGGGCCAATATTGGGAAGCATTTGATAACGTTGCAAGCCATCCAGGGACTACAATTTAAATTGATGAATGCAGGCGGCGAAGAGATTCAATAATTGGCCGCCTATACCTGTTGGGAGGCGTCCAGATGGATTTCCAACATCGAGTGGCGTTAGTGACAGGCGGAACGGGAGCATTGGGGAGCGCAGTGACCCTCGATCTTCTCGCAAGTGGGGCACGAGTGATCGTGACCTATAGATCAGATTCTGAATGGCAGGCGTTGGCGCAGCGCGCGACAGGGCAGCGCGCAAGCCTTGAAGGATTGCGAATAGACCTGACGAGCGCCTCTGAAACAAGCGCTTCTCTGAAAGAGCCTCTGAGCCGCCACAAACGCATTGACTTTCTGATCTGCGTGGCCGGAGGGTTTGCAGCCGGAAGAAGTTATGAGACGGACGACCGCATCTGGGATTTCATGCTGAATCTGAATCTGCGAACGGTGGTGAACACATTGCGCCCTGTCGTGCCGCTGATGATCGCGCAGAACTTTGGGCGGATCGCCACCATTTCAAGCGGAGCAATTCTGAATAATCCCGGCGCCGGAATTGCCGCCTACGCTGTTTCCAAAGGCGCCGTGCGGCAACTCAGCGAGATTCTGGCGCAGGAACTGAGAGACTACGACATCCGCGTCCACTGTGTCATGCCAGGCACGATGGATACCCCAGCGAACCGCAGCGCTATGCCCGATGCGGATTTTACAAAGTGGGTGAAGACAGAGAAAGTGGCCGCCGTTATTCATCGCCTGCTCGCCGCTGGGCGAGACGCAGCCTTGCCGCTGGTCGTGCCAGCCATTGACTGAGCTTTCGGCTTGGCGCCGCAACGGCCCAGTCATGTGTCACTAACATTTCCGGACAATGGGTGGTCATGGCCGGGATGACCATGCCACAACCGTGGCACGGGCGTCCCGCCCGTGGATGCAGCCCAGGTATTTATGTGACATACGACTAGAGTTCATCAATCACCAACTTGTTCTCATCGATGAAAGTCAAAGCTTCCTCGAACCGGAAGACGCCCTCCGTGCAACCCAGAGCGCGGGTGCAGGAGGCGCCCACGGCGCTGGCGAATCGCAAAGTTTTCTCCAAAGGCCACGTTTCGAGCAAGCCAGCGATAAATCCGGCGGCGAAGGCGTCGCCCGCTCCGGACTCATCCACGCAGGACACGGAGTAAGCCGGAGCGCGCAGCACGTGTCCCTGATGTCTCACCAGGACGCCCTTGCGGCCCAGCGTGATGGCAACGATGCAGCGGGGATTGAGGCGGGCGAGCGCTTCAGCCTGTTCCAGAGGCTCATCGCGCCCGGTAAGGATGCGGGCTTCGTCATTGTTAGGAAGGAAGAGATCGGTGTAGGGCAACACGGGCTCGACCCAGTCCAGCCCGGGCCAGGTTCCCGCGCCAATCACCACGTCGAGAACCGTGAGGAGGCGGCGTTGCCTGGCTTCGCGGAAAAGCGTGGCCAGGTCCTGCGGCGGGAATCCCGGCATCAGGACGTACCCGCCAAAATAGAGCGCGCGGGCGTCATTCAACAGGGAAAGATCGAGGTCGTCCAGGCCAAAAGCCGCGTTCGCGCCCAGGCAATGCAAATACCGGCGATCCTCGCCCTCCACGTTGATGATGTAGGTATTGGAGGTGGGAAGCGTCGCGCTCCTTCGCACGGCGGAGGCGTCAATGCCCAGCCCGGCCAGATCCTTAACCACGAAGTCGCCCAGCAGATCCTCGCCCACCTTGCCAACAACGCTGACATTCTGACCCAGGCGTTGCAAGCAGGCGGCGGTATTGGCAGCGCACCCTCCGGCGCTCAAAAGATATCGATCCACCAGCCTCAACTCGCCGGCAGCGGGCAGGGAACGAATCGGGCTGGCGAAAATGTCGGCAATCAGAATCCCGAGGCAGATCACATCCATGGCTGAGGGTGCGTTCCTACCAACTCCTTGACGGCCGCGACGATTTTTTCGGCCGATGGCACATAGAAGTTTTCCATCACCGGAGCGAAGGGAACCGGGGTGTCCGGCGCCGCGATGCGCCGCACGGGGGCATCGAGATGCCCGATGCAATGATCGGCCACCCGGGCAGCCACTTCCGCTCCCCAGCCTCCTGTCAAGTTATCTTCTTCCACAATGATTAATCTTGTGGTTTTCCGCACCGACTGGAAGACCGTTTCCCAGTCGAATGGCGTCAAGGTGCGAACATCGACGACCTCGGCCTCGATGCCCTCCCGGGCAAGAGTTTCTGCGGCCTGCATCGACTTGTGCACCATGAGGAGATTGGCGACCAGGGTGATGTCACGCCCCGGCCGGACGATTTTTGCCTCGCCCAAGGGCACCAGATATTCTTCATCGGGCACCCAACCCGTCACCTGCAGGCCGCCTTTTTCCTTGCGCGCGCCTTTGCTGCCATAAAGAAGCTTGTGCTCAAAGAAGATCACCGGATTCTCATCGCGGATCGCCGTCTTCAGAAGCCCCTTGGCGTCGTAGGGATTTGAAGGGCAAGCCACCTTGAGGCCCGGCACATGCATAAAAAAAGCTTCAAGCGACTGGCCGTGCTGCGCGCCGCGCGTGGTGGCTCCCACAGGCGCTCGAAAGACCAGGGGCACGCTCAGTTTGCCGCCCGACATATAGCGCAACTTGGCGGCGTTGTTCGCCAGTTGATCCATGGCCAGAAACAAAAAATCGCCATATTGCACGTCGGCCACCGGCCGCAGTCCGCCCAATGCCGCCCCGGCCGCAACGCCCGCAATCGCCGCTTCAGAGATGGGCGTATCCAGCACCCGATGATGGCCAAACTCTTCCGACAGCCCGAGCGTCACCGTAAACGCTCCGCCGAAACCGCCCTCCACACCGATATCCTCGCCCAGCAGGATCACCCGATCATCGCGGCGCATTTCCTCCCGCAGCGCGGCGCGCAATGCCTCCACCATGGTCATCTCCCGGCCTTGAGCTTCCTGATTGGAGACAGCGCTAGCTTGCGAAGACATCGGTCAAACAATCCTCCGGTTTGGGGCTGGGGTCCTGTTCCGCCTGAGCGATGGCCGTTTCCAGTTCTAGCTCGATCGAGGCTCTGATTTTGGTCATCTCGCTCGGCTCAAGAACTTTCTCAGCCAGAAGCCTGGCCTCGTAGCGGGCGATCGGATCGCGTTCTTTCCAGGCCGCAACTTCTTCTGGTTTGCGATAATGACCCGGATCGCTGCGCGAGTGGCCGGCAAAGCGGTAAGTCTCAAGTTCAAGCAGCGTAGGGCCGTCGCCGGCCCGCGCCCGGCTGCCGGCCTTCACCATGGCCTGATAGACGACCTCGACATCATTGCCGTCCACCGTTTCCCCCGGAATGCCGTAGGCCGCCGCCCGCTCGCTCACGTGCTTGACCCGCATCACCTTTTCAACCGCCGTCGAGGCGGCGTACTTGTTGTTCTCGCACACAAAAACCACCGGCAGGTTCCAGATGGCCGCCATATTGACCGCTTCGTGGAAGACGCCGATGTTGGCGGCTCCCTCGCCGAAAAAGCAGGCGACAATATTCGGCTGCTTGAGATAACGAAACGCCAGGGCATAGCCTGCGGCCAGGGGAAGGCCTCCGCCGACGATGGCGATCGCAGGCAGCATTCCCGCGCCTGCATCGCCCACGTGCATCGACCCGCCTTTCCCGCGGCAGCAGCCCGTTTCCTTGGCGAACAGTTCCGCCATCAGACTGCGCGCGGAAACGCCTCGCGCGATGGCATGCGAATGCGGGCGGTGCGTGCTGGTGATCATATCCCCGGCATCCAGGGCCGAGCAGATGCCCACGGCGCTCGCCTCCTGGCCCTGCGACTGATGAATGGTTCCCGGCAAGCGTCCTTCCAGAAACAGAAAATAGACGCGTTCTTCAAACATGCGGCACAGCAGCATGCGGTGATACATTGCGAGCTTCTGTTCTGGGGTCAGTTTGGCTTCAGCCATCGTTACCACGCCTTTAAGTGGGTTTGAAATCTTTCCAGGAATCTGGCCGCCGTAATGCCATCGATCACGCGATGATCGGCGGCGAGCGTGACTGTACAGATATCCTCCATCCTCAGTTGCCGGTTCCTGACGATCGCCTCTTCGCGCACCGCGCCAATGGCCAGGATGGCCGTGCAGCCCGGCGGAATGAGCGCCGTAAAATGCTTCACGCCAAACATCCCTAAATTGGAAAGCGCCAGCGCGGGCGTCGCGCGCGGCGGCGGACTCACCGCCCGATTTTGCCGGATATCGCCGAGAACCCGCCGCATCGTTTGCAGGTGCTCCTCCCAGGACGAAAGCGAGGGATCAGGAATGGAGACTAATCGCAAGCCCGATTCAACCGCCGCCACCAGGAGAATGTCCGCTGTGGTCTTCGCCTCGATCTGGCCGTCACGATAGTGAATATTCAACGCAGGGACATCCTTAAGTGCGAGCGATGCGGCGCGGACGAGTATATCATTCACTGAAGCATGGAGTTCGGGGTGAGCCTCGTTCCAACGCGCGCGCCATCGAAGCATCTCTGGGACTTCCGCATCCACCGTGACATAAAAGTGAGGAATCTCGGCGGCGCTTTTCGCCGTGATCGCGGCCATCGGGGATGTTGGCGTCAATGTTTGTCGCTTTTGCCCGGCCTTTTCGACATCGCGTCGGGTGATCAATCCATCCGGGCCGCTGCCGGTCAAGCGGCGCCAATCAATCCCTGACTCGCGGGCACGATTCCGGGCCGCCGGAGTCGCTGCGGGATGCTGGGCGGCCTCTGGAGGGGGAAGGGAAGAGGTTCGGGAACCGGAAGCGAGTTGTTCAGAAGCCGATGCCTGAGCCAAAGGCGCGTCAGATTCCGCCGCCGGTTTCATTTCCGCCGGGGTTGCGCCGTCGTAAGCTTCTTCAGGCTCGTCCGTCAGGATGGCGATGGGCGTCATGGCGCTCGCCATCTCGCCTTCATTCACCAGGAGCGCGCGCAGATAGCCGGCCTTATAGGATTCCACCTCCATAGTGACCTTGTCCGTCTCAACTTCCAGGAGAGGATCGCCCTGGGCGATCTGATCGCCCGGCTTTTTGAGCCAGCGCATAATCTTCCCCTCAGCCGCTGTCTGGCCCAGGTCCGGCATGATGATTCGATGCTTCATCGCAGCGCTAACTTGAACGTCTTGATCTCGTAAGGCCCAAGGTTAAAGGTCAGCGTGTTCCCTTCAAGCGCGACCTGGCGAATAGGTTCTTCCAGAAGGTTCACTTCCGATGCCCGAAGCGCGCCCGGCTGAAATCGGATCGTGGCGCCTTCGGTTTTTTGGCCGTTAGCCTCGTAAACCCGAATCACCGCGCTTCCATCCGCGCCAGGCTTCAAGGCACTCAACACGACGTTCGCCGGAGAAATTTCCGCCAACCCCCATTGTTTTGGCAGCCTTCCGCCGTGACTTGGGACGACCCGCACGATAAGCGGATTATTGAATTCCAATCCTGTCTGGTAGATGCGCGCTGCGCGCCAATCGCCGGAATGGGGCACAAGCGCATAATCGAAGGTGCGTTGAACTCCCAGCTCCAGCCCCAGATCAGAAGAAGTCCCTGGCTCATAGCCGCCGACAAATGGATAAGCGGTGATGCTGGAGGAGCGCATCAGCGAGAGCAGCAGGGCGCCGCGCGCGACGTTATTCCCCGGCAGCCCCCGGTTGAGCAGGGCCACACCGCGCCCGCCGCCGCTCCAATCAATCCAATTCTGCGCCGGAAATTCCTGCTCCACAGGCCGCTCGATGCCGCCGAAGGGAATTTCATCAAACCGCTTGCCGTCCTGGATCGAGGTCGGAAACAGCGCCCGATAACGGACGAACTTATCCTGATTGACCAGACGAGTTTGAATGTCGATGCGGCGGATGCCAGGATAAAGCCGCACGGTGGTCGAAAAATCGCCCGATCCGAAGGGATGCGAGATGTGGAATTCAGAAAAAACCGGCCCGTTCTCAATTGCGCCGTTGCCGCCCACCCATTCATTGCTGAAATGCGCGCGGTCGGGAATGGGCAAGCCCTGCTTGCGGGTCATGGCGGTGAGCCGGCCGCCGTTCAGCGTCCCATAAAGCTCCCAGAAATCGCCTCCGTCCTGCTCTTCCGCCACAACGTTGGCGGGTTGGCTGCCCAGAGCTTCCCAATCGCCAGCGCTCGATTTCACCAGAAGCTTCGTCATGGCGCCGGTCCAGAGATCGAACGTAACGCGGTAGTATTCGTTCTCCATGGACCCGATGTCCTCGCGCATGGTTGAAACCGATTGCAAGTGGGGAGGAGGCGCTGTCTGCCCAGCGCTCGCTTCGGCGCCGCCGCGCTTCGGCGCGACTTCATAAACGGAATAGCCCAGCGCCGGCACGTCACGCGCAATGAAGGCAATCCGAGTGTCCTCGATTCCTCCATCGGGATAGCGGGTGGTTTCCATCAGTTGGGCGGTGACCGCGCGCCCGGAAGGATCGAAGAGTCGAATCGAAGTTATTCCCGGCGCTGAAAAGCCAATCCTAGCCGTCGCGATATCCGTTCGCGGCCAGCCCAGACTGTTAAAGACCATGATGGGAATCCCTTCGAGAGTTTCTGAGCCTGAGACGCGCGTATCAATCTGGGAAGCCAGCGCGTCAAGGTTCTGCTCAATCATGGCGTCGCCCAAGGCCTTGGAGAAGTCATCGCCGCGCAGGGTGTCCTTGTAGACCTTATCCACCATGTCGCCGGAAATCAGATCGTGCGCCTCGTTGAACAAGACCGGCTCCCAGGCGCGGGTCAGATCGCGGTCGTGAGGAGAAATTCCGAGCCAGGCATCCAGCGCGCTGAGTTTTTCAGCAGTGGTCAGAATGCACTCGAGATTCCGGAGCCGTTCCTTCAGCTCGATGCGGCTGCTATAAACGCCTTGAAAGACCGGGTTCAGCTCGCCGCTGATCACCGGCTGATGAGGCCGCCGGGCCACGATGGACTCATAATCGGTGGGCACGCCGAAGCGGATCGTAAACGGCTGGCCGCTCTTCTGATCAAACTCGCGCACCATGACGGGCAGGATTTCCTCAGGATTAATCACGTCGGCCCCCGCCAGCGCCACGCGATTCGGCCAGGGCGAAGAACGGCCCAGCGCCTCCCACACGCTGCGCGCATAAGAACTGAACCGAACCAGGTCTCGCGGGGAAGGGTAGAACAACCCATAGCCGAGAGGCAGCCAGAAAGCCGGGATTTGCGAGCCATCAATGCCGCGCCAGAGAAACTCCGAAGGCGTGTGGTCGCCGGGAACGCCGCGCTGGAACCAGTACGCTGTATATCCGGCCAGCTTCAGCAGTTGCGGCATCTGGGCGTGATGCCCGAAGGTGTCGAGCGCCCAGCCGACCGTCACATCCACGCCTAATTCCCGCTGGTAGTATCCCTTGCCGTACAACACCTGCCGCACCCAGGACTCGCCGCTGGGCATATTGACATCCAGCATCACGTCGTTTGCGCCCACGATTTCGAGCCGGCCTTCTCGGACAAACTTCTTGAACTCCGGGGCGGCCTCGGGATAGCGCTCAAGAAACGGCTTCACATAAGCCGCCTGGTCGAGCACGAAACGATAGTTGGGATTGTTTCTCAAAAGGTTCAGGGCCGTCAGAATATGAGGCAGGCCCATTTCCAGATATTCTTCGCGCGTCTTGAAGACTGCGCCTTCCCAGTGGGTGTGAGGAATCATCCAGAGTGTGGGCCGGGACTGATCGGGGGCCACCGGAGAGGTTGCATCCGTCGACGGCTCTGCTGGATGGCGGGGACTGGCCGACGCCGCCGAACCCAAGACGGCGGCGCATAGCAAAGCGCCACAGAAGAGAAAGCACGACCACGAAATTTTCGGCATGGATTCACTCTGGGGACTGGGCATGGGCGGTTAAATTGCGCCCAGCCCCCTCAGTTGTTTTGAACTTCAGGCGCCCGCCGGATGCGCGGGTCGGTAAACCGATCTTCGTCATCGGTACTGCGGGTCGAGAATTCGGACACAATGGCCCCTTCCGGCCCTGCTTGGAACCAGTGCGGCGTGTCCGGATGCAACGTATATTGTTCCCCCGGCTTGAGCACAACTTCGTGCCGGACCGTATAATAAGCTTCCGACCCGACAGGCGGCGCGCAGGCTGGACGGAGCGATGGCTCGCCTGGAATATAGAGATAAACCGTTCCCCAGCGGCATCGAAAGGTTTCCTCTTTCCCAAGCTTTGCTCCCACCGTCGGATGCCAGTGTTCCGGGCAGGTCTGATGCGGGAACATCACGATTTCCTTGGCACAGACCCGCTCGGTATTGACATAGGTGATGATCTCGAGGCCGGTCTTTTCCAGTTCATTCAATCCGAAATCCGCTACCTCCAGATGTTCGCGCTCATGCGGCGTCAGAACGATGCCAGCCCTTTTCAGCATCTCGGCGGCCCTCCCAATAGCCGCCTGGTATTGTTCGCGGGTAATCATTGGGCGCCCTCCTTGGAATCAGAAAACTTTCGGGCCTTCCCGGCTGAGTTGCTCGCGCGCAGAAGCTCGATCACCTTGCGTTTGACCGCCTCGCGGCCCGCCACCAGCGCATCTTCGGGACCGCCCATGCCCATGAAAGGGTGGGGATTCATCGGCTCGCGATAGAACGCCAGCTTCTTCTGGACGGCCCTGAGATACGCCTGCTTGAGAACAGTTCCAAAGTTGATCTTCCGAACGCCCAGCCGCAAAAAATGAGGCGCCAGCTTCAGGGGTATTCCTGTTCCCCCGTGCAGCACCAAGGGAAGGTCGGTAACTTCATGGATTCGCGCCAGCGCGTCAAGCTGGATGGCGGCCTTGCCTCGGGTCAGGATATGAATATTGCCCACCGCTACGCCCAGCGCGTCAATACCTGTCTCTTTGGCGAAGCGCCGCGCCGCCTCTGGGTCCGTCACCGTCGCGTTTCCGTCCCGTCGCGCATGGGCCAATCTGCCCACCGCAGCCTCCACCGCCACCCCCGCGCCATGAGCGAGGCAAACCACCTTTTTGACCAGGCGGCGATAGGGCTCGATTTCCAGGCGTTCGTTATCCACCATCACCGCGTTAAATCCTGACTTAATCGCCTGATGGATCTGAGTGAAATCGTCGGTCTCATTCAGCAGAAACACCGCCGGCACCGGCGATTCCTTCAGCGTCTGTCCCAGCGCCGCATAGTAGGACAAATTCCCGGCTCGGTGCCGGTCGGCATGGCGCAGAAATCCGCCATTGAAGCCGGCAATAATCGGAGAGCGGGTTTCTTCCGCCGCCTCGATGACCGCTTCAAAAGATTCCAGATTCCACGCCTCACAATAACACGCAATATAGTCGCGTTCCTGCGCATCCTGCAAAAGCGTGGGTAACGAGATCAGGGACATGGCAACTTCCGCGACGCCCGCCTTCCAAACATCGCGCTTGGCTTTTCGCGTTCGGCGAGTCGCAAACCGAATAAATGAATTTACTTCAATATTCGTATTTATTCAATGAAATTTATTTATGCCATGGAATAAAATGCAGGGATTCTTCGCCGGTTTATCCTGAGCGTCATGCCGGGATCCCCCGCTCAGGATGAGGAGCGAAGGCCTCCGGATGTCATCCTTCCGACCGCATTCTCAGCCATCCGAAACATTTGCAAGATCGGGCGCTGTCATTCCCGCGCAAGCGGGAATCCAGCGACCCGGTCCCCGCCCTCGCGGGGGGCAGGCTTCGCCGGAAGAGTGACAGCCGGTGCGACTTTTTTATTCATGGGATAGGGCAAAGGCCCACGTTATGTCCGGGGGCGAGGGCGCGAAGGCCTGGCCGGATTCTTAAGATTTCCCGAGCCCGTCATGCGGCGTTGCAGCAGATGCTCTTCCGCGCGCCTCAGGTGAGCCAGCGCCCGGCGCTTGTGGCGGATTCCCAGTTCGACCAGCAAGGCGTCGGCAATCGCCAGTTGGGCGACGCGCGAAGCCAGCGGCGCCTGAAAGTATTTCACCTCGCTCGGCGCCCCATAGAGCTTGATCTCAGCCGCCTGCGCCAGCAGCGAATCGATGGAGTTGGTAATGCAAATGGTCCTGGCGCCCCGGCTGCGGGCAAGCCGCAGGCACTCGACCGTCTCGCGCGTATTGCCGGCCACCGAGATGCCGATGGCAACCTCGCCGCCTCGCATGTCCGCCGCCGCCGCGAGTTGCAGGTGCGAGTCGTATTCGGCGTGCGCCGGAAAGCCGATCAGCCGCAATCGGGCGCAAAGAGAATAAGCCACCGGATAGGAAAGGCCGGTGGCGAACAGGCTGATGCGCTGCGCCTTGCTCAGCGCTCGCACGGCGTTCCGCAAAGCGTCGGCCGAGTTGATGCGGAGGGTTTCCTGAAGCGCCCGGATATGCTCGCCAAACACCTTCTCGAGGGTGGTTGCCCCCGAGTGCTGGTTTTTGGCCTTGTCGCGCGCAACAAAGAAGGGCTCGGAAAGCTCCCGGGCCAGCGCCATTTTGAGGGCGGGGAGCCCCTTCAGCCCCAGGGATTTGCAGAACATCACGATGGAGCCGGGACTTACTCGAGCGCCTGCCGCAAGCTCTGAGATCGAGTGCGCGATAAAATCCTCCGGATCCCGGATGATCGCTTCGGCAATCCGCCGCCGGGCTCTTTTGAGAGTCGGCAGGCGGCCCTGGAGAAAGGGGACGAGAGCCTTGGGAGGGGTCGGTTCGGAAATATGCCTCGCTCTTCGCGGGGCGCGGCGTCGTTTGGAGGATTGTTTCAAGAGATTCCTCACCGATAAAAGCGTCTATCTGCTGAATCGCTCAAGCGCTTCTGAGTATTGATGCGTATCAATCTATCACCTATCACGGCCTGCACGTGTCGTAAAATGGATGCTCTGCGCCGGATAGACTTTTAATCCGGCCAGATTCTCAGGTAGAAAAGTTTAAAGCAAATGATTTAGTATGTCTGATATTTTAAATTATTTTCAATTAAAATTTAATTTATTGAAACTCACTTCATTTATTGACTTTCTCGCTGAAACTATGTTACAAACCCAGATGCTCGCAGTGAAAAGCTCAATGCCGTCATTCAGAGTCTTTCGCTTGTCATCCTGAGCGCAAGCGAAGGATCACCGAATTCAGATTACATTTTGATCGGGCGGAGAGCTGCCCCAAAAATGAGAAAGAGGAGGCCGTATGAGACGCGAAACACCACCAAAGGCGGTGCTGGCTCAACTCATGATTTTGTTGCTCTTAACAGGATTAGCGTCCGTCGCCGCGCTGGCGCAAACGGTGAACGGCGCGTTCCATGGAACTGTAACGGACACTTCGGGAGCGGTGATCCCGGGCGCGAAGGTCGTCGTCAAGAACCTGACCAACGGCCAGGTTCGGCAGGCGCTTACCAATTCCGTCGGTTTCTACACCATCACCCAATTGCCGCCGGGCCGCTATTCCGTGACCGTCTCAAAAGCCGGCTTCGCCACAGTGGAGCAAGCCAGCGTGGAGTTGCTCGTCAATCAGGATCTGGAGGCGAATTACACTCTTCGTCTGGGCCAGGTCACGCAACAGGTTCAGGTGACGGCAGCTCCGCCCATGTTGAATACCGCCAGCGCGACGATTGGCCAGGTGATTGGCTCCCGGCAGGTGGTCGATCTTCCCTTGAATGGCCGGCAGTTCACGCAACTCGTCTTGCTGACGCCGGGCGCATCTCCCAAGGAGAGCGGGCAGCAATCCGCCTTCACCATCCCCATCGGCGGCGGAGGCATCAGCCCGTCAGTCAACGGCGAAAGAGGCCAGGAGAACAATTTCACCCTGGACGGCGTGTTGAACAATGCCATCTTTACTGACGTTTGGGCCATCAGTCCTCCTCCCGACGCCATCCAGGAATTTAACGTTCAGTCACACATTACCGACGCGCAGTTCAGCATCTCCTCAGGTGCGAACGTCAATGTGGCCACCAAGTCAGGCGGCAATCAGATTCATGGCGACGCCTGGGAATTTATCCGCAACGACAAGTTTGACGCAGCCAATTTCTTTGACAATTTTGCAAACCAGCGCAAACCTCCTTTTCGCCAGAACCAGTATGGAGTGACCATCGGCGGGCCGGTGATGCTGCCGCATTACGATGGCCGCCAGAAGAAAACTTACTTTTTTGGTTATTGGGAAGGATTCCGCTCAAGCCAGGGATTTACTCTGTTTAACAACGTCCCCACATCCAGCGAACTAGGAGGAGACTTTTCCGATCTTCTCACCAATCAACAAGCGGTCGACCCCACCACCAAACAACCCGTTTTCGATGCCTTGGGGCGCCCGGTGATGGTGGGCCAGATTTACAACCCCTATTCGACAAGACAGGCGCCCAACGGCCAACTTGTCCGCGATCCGTTCCCTGGGAATATCGTTCCGTCCAACATGCTGAACGCGCAGGCCCTGGCGTATCTCCAGGCCTGGTATCCCAAACCCAACTTCGGTCCAGGCGGCAATAGTTTTCCCAACTTTGCGACTTCAAGTAGCCAGGTGATTTCGAGCGACCAGTTTGGCGTGAGGATTGACCACACCTTTGCCAACAACGACACATTGCACGGCGCTTTTTACTACTCTCAGCCCAGCGAAACCTTTCCGACCTCGCTTCTGACGGGCGCTAACACCTCCAAGAACCATGCGCGCGTCATCTCGGTGGGCTACACGCATCTGTTCAGCCCTACGGTGCTGGCAAGCTTCCATTTCGGATACAACTGGACTGATTTCGGCACCACCAATATTCCCGGCGGCGTCGGGCTGCTCAACGCCATTAACGCGGCGGCTTTCGAGCCGGTGCGGGATAACATTCCGATCGTGCCTCAAATCGGCCTGGCTCCGCGACTGGGCGGCACCGGCCAATTTGCCATTCCTTTAGGTCCCATCCGCTCGCACGAGTATAGCGGCGACATCCAGAAGATCCACGGCTCTCACACGCTGAGCGCCGGGTTCATGTTCTATCACATTCACAGTTTTGACGACGGCTGGGGCGCATCGGTGGGATTCGATCAGTTTCCTTCGAGCGCCATCTACGGCAACAATCTGAACGCATCCAGCACGGGCGATGGATTGGCCAGCATGCTCTTGAATCTGCCTTCCAATATTTTTGGATTCGTCGGAAATACGGCGGCCAATGATACGACCACCTGGCAGGGCTACTATCTGCAGGACAAGTGGCAGGCTTCCAAGAAACTTAACATTCAGATTGGGATTCGTTACGATTACGTGCCGCCGGCCCATTACAAGAACAACCAGGTTTCCGGCTGGAATCCGGAATGCCCCGGCAGCGTTCCTGCCAACGCGCCCCAGTCGGTGATCAATCAGGTTGTGCAGTCCTGCTTTCTCATCCCTGTGCCTTTGGTGCAGGCGCCCCCTGCGCCCACACCGCAGAACCCGTTTCCACAAACGCCGCCCTCCTGGCCATTTCCTAACGTGCGCCAGACCTATTTCGATCCCAAATATAACGGCTGGCAGCCGCGCTTTGGCTTTGCCTACAGCATGACGCCCAAGACCGTTGCTCGCGGCGCGTTTGCCATGTTTGACGATCACAACAATACGCTGGTGCAGGAATCGCAGGACCCGCGAATTGCCTGGCCGTTTGGCGCGGGCATATCCTTTGGCAGCCTGAATCGCGGCGTCCCCAGCGGGGTGCTCTCGCAAAACTCAGTGTTTTGGAATAACCTGCCGCCTGCCAGTTCGTTCCTGCCCCCGTCGAACCCCTCGCCCAACATTGCGTTTGCCGCCGATCCGCGGCTGAAGATTCCCTATTCGATGGAGTACAACTTCGGATTGGAGCGACAGCTTACCGCGAATACGACGTTCAGCCTGAACTACGTCGGATCGGAAAGTCGGCACTTGTTCATTCAGCCCATGTACAACGCGCCGCTCCCAAGCGAGATGGGGCCGGGCCCCGTCGCGCCGCGCACGCCGTTCCCGTTCCTCGGCCAGTTCCCGAATGACTTCAACGTGGGCATTTCCAATTACAACGCCCTTGAAGCCAAGGTTGAGAAACGATTTTCCCAGGGGCTTACCTTCCTCGCTTCCTACACGTATTCCAAGTGCCTGTCGATTCAGGATGAAGGGCAGTCCGGAAGCATCCAGAATCCTTATAACTGGAGCGCGGATTACGGGCCGTGCGATTTCAATCTTTCGCACATCTTCGTTTTCAGCTACGCCTACCAGATTCCCTACGGTCAGGGCATGCATTTCGGCAGCCACGCCGGACGGGCGGCCAACGCCGTGCTGGGCGGCTGGCAGATCAGCGGAATCACAACGGCGGAAAGCGGACCGCCTTTTGGCGTGAGCGTCGGATTCGACAACGCCAATATCAATCCTTCAAGCGAGACTCAGCGCGCTGATCGGGTGCCCGGCGTGCCGCTGCTGCCCGCAGGATTCCAGCAGAACATTTTCCATTGGTACAATCCTGCGGCGTTTGCGATTCCGCCTCAATTTACTTTCGGAACCCTGGGCCGCAATACGCTGACCGGTCCGAAACTCGTCAACTTCGACTTTGCCTTGTTCAAGAACTTTAAATTCACCGAATCGAAGAGCCTGCAATTTCGCTCCGAGTTTTTCAACATCTTTAATGAGGTTAACTTCTCGCCTCCGGGCGGCGGAGCCAGCCAGGGCTTCAGCACCCTGGGCGGGGAAGTGAACAACGCAATAAGCTCGCCGAACTTCATGCGAATTCTAAGCGCGGCAGCTGCTCGAGAGGTTCAGTTCTCGCTGAAACTGATCTGGTAGAGCTTCTGAGCCTTTCGCTCGTCATTCTGACGCTGAGCGCAGCGAAGCGGAAGAATCCCTGTATTTTGCTGAAAGAATGCAGAGACCCTTCGCTGCCCTCCGGCAGAAGTCGCGTGATTCCCGCGAAAGCGGGAATCCCTCTAACTAAAGTCGTTGCCGTCCCCATCCTGAATCAAAATTGCGCAGGGTTTGGGGCGGCAGCGAAGGTGTACTACTATTGATTAAAATGTTTGCGGCTTGCGCAAATTTTCCTTGCGTGGCGCGGGCTTCCCGC
The DNA here is from genome assembly GCA_902812415.1 of Acidobacteriota bacterium. Taxonomy (GTDB): domain Bacteria; phylum Acidobacteriota; class Terriglobia; order UBA7540; family UBA7540; genus RH2-MAG17b. The sequence continues at coordinate 20,906 of CADDZJ010000001.1, forward strand.
CCGTGCCCACGGCCGAGACGGCCGTGCCACATGGGTTGCGGCCCTGCCGCGTTGTGTGAACTATCCCTCTGTTAAGGTTCGTAGGAAGATACCAGTCTTCCATCCCGAAAAGGGGGGGCTGACTACGACGCGCATCTCACGACACATCCCACATCTCCATCGTTTTCGTTTCGCGCTTTTTCTGCTTGGAGCGATTCTGGCCGGCCTGAGCGCGGCTTCTGCCCAGCAATACGTCGAACCGCCCAGCAATAGGGAAATCGGCGTTGTGATTGATCGATATCTCGGAAGCTGGAAGAACTCGGAGCCTGTAGTGACTCACAGCAGCTTGATTGAGCGGGCAATTTTGAGACCTGGAGATCCCTACCGGCCAGGCCCTCCAGGAGCCGTTCTGGAATTCCATAAGGATTTCAGCCTGGGAGTGCTGCAACCCGGTGGGCGCACTCTGGAGACGCAGCACGCGGAAGAAGAGATCCTTTACATCGAAAGCGGCGCTGGGCGCATCGAATCGGGCAACCAGTTCTGGCCGCTCAAGCCTCGCTACGGAGTGCGGATTCCTCCGCACACCGAGCACATCCTGGTGAACGAATCGGACGAGCCGATGAAGCTGCTGGTGCTCACCGATTCGCTTGAGCCGGATGCCATTCCGCGCAATTCGATTCTGGTGCGGGATTCATCCGTATTGCCTTATGCGGAGAAATCCGTTCACTGGAATTATTTTGCGAAACTTCTCTTTGGGCCGAAGGATGGCATTAATCCTGAGTCAAAAGTTCTGATTGTGGATATGTTTCCCATGACCATCGGCGCCCCTCATCCTCACATCCCCCATTGGGAAGAAGTATGGTGCAAATTGCCGCCGGATGATTCCTTCCTCTTCCTGGGCAGCGAGGTGCGAAGGGAACGCCCCAATGAGGCCTTCGTCGTTCCGCCCAATGGCAAGACGGTGCATTCGGTGGTGAATCTCTCCTCGCGGCCCATGTCGTGGTTTTATTTTTCGCATTACACGATCAAGGTCGAATACCCTGATTGGGTTTACCAGGTTCCGTCGATTCCACCCCAGAGGATCAAGCGATAAACGAACTGGCAGGCGCTGAAAGGCATGTTTAGCGCGGCGTGGTCTCGTGCCGTAGCCAAAGGGCCTGTCATTCTGAGCGGGGCGGCGAGTTGGCGCTTACCGCTGAGAAATCGTCGGTGAGGACACCGACGCTACACCCGCCGTTCCCACCCGTTAGTTCGACCTCGTCAGATTCTCGAACAGGAATAGGCCGGATTTTCCGGCAACGACGACATCGAGATCGCCATCGCCATCGATATCCACCACTGGAATCTGCATGCCGCCGCCGGTGCGCGACCCATATTCGATGATGTGTCTCTTCCACTGCAAAGCTCCGTCCACGGTGATGGGCTCATACCAATACACTCCCAGCGGCTCTTTCGATCCGGGATCATGGCCGTTGTGAGCGAAATATCGTTTCCCTGAGATCAGGTCAAACTGGCCGTCGCCATTGAGATCGGCCAGCGTCATGGCATGCGATTGCGACCAACTGTCATCGACCACATGCTTGGTCCAGGAGCGCCCGCCCGAGGCATTCTTTTTCTGCTCGTACCACACAATTCCATAGCCATGCGCCGCGCTGGTGACCAGGTCAGGCACGCCATCCTGATCCACGTCGTGGACATAGATAAACCCCACCACGCCCAAATCGAATTCGGGATGGAATGTCCAACGGCCATTGCGAGGATCAGGCGGCGCTTCAAACCAGCCTTTTGGAGTGATGATGTCGTTCCGGCCATCCCCGTTAACGTCGCCCGCCCCGATTCCGTGACCGTAGCTTTGAGAGCTGACTTCATGTCGAACCCAGTGGGCGCTGGCGCCGCTGCCCGCAAGCTCATACCAGGAAAGCGGAGCGCTCGGATCGCCGAACTCGGGCAGAATCTCCCGCGGCTTGCCAGTGTTCAACAAGTCCACGAGGAATGCAAACTCAATGGAATAGCCCTCCTGAATCACTGTTTCGCGCCATGGGCCTGACTCCTGTCCGGGATTTCGATACCAGGCAAGACGTTTTGAGAACCACGAACAACTGACGATATCAGGGTAGCCGTCGCCATCCACATCAATGGGAAGGTCGCTGAAGTTATCGATGTAAAAGTTGGTGTAAGGCAGGTCGCGAAACTTGTGCTTGATCCAACGCATTCCATGAGGCTCGTCCGCCGCGCGCTCATACCAGTTTTCACCTGAAACAATTTCAGGCTTTCCATCCCGATTGATGTCGGCTATTGCGCAGGTCTCGCTCGCCCCCAAGTCGATAATGTGCTTGCGAAACGGAATGGCGTCATCGCCCGCATCGGCCATTGCGGAGTTCGTGCGGGTAACAGCGTCTACACGCTGCGCCACGAAGTTTGGCACAAGGTGAGCCTCTGCTGGATTTGCATCCAGACTCAACCCGATCGCTGGAATCGTCGCTCCCATGGATTTTAAAAATAACCTTCTCGAAGATTCTGAGCTTTTGAACATAATGCGCCTCGGAGTGTCATGATCCGCTCAGGCTTTGCCTGGCGGACGGAAGCTATGAATATGAATCAGATCAGGAAATATGTCATCACCAAAATTTTGGCAACCCGTCGTTCTGACGCCGAGCCCTTCGGCTCCGTTCAGAGTGAATTCTGCGAGGAATCCTGACAGCAGGGATGAGAGGAAAGTGACGAGGAAAAGCAACTGGAACTACAAACCGATCTTTTCTTATCACTGTTCAGAAGTTGTAAGAAAATCTCGCTGTAGCGGCGATCTGTGATCGCCGGGATTTTGTTTTCAAAAACTTCGGCGAACATCATTCGCCGCTACAACGGCGCGGATGAATTGATTCACAACGCGGCAGGGCCGCAACCCATGTGGCACGGCCGTCTCGGCCGTGGGCACGGGCGGGACGCCCGCGCCACACAAGGAAAATTTGCGCAAGCCGCAAACATTTTGACCAATAGTAGTACACCTTCTCACTCATCACTGCTCTTTAGCCCTCGGAATGACAGACTGCAACAGTTTCCGAGTAAGGCGGCAGTGTGTGCATTTGCCGCGCAATTTGACCCCAACCCTTTCAGAAAGCGGTCATTGCGATGTACAATGAGGCGCTTTGAGCGTTGGTACAGCAGCCACGACGTATGGGGGTCATCATGAAACAAATCTGGAAACTTGCAATCATTTTTGTCGCTTTCGGTTTGCTGATCAAGGGGGCGGAATCCAGAGCGGGCAGCAACCCGCGCAGCGCTGCCAGCCTGGCCGTAGATTCTTCGGCCGCGGCTCACTTGGCCGCGACGCCGCCCATGGGGTGGAACAGCTACGATTGCTACGGCGGCGACGTCAATGAGCAGGAAGTGAAGGCCAATGCCGATTACATGGCCGAGCATCTGGCGCGTTACGGCTGGAAGTACATTGTGGTGGACTACTACTGGTATTACCCTGAGGGCCGGGTTAGCGGCGCTCCCGCAATGGACTCTTACGGGCGGCTCTTGCCTGATCCGAAGCGCTTTCCCTCTTCAGTCAACGGTCAGGGATTCAAGCCGCTGGCCGACTACGTTCACAGCAAGGGCCTGAAATTCGGCATCCACATCATGCGCGGCATTCCACGCGCGGCCGTGGAGCAGAATCTGCCCATTCTCGGCACAAAATCCCACGCGCGCGACGCGGTCAATTTTCTGAACACCTGCTCGTGGTCGAAGGCCATGTACGGCGTCGATGTTGCAAAGCCTGCCGGACGAGCCTATTACAATTCTATCGCGGCGCTCTATGCGCAATGGGGCGTGGATTACATCAAGGCGGATGACATGAGCCGCGCCGAGAACCCTTACGGCGAAATTTATCATGCGCCGGAAATTGAAGCTCTGCGGCAAGCCATGACTCGCACCGGCCGGCCCATGGTTCTGAGCCTTTCTCCCGGGCCCACTCCGCTGGTGGATGCAACCAACGTGGAGCGCTATTCCCAACTCTGGCGCATTTCCAATGATATGTGGGACAACTGGCAGCAGGTGGCCGATCAGTTTGGCTATTGTCGCCTTTGGGCGCCTTATATCGGGCCGAACCACTGGCCAGACCCGGATATGCTTCCGCTCGGTCGTCTGCGCCTCCGCGGCTTTGAAGATCAAGCGCGGATGACCCGCCTTACCCATGATGAGCAGCGAACCTTGATGACGCTCTGGATGATCTTTCGCGCTCCTCTCATGATTGGCGCTGACTTGCCGAGCCTGGATTCATTTACTCTTTCACTGTTCGACAATCCGGAAGTTCTGGCAGTCGATCAGCACAGCAACGGCAATCATCAACTTTTTGCGCGGGGGGAAGAAATTGCCTGGACGGCGAACATTCCTGGGTCTTCAGGCAAATATCTTGCGCTGTTTAATCTGGATGATTCTCATCCTGCCCAGGTCAGGGTGCAGTGGAGCGAGTTGGGGCTTCACGGAAAGTGCGCGGTGCGCGATCTCTGGCAGCGGAAAGACGTGGGAAGTTACACACAGGAGTTTTCGGCTGAGATTCCGTCCCACGGCGCAGGGCTTTATCGCATTGCGCCGGGAGAATGATCCTCGCGATCACAGGCAAGGAACTCAGCATAAGTTACACCGTGACGAGTGATAGCAAGAAATCCCTTCTGGCGCTTGGATAGATTTTTCTCGCCACTCGTCACTTTTCACTTGTCACTCAGAACTTCAGACACGGAGCGGGGATTATGGCAGACAAGGTAACTCGCAGAGATTTTCTACGAACGGGCGGAGTCGTGACCGCCGGGACTTTCATCTCCGGCGGCATCAAGCATCACCTGCTTGCCGATGAGCAGGGAGAACCCGCCAGGCCCATATCGGCCAACGATCATCTTCAGATTGCTTTGATCGGAGCCGGCGGGCAGGGACAGTATGACACGCGAATCGCCGCCCAAGTTCCGGGGGTGAAAGTCGTGGCGGCGTCCGACTGCTACGACGGGCGGTTGACCCACGCGAAAGAATTGTGGGGCACCGCGATTCAGACCACCCGAGATTATCAGGAGATTCTCGCCCGCAAGGATATCGATGCGGTGATCATCGGCACGCCCGATCATTGGCACAAGCAGGCGGCTGTGGATGCGATGAAAGCGGGCAAGGATGTGTATCTCGAAAAGCCGATGATCCACCTCTACGCGGATGGCCCGGAGATTATTCAAGCTGCCCAGAGCACCGGTCGCATCATTCAGATTGGCAGCCAGCGCGTCAGCTCAATGATCTATCGCAAGGCCAAAGAGTTGCTGGCCTCAGGAGCGATTGGCGAGCTGAATATGGTTACGGCCTGGTGGGATCGCAACTCCTCAATCGGCGCCTGGAATTATTCGGTGCCGCTCGACGCCTCAACCCAGACCTGTGATTGGCCGCGCTTTCTTGGCAGCGCTCCAAAAATTCCGTGGAATCCCGAGCACTTTTTTCAGTGGAGAAAATGGAAGGCCTACGGATCAGGTGTGGCGGGTGACCTGTTTGTGCATCTATTCAGTGGCACTCATTTTGTGACCAACACTCATGGACCGACGCGCGCCTTCGCCACCGGAGGGCTTCGCTACTGGCGCGACGGGCGGGACGTTCCAGACGTGATGCTGGGATTGTTTGATTATCCCCAGGGTTTCAATCTGAGCTTGCGCGTGAATTTTGTGGACGGCGGATCAGAAAGCGAAGGCCTGATTTTTACCGGTTCGGAAGGAACCATGACGATTGGAGGAAATGGGGTGAGCATCTCGCGTGTGCCGCGGGAGAAAGAGCCGGGATACCTGATCACAAGCTTCTCAGAGGCCATGCAGAAAGAATTCCTTGCGAGCTACCGTAAGAAGTATCCGCTCGAACATCCCACCGGCGAGGCGTTGCTTGGAGAAGAGAAGTACGTTGCGCCGCGTTATTACAACGACAGCTACGATCACCTCAAGAATTTTTTCGATGCCGTGCGCAGCCGCCAGCCTGTGGTGGAAGATGCTGTCTTCGGCTTTCGCGCAGCGGGGGCGGCCTTGTTGAGCAATGCCAGTTATGATCGCCACAACGTGGTTCGCTGGGATCCCGAAGCGATGAAGATTCTGGAGGATTGATGGTTGGGCGGGTGAGGACTTACCACAGAGGGCACAGAGAACACGGAGAGAAATCTCTGTGCCCTCTGTGGTGAAAACAACATTCAAGGTATACGGCGACGAGTGACCGCTGGCGAGAAATGCGGGCTGAACAAAATCAATAAGTTAGGATTGCTGTTTTATCCGGCTTTGCGGCCATTTTTTCAGGAAAACTGAGAAAAACGCCGGCGTTTCTTTACTGCAATGCCTGCCTCCTGTGCGCACAATCATTGACAGACAAAAGCAGGTTAGCAGGTTCCTCAATCCCAGTGGGCGTATATTTTGTATATTTTGTCTCATACGTATGAGACGTATGGAATTTGCCGGGTTTTGTCAGAAAAATGGCGCAGACCTCTGACATTCTACGAGGCCAGCCTGAAGGCAAGCGCCGGAATTCAGGGAATCAATTGTCATTCTGCGGTAAATTTGGAGCACTTGATCGATCGCTGGCAGGAGGTGGCGGAGTCAAGCCGGGTCGGGCCTGCGCCAAAGGATCGACATCCTGGGGCAGAGGGTGAGGCCCCAATCCCATTTTCATAAGGGATTTTGCATCCGGAAGACCCGTAGGATTAAAGCCGTTGGCCTGTTGGTAGCGCTTCATGGCCTCGCGAGTTTGTGCATCCCACCGGCCCGTGGGTTGCTCGTGAAGGTCGCCGGCTTGAATCAAGGCTTCTTGGATTTGCTCGGCTCGATCCCGAGGGATTTCAAGAGAGCGTGATCGGCGACTGGAAGCTCGCCGACGATGTCGAAGGGAGCGGCTGCTGTGAGGGATGAATCGGTGATGATGGCCCGCCCGCGCCATCGTGGAATGTTTGGATACTTTATGATGTTGCGGGCTTTTCGTCGTCCTCTGTGCTCCATGCGTCTTTTTGCTGGAGCGAGCCAGGGCATAAACGGGGACAAGACAAAGAATCAATCCAAAGGTCAGAAGTCTGCTGCGAATATTATGTAACTTCCACTTCAATCGCATTTACCTCCAGGTCAGGTTGTCCCCCCTTTCTCTGGTGAATTTTTCCCAAAAGCAATTCATTGTGAAATACGCCCACTCGAGTTTCACAATGCATCTTGTAAGGCGCGCCCTGCGATTTGATGCGGGCGCGGTCCGCCCCTACGGAAGCCGGTCGGCAAGATAATAAGTAGTGTAGCCCCGACCATTGCGCCGCGCGATCCAGAGGAGCACGTCCTGCCCCGACTTCAACTGCGATTGCAGGCGATTAAAATCGTCCACCGAATGCACTTCCGCATGATTGATGCTGAGGATCACGTCGAAGCGCTGAAGTTCAAGGTCATCGGCAAGGCTGCCCGGCCTGACATCGTCCACCACAACTCCATCCGGATGTCCCAGGTGCAACTGGTCGCCAAGTTGCTTAGCTTCATCCGGACTAAGAGCCTTCACCGACATCCCTAACGCGCCGCCCGTATGCTCTTCCGAGCCTTCGCCGGATTGATCATCCGGCGCGCTGGTCTGGCTCCCGGCCACAATCTTGCTCCAGTCGCCCACCGTCACGTCGGCCGTCATCGGTTTGCGGTCGCGCAGGTAATCGACGCGCAGCTTTGCGCCGGGCTCGGAGTTGGAAACGATGGCCAGTAATTCATCGCCGCTGTGGATGGGCTTGGAATTGATGGATGTAATCACATCGCCGCGCTTCATTCCGGCCCGCTCGGCAGGGCTTCCGGCTTCGATGCTCTGCACCACCACGCCATGGTCGGCTCCAAAACTGCGCAACAGGGCGTCATTCTGATCGGGAACGAAGCTCACTCCGATGGCCCCGCGCCGCACCGTGCCCGTGCTGATAATGGAGTTGTAGACCTTCTGCGCGATTTGGGAGGGGATGGCGAAACCTACGCCATCAGAGCTGCCGCGGGTTGTGGCGATGGCGGTGTTAATGCCGATAACCTGCCCGGCCAGATTGACCAGCGGACCGCCGCTATTTCCCGGATTAATCGCAGCGTCGGTCTGAATGAAGTGTTTGAACTCGCCCTCCATCCCCTGCTCGATGGTGCGCCCTTTGGCGCTGACAATGCCCGCAGTTACGGTGGCGTTCAAGCCGAACGGACTGCCGATGGCGAGCACCCAATCTCCGACGCGCATGGCGTCAGAATCGCCCAGTTGAGCAGCGACCAGGGGCTGGCTGGCATTAATCTTAATGACCGCAAGGTCCGTCCAGCGGTCATAGCCGACAATCTTTGCGGGATACCCGCGGGTGGATTCATCCTGACCCTTCAGATGCACGCGAATGAAGTCCACAGGTTGACCGTTATCCTGCATGACCACATGATAGTTGGTGAGCACATATCCATTCTTGTCAAGGATAACGCCTGAACCCAGGCTTTCCTGCTGAAGATGGTGCGGCAGGCCGTCGGGGCCGAATTGATGGAAAAAGCGGTTGAACCAGTCGCCGTAAGGATTGTCTCCGCGAGGACCCTTGCTGGAAAAACGGACCGTGGATTCCGTATTGATATTCACCACGGCAGGGCCTACCCTGCGGGCAATCTCAGCAAATGAGTTGGAGAGCTCCACGGGAGAAACGATGGAGAGAGGTTTGGCATCCGGCGCCACGGGCAGAACTCTCGCGGCCCGCACGCCATGAGAAACGAAGCTTCCAATAAGAATGCCGATCCCCAAGGTCAGGGCAATCACCAACACTGCCCAGTAACGGCGAATATTCAGAGTAGCTCGCATACCGTGATGATGGGGCGCTTCGCAGGTCACACCCCTCTCGCTCCCATTCTTTGAAGCATTATACACCGACTTTTGCAACATCCTATGAGAAATGTGTGGCAAGCGCCGCCCCAGAGCTACATGAGAACTTCAGTATATGATTATGATAGGATAGGTTTTAATGGCTAGAATTGAGATGTTGCCCGCCAATAGCCTTGATAAAAAAGCCGATGAGCCTGGACTGGTATTGCGTCCAATTGAAAGGGTTGGCATTAATGAACAGATCCTTTCGCGCTTGAAATCGTTTCTGGAACAAAAGCATCTGAAAGTGGGCTCAAAGCTGCCTTCCGAACGGAATCTCGCCGCCCTCCTCCAGGTCAGCCGCCCTTCCATCCGCGAAGTTTTGCGGGGACTTGCGATTCTCGGAATCGTGAAATCGAAGCAGGGAGACGGCACTTATCTTGCAGCTTCCTTGCACAGGATTTTAAGCCTTCCCGATCAGATTCTGACCTTGCAAGAAAGCCTGAATCTCGTCGAAGTTGCCGAGGCCCGGTCAGCCATTGAGCCGGTGGTGGCGTCTTTGGCAGCCACCCGCGCTTCACAGGAGGACTTGCAGCGGGTTCGGGAACAACTCCAGGCGATGAAAGAAAGCGTGGAAGATCGAATCCGCTTTCTTCAGCACGATCTTGAGTTCCACCTGGCAATCATGAAAGCCTGCGGCAACGAAGTTTTAAAGCGGATGATGTCCGTTGTTTTGGAAAAGCTTTTTGACCATAGCCGCCAGGTGGCGCAGAACTATAGCGACCTCTCGAAAATCTGGCGCCTGCACGAAGAGATCTATAAGGCTCTCTGCCGCCGTGATTCGCGCGCCGCGCGCGCCGCAATGATCCGTCATATGAAAATCAGCAAAGCTGATAATGCTCGCCTGGCGCGCCCTCAGGCTTCAACCAGCGATCAAGTGGAGACCACACGGTCGGCGTAGCCGTCAGCGAAACCCGGTGTGAAGCATCAGAACTGATTTGCAAGCTTAATCCTGCCAAGTGTATTATTTCCCTACTGTTCTGAAATTGTAAGTCGGGCTGACAAGCGGCTGTTAAGCAACGGTTCCAGAGTCTGCATGAACGGGCTGAAAGATGCGTTGTCGCGGCGATGTCCCTATCGGCGAAGCGATGGAAAACAAAAAGCCGGCGGTGAGGATGCCGCCGCTACGAAGATAGTTTTCACACAGACTCTCCCTAGCCCTGTCATTCTGACTGAGTGGAGCACAGCGAAGCGAAGAATCACTGCATTTCAGCTTGGAGAAACTCTGCGAAGTGGCTCGACATTCGCAGATAAATACGGGGATTCTTCACTGCGTTCAGAATGACTAAGGTTGAAGACTGTGTCCTGTTCCCGAAATCAAATTAGTTTGGAACAGTAATAGGGCGACTTTTGGAATAACAGATAAACCATGATCGTGACCATCCGCGAAGTAGCGGTTGACGCCAGGGTTTCGACGGCGACCGTCTCCCACGTGCTCAATAAAACCGGTCAGGTGAGCCGCGAAACTCGGCGCAGGGTTCTCGCCGCGGCCAAAAGGTTGGGCTATGTCCCCAATCAGCACGCCAGAAGCCTGGCCTTTGGCCGCAGCCGCACTTTTGGGATGATCGTCTCCGACGTGGAGAATCCTTTCTTCCCTGAAGTCTTCAGAAGCTTTGAGAACCGCGCGCAGGAACTGGGCTATGAAGTGACGCTCAGCGATACGCGCTACGAGCCCAGGCTCATGAGACGAGCCGCGGAAAGGATGCTTCGGCACAAGGTGGGAGGAGTCGCCATCATGACTTCGGAGATGAGCCCGCCTTTGATCAAGGAGATTGTCCGTCACCAGATTGCCGTAATCTGCCTGGACGGCAGCTCGTGCCGCCCGCTGGTGGCCAGCATCAAAATCGATTACTTTTCGGGCATCCGGCAAGTGGTGGAGCACCTTTTCCGGCTAGGACACCGCCGGATGGTCTTTGTGGGAGGGAAGGCAACGCTCAAGTCAAACCTTGCCCGGCAACGAGCCTACATCGAATGCATGCGCGCCCTTTCGCTCGAACCAGGAGCCACATTGCACGGCAACCTTCGCTTTGAGGGCGGCTATTCGGCGGGCCTCGAAATTCTGGGGATGTCTCCTCTGCCCACAGCCGTTGTCACCATCAATGACCTCACCGCAATCGGCGTGATCAAGGCGCTCCGGCAGGGTGGATTGCGAGTCCCTGAGGATGTCTCCGTAGCTGGGTTTGATAAGACGGAGATTGCGGAATACGTCCTGCCGCCACTCACCACGGTGGATATCCAGCGGGAGTTGCTAGGGCGACTGGCTGCGGATGCTTTGCATGAGCTTTCTTCCACTCCAAACGCCCCAGGCAAGGAATATGTGATTCCGACGAGCCTAGTTACAGGGGAGTCCACCGGCCCCGCAGGCTCTCCCAGGACGTTAAGGCCGGGAAGGACTATTCCGCCGGGAGGTCAGGTATGAGAACGGGCGCGGCTATGAATTTCCTGCGAAGGGTCGTTGATCATCGCCGTCTCCGTGCCGGATGGCAATGTCGATTCAGGACGCTGGCTGTGTTCTTGTTGGTGATCCCGTGCGGCCTGCTCCAAGCGCAATCAAGCGGCTCGGACGCGCGGGCGCAGGCGAGGCTTAACTGGATGCGCGAGCATCAACCGGGCATGTGGAACGTAGCGCCGAGCGAAGGCCAGTGGCTGCAGGATGAGATTGTGAGGACTGGCGCAAAGCGGGCGCTCGAAGTGGGCGCTTCCAACGGCTATTCCGGCATCTGGATCGCCCTGGGATTGCGCGAAACCGGCGGCCATCTGATTACACTCGAGATTGACTCGCATCGCGCGCAACTTGCGCAGCAGAATTTCAAAGCCGCGGGCGTCAGCTCCCTGATCACGCTCCGGCTGGGCGATGCCCGCAAGATCATCCCTCAACTTCAGGGACCGTTTGACTTTGTCTTTATTGACGCTGCCAAAGACCAGTATGTGGACTACCTGCAACTGGCGAAGCCGAAAGTGCGCGTCGGGGGAGTTATCGTAGCCCATAACGTCACGGACCTGCGCTCGCTGGTGGAGGATTACATTCATGCCATCACAACCGATCCTGAACTCACGACCACTTTCGTCAACGCCGGCCCCGGCGGGTTTTCAGTGAGCGTCAAGCAGAAGTAGCGACGCCTTCGGCGCGGTGAGCAAGTAAAGGACCATCACTCGATCTTGCCGTCAACTTCCGACCCAATTTTGCGCGTAGCCGTTCTCGGCGGGGGAATTACCGGACTCGCCGCGGCCTATATGCTTGCCCGCGCCGCAAGCGCGGCCGCACCTCTTGAAATCAGTCTGTTTGAAGCCGGCGACCGGCTTGGCGGGCTGATACAAACCGAACAGTGGGAAGATTTCATTCTGGAGGGCGGGCCTGACAGCTTTCTAACCGAAAAGCTGGATGCCATCGCTTTCTGCCGGGAACTGGGGTTGGAGAGTGCGTTCCTGGGCTCCAACGATGCCAGGCGTCGCACTTATATCCTTCATCAAGGCCGCCTTGCTCAGATTCCTGCCGGGATGGCGCTGTTCGCTTCCAGGCGCTTTGTGCCGGCGCTGATTTCACCGCTTTTTCCGTTGGAAACCAAACTGCGAATCCTTCGTGAGGGCTTAAGCAGCCGTGCTGCGGATGCGCAAACTTCGCGCAGAGATGAGTCAGTGGCGGATTATATCAGCCGTCGTTTTGGCCCAGGAATGCTTGAAAACTTTATCGAGCCAATGCTGGCCGGCGTCTATGGCGGCGAACCGGAGAATCTCAGCGCTCAGTCGGTGCTTTCGCGTTTTGGGCAATCCGAAGAGCGATCCGCAAAGCTCACTCGCGGCAAGATTGCGATCCAAAAAGGGGCGGGGAAGTCGGCTTCGATCTTCACGACGCTGAAAGAAGGGATGGGGCAGCTTACGCGCGCCGTCGAGCGACAGCTTGCTTTGGCTGAAAAATCGGGCATTTTTCGGCTTTGCCTGCGTCAGAGGGTTCGTTCGATTGAGCGGCTCCATTTAGATCGTGCTGGCGAAACGCCGCGCCCGGCTTATGGCATCCATCTTGAGGGCGGAACGCATTTTGAAGTCGATGCCGTCATTCTGGCCCTTCCCGCCTTTGAGTGCGCAAGGTTGTTGAGGCCGATCAGTTCCAGGCTGGCTGATCTGCTCTCCTCGATTCCATACACCTCGGCGGTGACCGTAGCCCTGTGTTACTGCGCGGCTCCTCCCAACCTGCCCGGCGGCTTTGGCTTTCTTGTGCCGCGAAGCTCGGGAGGGAAGTTGCTGGCCTGCACGTTTGTCCACAATAAATTTGATTTTCGCGCTCCGCATGGCGGCGCCCTTCTTCGCTGCTTTCTGGGCGGCGCGCGGCAACCCGGCGTTGAAGCAATGGAGAATCATGAACTGGTTGCGATCGTTCTGACCGAACTGAGGAAAATCCTGAATCTGATGAAGGAGCCGTCTTTTTCGCGTGTCTGGCGATGGCCCCAGGCTATGCCGCAGTACAACGTGGGCCATGCTGATCGGGTGCGAGAAATCGAGAAGGAAATAGGAAACTATCCGGGGCTGTTTCTGGCGGGGAATGCCTGGTCGGGAGTTGGAATCTCCGATTGCATTCGCACGGCGAAGTCTGCGGCCACGAAGGTATTGCAAATGGCAGACGGCTCTCATTACTGAGGCCCGCAAATTACAGTGACAACATTTTCTGTAGCGGCGCTGTCCTCAGCGCGGAAAAATCGCCGGTGGGGACACCGGCGCTACAGCAGAGGTTATCACTGTAATTTGCAATGATCATTAGGAGATCGCCTTTATTTTCCGCGCGCCTTCAAAAGGTCTTTCAGTTCATCCATAAATTCCCGAACGTCTTTGAAGTCGAGATAGACGGAGGCAAAGCGGACGTAGGCGACTTTATCCAGCCTCTTCAGCCGGTTCATCACCAGTTCGCCCACGGCGGAAGTTGGCCGTTCGCGCGCGGTGGACTCCGCCACGTAGGCTTCCGCCTCGTTCACGATTTCTTCCAGCTTGCTGACCGGGATCGGCCTGCGCTCGCACGCCTTCAGCAAACCGGTCAGCACCTTCTGCCGGTCGAATTTTTCCCGCCTGCCGTCCTTTTTGATCACCATATAAGGAATCTCATCGATTCGCTCGTAAGTGGTGAACCTTCGGTTGCAGCGGGTGCATTCACGCCGGCGACGGATGGTGTCGCCGATCTTGGCTTCTCTTGAATCCACCACCCGGTCTTCCAGATGTCCACAGAATGGGCATTTCATAATGACGGTCGCGCCGGCGTCCGCGCCGGCTGTTTCCTTTTGCAAGCTTGCCCTGAACGAAGTGAAGGAGCAGCGCTGCTCCGATCCGCCTTGTCACTCAGGCGCCCGGCGTAACGGACTCGCGTTCCTCCTCCTCGGCGATCACTTGCAGTTTCCGGATGCTCAGTCCTTCGTAAAGGAGCAATATTAAACCCAGAATGAGACAGGGAACCATCACGGTAAGCCAGGTCAGAATGGCGGCGCTGGCCGCGCCTTCCGGGGAGACGTGAAAAAAATCCCTCAACGCCAGCAACGTGACCACCTGATAGCCCCCTCCCACGCCCGGCAGTTGCACTGCAAGCCCCAACGCGGCAAAAACCAGTGTTAATGCGGCAACCCACCAGGAGAGATGCTGCAAGCTTCCGCCCAGGCTGCGGAAGTCCAGCCAGATCGCCGTCACATTCACAATCCAAAGCACGACGGTGCAGACCGCGCTGGCGATGAAATCGGAGGGATTTTTGATGACCTCAAGGCCGGTGGCAAAAGAGCGAAGAAAATTCACGATCCGGGAGCGGGCTTTCATCACGATGGTGGATTCCCACTGGCTGAGCCATTCCAGAAAGCTTTCCGAATAGTGTTTGTAAACCACCAGGAGCGCAATCCCGACAAGGGACAGGATCAGCACAACAAGGGCCCCTTCCCGAATTCCGTGGAGCACGCCTGCGTGGCGCGCGGTGAGCGGCTGGATCGGCTCAAAATACAGCCCTAACGCAAACAGAATGACCAGCGCGATGGAATCGTAGACTCGCTCGATGAGCCACACCGCGAGTTGCGAGGAAAAGGTTAAATGTTCTGCTTTGGCAATATAGGCGGGCCGCACCACCTCGCCCGCGCGCCCGATGAGATAGATGGAGCTGAAACCGAAAATTTGCGCCGCAAACAGAATCCACAGCGAGCATTTCTTGATGGAATCTACAAAAAATCTCCAACGCAGGGCGCGCAGAAAAAAGCTGCTATAGCTGGCAAGGATGGCCAGGATCAGAAAATTAAGCTTGACATGGATCAGGAGATATCCAAGACGGCTCCACTGAAAGTTTCTCCATTGCGGGCTGCGACCGAGGTGGAACAGAACGAGAACGATAATGATTGCGCCCACGCCCCATCCCAGCAGGCGCCGGTGACTTTTCTTCATAAACGATGCGGATTGGCCCGTCTCAATGACTCATGGATAAACGCGCCGGAATGAGCATTGCCAAGTCTAGCAGACAGACCCTGCAGGGTAAAGCGTGCGTCGCATCGTGATATCATGTCGATCCACGACAAAGCCCGCCAGCTTGTTGAACTCCTTTTGAACTTTGGCTTGTGTGCTTCAAGATGTAGTGTCCGCTAACGGACACTTGAATCCCAAAAACGAACACTGTCATGTCTTACTAACATTTCTGGACAATATTGGCACGGCCAAAATGGCCATGCCACAACCGGAACACGGGCGTCCCGGCCGTGGGTTTGGCCCAGGTAGTTATGTGACCTACGACTAGCGAAAGCAGTAATCCATTTGTGCTGCCCAGGGGAAGGCTTTGAGCAACCGAAGGTGATGCGGAGCCGTGAACGAACAATCGGCATTCAGCTTTTGGTCCACCTCCCTTGCTGATAGCTAAGCGCCGTTTGCGGAAAGCTAAAAAAATCGGAATATTTTGCGCGTTTATCCTGAACAGCAAAAAACAGGGATTCTTCGCTGCTGCTCAGAATGCCATGCCCCAAGAGTTTTCCTCAATCTGTTGGAGCGGGAAATCCAAACTCGTACGAGATAATTCCGTAATTATTCGCAAACGCCCCGATCGATAAATTCTGATTGCAGTAAACAGCGCCAGCCGAGAATGGCATTACACCTGCTCAGTTCAGAGACGTCACTACGAATTTTAAATTCCGAGGATTTTTATCTTTTATCGGGAACATTTCGCAAGGCTCAAACGTATTTTGCGATCACAGGGAGATGTTACGGAATGAAAAAGATTTTGAGGAATGAAATGGTTGAGAACCCTTGCGAAGCGGCTAACCGAGACGGATAGGAGTTCGTCTAAAGTTGCGACGAGTTAAAGCTGGAAGGGGTTAAATAGATCGCTGTCGCTTAGGGTTTGGAGGCCAGAGCGGCAGCAATCTCCAGGAAAAGAATCCAGACCGTGATGGTCTGCCGCTTTTCATTTAACCCCACTCCATTCTAGGAACCCTCCATATCGGAATGCAAGCGCAAAACGGAAGAAATCCGTTCAATCCCAGGGCGCTTCTCAAACCGATAACAAACCCTGATTTCTGGCGGGCGGCGCGGCATTACCCCGCAATGGGTTGATCGCGTCTTAGCCATTAGTCGCCCGCCTGAGTGAAGACCCTGTTCTCCAAAATACGCGCTCACCTCAAAAAACCGACCGTGAGCCGGCGAAAAAGAAATGGAGGATCATCATGAAAATTCACTGGCGGGCGTTCGTCTTAATCCTGATCGTTCTGGCAGGCAGTTCCGTTTCAGCTTTTGCTCGCGCGCGGGCCAGCCACAGCGAACCACATAATTTGAAAATTACCCTGTTAGTTTACAATTATGCTCAGCTTCCATCCGGCACGATGCTTCAATTTGAAAACGAAGTCGATCAGATATTTTCGCGCGCCGGAGTCGAAATGACGTGGGTTGACTGCTCGCCGTCGCGGTCAAATCTTCCACAACCGTCTGAGTGCCAACAAATACTGAGTCCCGCCGAATTTGCGCTGCGCATCCTCCCCTCGAATATGACTGACCGGCTCCGAACCCGGCCTGATTCCCTGGGGGTTGCATGGCCGTGCCGGTTGGGCGGAAGGTGCGCCGGACTGGCAGATATTTTTTATGACCGCGTCGCCGATCAGGAGCTTGCCCTCATGCTGCCGGCCTCGGAACTGCCGATTTTGCTCAGCGCCGTTGCGGCGCATGAGATTGGCCATTTGCTGCTGGGAGCGGGTCACCACGCTGTGGCTGGAATTATGCGTTCACCGTGGGATATGAAGTCTATCTTGCAGGAGCAGAACTACTTCGCGCCGGAACAGGCCCAAGGCATCCAGAAAGAGGTGCAAAGGCGGATGAATTCAAGTGAAACGCTCTGGGCCGCTCAGCCCGCCAGGTAGTTCACTCGCCTGAACCATCATTATCACGTCATCAACAGCAGTTCTCCCGGCATCGGGCGACAACCAAAGTGATATCGTCATGCTGTTCGCAGGAGCTGAACCGCTGAACGTCATCAATCAAAGAGGCCAATAAGGCCTTCGAAGGCAGTTCACAGCGTTGCCGCAAAGCGTCGATCAGGCGCTGTTCGCCGAATTCTTCTCCGTCGCCGTTAAATGATTCCGTTACGCCATCGGTGTAGAGCGCCAGGGTGTCTCCGGGTAAAAGACAGCGCTCCGCAACGGCGCAATCCCAGTCCTTAAAAAGCCCCAGGACACCGCATGTGGAATCGAGCCGTTCCACACGGCCATCGCTCCGAAGAAGAAGGGCGGCAAGGTGGCCGCAGTTTGCATATCGCAATCGCTGCGTCCGGTCATCGTACTCGGCAAAGAAAAGAGTGGCGTAGGCGTTGTCGGTTGTATTCTCATAAAAAAGCCGGTTGACCGCTAGCAGGAACCGTTGCGGCTGATCCAGGGCAAACGGCGTGAACGGACGGCTGGAGTATGTTGCGCACAAGTTGCGCAGATGCGCCTGCAAGTTAGCCATCAGGAGCGCAGCGGCAGTTCCCTTTCCTGAGACGTCGCCGACCACCAGTCCAAGCCGCTCCCGACCAAGGTCAAGGAAATCATAATAATCGCCGCCTACATGACGAGCCTGAAGGCAGGCGCCCACATATTCCAGGGTGGCAAGGTTCGGCTGAGTCTGCGGGAAAAGCCTCGCCTGCGCTTGTCTGGCGATTTCCAACTCCTGAGCGGCATGACGTTCGGATTCCATCCTGTCGGCATGCGCGCGACGCTGGTCCTCCACTTCCCGAGTCAGCTCATCAAAGCCCAGTAGGGTAAACGAATTCCCGTCTGCATCCTCGAAGCTTGTGGACATTGCGCCCCAGGGCTGAGCCTGCGGAGGATGATGGAAGCGGACGCCGCGTTTGCGCCACTCTTCGTACTTGGCAAAAATGTCTTCAGTGAGGAAAGCAATCCGAGTGAACCGGCCAATGAGTTTGTATTCCTCAGAGCCGGGTTTGGGAGCGACCAGCGCCAGGATCGCCGTGCCATCCGGAGGGCTGACGGCCAGCCAGCGATCCCCCGACGGGAAGCGGGCATCGAAGGCGAGCCAGAATCCAAGCTGGTCCAGATAGAATTGCAGGCCCCGATCCTGATCGCGAACGAAAACGGTAACCGTGCCGAGACGAAGGTAAGGATCCTGGCGATCCGGGTGAAAACTGCACCGATGCGCCTTATAGGAAGCTGGAGGGGGGTTATCCATCGGCATGATTATAACTCTGAAAGCCGCAGCCAGGAATTGGCTCGCTTTCGCGCCATGAAAGCGGCTACCGCAGCGTCTGAGCGAACAACTGCGCAAGCCTGGCGAAAGCTCTTTCAGCCTGAGGCTGATTGTAGGCGGGACTGTCGGGCACGGTCCAGCCGTGATAGGCGCCTTCGTAGACTTCGCTTTCATAATGGCCGCCCCAGGCCTGGAGAGCGTGGTTGAGCTTTTCAATTGCCTCCTGCGGCATGCTCCGGTCCTGGACAGCGTGCCCGAAGTAGAGGCGAGCCCTGATCCGGGGCAGGGTCAAATGCGGACTGGTCGGAGCATCCGTAAAAAGCCTGCCGCCATGGAATGACGCAGCAGCGGCAATCTGCTCCGGCCGCGCCGCTGCCACGCGCATTGCCAGGGCCCCTGAGAAACAGTAACCGACCACGCCCATCTTGCCCTTTCTGACCGATGGGTGGGCCGCAAGAAAATCCACATAGGCGCAGGCGTCGCGCTCGAAGGCTTCCGGAGTGAGCGGGCCGGAAAGTTCGGCAAGCCGCTTCGTGGTTCGCTCTTCGCCCATTTTCAAAGGGAAGTCGAACATCGGCGGGCGACCGGTGCGATAAAAGACGTTTGGCATCAGCACCGTGTAGCCTTCCAAGGCTAGCCGCCGAGCCATCTCGTGTTGTGACGGACGAATGCCGCCGATGTCGGTGAGAAAAATGACGCCCGGCAAGGGATGTCCGTCCTCAGCAACATAGAGGACGCTGCCCGATATCCCATCTGGCGTGTGGATATCAATCTCCTGTTCTATCAATAGGTTTTCCATTATTCTTCATGTTTTTCTTGAAATTCTCCCGCTCGATCAATGCCATATTTCCGGGAGCCGCTCCCTCCCATGTTTTTAAGGGTATGAAAAATTCACACTTCATTCAATAGCGAGTTCTTTCTCTTACACCGACTCCGCGCTGCACCCGCTCCTTCTCCGGATCGGCATCGCAATGCAGCAATTTTCAATCATCGGATGCACTTCTGCTACAATGCTCCCAAAGTTTTAACGGTCAGGATTGAGGTTCACGTCTGCCCATGAACCCAGCGGTGTCCCGTGAAACCCAGGAGTGCTGAGTGGCCGAAGATCAGGAACTAGTCAAGCGCTGCCTGGCCGGCGATGATGCGGCATGGGAAACACTCCTTACGTTTCACCACCGCAAAATTTATAATCTGTGCTATCGGTTCACGGGAAGCGGCACAGAGGCCGAAGATCTGACGCAGGAAGTGTTTATCAAGGTTTTTCAGACCTTGCGGACCTTCGACCCTTTGCAGGGGCAATTCTCCACCTGGCTGAATCGCGTGGCGCGGAATCATCTGGTCGATCATTATCGCAAGGTCAGCCGGGATCGGGCCACGGCCTCGCTCGACGACGAAGAAGAAGGGCTTCATCCCCGGGCCGCTCCTTCGGCGGAACCTGCCACGCAGGTCGAAGATCGGGAGCGGAAGGAACTGCTGCAAGCGGCTCTTGCGCGCCTCTCGCCCGACATGCGCGAGGTGGTTATTCTGCGCGACCTGCAGGACCTGGACTATGCGGAAATCGCCCAGGTTCTGGGCGTTCCCGAGGGCACCGTCAAGTCCAGAATTAATCGGGGAAGATTGGAACTTGGACGCATTCTTAAACGTATGTTGAAGAAGGAGAGATTGGAATAAAAACCATGACGCACTGGGAAGTCTCCAATCTTCTGACGGACTATTCGGAGGGAGCGCTCGACCGGGCGCGAGCGGCGCAGATGGCGGAGCACCTTGCCTCTTGCGAGGAGTGCCGGGCCATGCTGGATGACGTACAGTTTGCCCTCCGCGCCCTGCGCACTGCGGAGGACGTGGAACCCTCCCCCTGGCTGGTCCGGCGCATTCTCCAGGCCACGACCGGCGAGCGCAAGCCGAAATGGGTGGAGCGGCTTCCGGGCTGGATGCAGTGGGCGCTGCGGCCACAGGTGGTTTATACCGTTTCGATGGCGGTGTTTTCGCTTTCGTTTATCCTGTATACCTCCCGGGTGAACCTCCAGGCGGTGGAGCTGCGGAAACTCAATCCAACCACGTGGGTCTACCGAGCGAATAGCCGGGGTCATCTGCTGGTGGCCCGGGCGGAGAAATTCTATTACGATTTACGGTTTGTTTACGAACTCGAATCGATCCTGCGCCAGTTAAAGCAGCAGCCGTCATCGCAGCCTGGATCGCCGCAGAATCCGCAAAAGCCCGGCGGCGGGTCATCGGATATTCAGTCTTCCGACGTTGGACAGTTAGCCTTGGGATCTACACAGGATTTGTCGGCTATCCAATTCCGAGAGACGACGTGGCAGCGGGGAAGAAGGAGCCTTACACCATGAAATGCGCAAACCATCCGGAAATTGACGCCGTCGCCTATTGCGGTCAATGCGGACGCGCGCTTTGCGCGGAGTGCAAGCGCGAGGTTCGCGGAATTGCCTATTGCGAAAACTGCCTGGACGCGCGACTCCATTCCACAGGCTTCTCTTCAGGGCTTGGTCAGAATTTTGGCCCGCAGCCTGGATTGGCGTTGTTCCTGGGATTTATTCCAGGTGTGGGCGCAATTTACAACGGCCAGATTCTCAAGGCGATCATCCAGGTCATCTTTTTTGGCTGCCTGATCGCTCTGAGCCAGCGATCTGAAGCTCCGTTCGATACGATTTTTGGCCTGGGCGCGGCGGCTTTTTATTTCTATATGGTCATCGATTCCTATCAAACGGCCCGCCGAAAGCAGTTGGGTCAGCCGGTCAGCGAACTGATGGGGATCGGCGAACTGCGGATGAACGCCCCTGTGAGCGCTGTGGTGCTGATTGCGCTCGGAGTGTTGTTCCTGCTCGATAATATGGGGATACACATCTTCCGGGACATCGGACGGTTCTGGCCGCTTCTTTTGATTGTAATCGGAGTGGTTCTGCTTCAACGAAAGGCTCAAATATTTAGAGAGAGACCCCCTTCAGGATCAGCACCCGCCAGTTCCGGCTTTGAAGCGAAAAATCAGCATGACCGGATGGGTGGGGAGGGAAGGGAATCGAAAGAACTTTAGAGAGGCGAAGTCCATTTTTCAGGAGGGCGTCATGTCTGCATTGGCGAATCCAGGCTTAGCGGTTCCGATAGCCGTTTTTGTCATGGTGGTCTTGATTGTAGCCATTAACTGCCTCAAGACCATGCGCACGCGCGAACTTCAGGCGCACCAGGAGCTCCGAATGCGTGAAATGGAGCATGAGCGAAAGATGAAAGAGCTCGAAATCGAAAAAGCCAAAATCGAGCTTGAAAAGGCGCGGCTTCCCAAGCCGGCAGGGTCCGTGCCGCAATGACCGCTCGGTGTTTGGGACTGGTTTCCCGCTTGGCATATCTCCAATCGGGTGCGCCGCTGAGGGGCGCACCTTGGGACGCCTTATCGTCGCGGAGGATTATCAATGATGAATCCGGGTGTTGTCGTACCTCTCGCCTTGTTTGGGTTGGTGGTGATCATCGTCGCGCTGCAGTGCCTGGTTAAAATTCATCATCAGGAGGAAGAGGCCAGGCAAAAGCTGCTGGCTGCGGAGATGGCGCACCGCCAGGCGATGCAGGAATTGGATCTCAAGCTGCAACGGGTCAGGCAGGGACTTCCCTGAAGTTTTGGGGCGCCGTCCAACCCACGCGCCTCTGTCAGGTTGTTGAAAGACCGACCCACTCGGTCATCCTGAGGAGCCGAAGGCGACGAAGGATCTCTGTTTTGTCTGTTTCTGCAAATGGGGATATGTCTTGCGGAATTTACACAGAGCCTGAATGCAAGGATTCTTCCGCCTCGCTGCGCTCAGGGTCAGAATGACGGGCAAAGGGCGTGGCCCTGACATCGTTCGGGAATGGTTTTCAGCGGCTGGCGTGTTCGTTGTTCTGTGATATCCAGAAAGCTGGAACTCCTGAAGGCTGGGAAGCGTAATGTCCGATGAGCGGAATTTAGGGCGCATTTTGCGGGAGGCGACAGGACCGGTGATGCTGATCCTGATCGGGGCCTTGTTTCTATTGAACCAGTACGTTCCGAGCCTGAGCATTGCCAGAACGTGGCCGATCATCCTGATTGTTTTGGGCGTGCTTTGGGCGTTGCGATCCTTTGCTCCGCCGCGTCCGCCGCGCGGGCCGCAGATGACGCCGAAGCTATGATTCACGACGCGCCTTGCGCAGTCGATTAGCAACGGTCGGGGTGCGCGGCGTGCGCCCATGGCGCCTGCTCCCGCCGGGCAGAAGGAAAAAGCATGAGTCCACTTTACTATCGCCGAGGGTCGATCTTTTGGGCCTTAATTCTCATCGCCATTGGCGTCATCTTTTTGGTCCCCAATTTTTATCCCAACCTGCACCCCTGGTATCTGATCGCCCGATATTGGCCGATTTTGATCATTATTTGGGGGCTTTCAAAAGTCGTCGACTACGTTCACGCTCGAAGCCATCCTGAAGTCGCAGCGCCGCCTCTATTTTCCGGCACGGAAGTGATTCTTCTGCTGCTGATTCTGATTGTCGGGACTCTGCTTTCCCACGTCATCCTGGCCCCCTGGCATGAGTGGAGCAGGGAATGGGGGATTCACCTGGATGAATCCAACTGGAATAATCCCTTTCTGAATTCGTACAACTACACGCAGGATCTTTCACAAAAAGTTCAGCCGGGATCCAGGCCAAAACTCATCGTGGTCAATCGCCGGGGCGACGTCAGCATCCAAAGTTCAGATTCGCCTGAAATCAGCGCCGTCGTCAAAGAAACCATCCGGACGACCAACGAAACGGAAGCCAAAAAAATTTACGATCTGCTCAAGCTTCAGCTTGCCGATGAAAATGGGCAGTATGTCTTTCAGCCCGATTGGGGATCGCTCCCGAACGGCGGCAATAACGTCCGGCTGGACTTAACTTTTCGGACGCCCAAAAGCGTCTCCACGGAAATTTCAACCGATCACGGCGATATTCTCCTGAACGGATTGCAAGGCGATCAGAGCCTTACGGCGCGGGCGGGGGATGTGCACGCCGCGAACGTCAACGGCACGGTTCGAGTGGAGAAATCCGGGGGAGCTACAGAGATTCGCGGAGTTCGCGGCGATGTGGAAATCAGTGGGCGGGGCGGCGACGTGCAGGTGGCGGATGTTTCCGGCGAGGTCAGCGTCAAGGGCGAATTCACCGGCTCAGTCCAGTTTTCCAATCTCCGTCACGATCTGAGCTTCAAGTCCTCGAGAACCAATTTGACGGCTCAAAACCTCGCCGGCAAGCTCGATATGGAATTAGGATCGCTTGAGATCGTGAATCTCAATGGGCCGTTAGACCTCATGACGCGCCAGAAAGATATCAGCGTTCGGGGATTCAGGCAGCGGGTGAAGGTCGAGGATCGGAATGGAAACGTCAGCCTTCACGCCGATTCGCCGCCGGCCGATCCCATCGAGGTTGATTTGAAAAATGGGGATATTCTTCTCGCCCTTCCTTCATCAAGCAGCTTTACCATCGACGCCGCCTCGCATCACGGCGAGGTGGATTCGGACTTTGTGGCGCCCTCGCTGGTGGTTCAGCGACAGGGCGGCGAGCCTTCCATTAAAGGCACTTACGGAAAGGGTGGGCCTTTGATTCGCCTGACGACCACTTACGGAACCATTCATCTGGTGCGCGAGACGGCGGCAGGTCCTGAACCTTCCAGGCCGCCGGCGGCAGGCGAAACACAGGTGAGTTTACGAAGAAGGGTTCGCGTTTCGAGGATGGAACGGCTCAGGATGGCTCAGTGACCTGACCGAGGATATCAAAGAATTCCGGGAAGGAAACGCCCACACATTCGCTGCCCTGAATCTCAACCCCGCCTTCGCTGATAAGCCCCGCCACTGCAAAAGCCATTGCAATTCGATGATCGCCGTAGCTCTCCACTTTTGCGCCCCGAAGTTTCTGCCTGCCTTCCACGCGCAATCCATCCGGGAACTCTTCCACTTTTGCTCCCAGGCGGCGAAGATTTTCCGCCACCGTCCGAAGCCGATCGCTTTCTTTCACCCGCAGTTCCTGCGCTCCGTGGAACCATAGTCCCCGGTCGGTTTGTGTTCCCAGGACAGCCAGTACTGGAAGCTCGTCGATCAGATTTGGAACCAGTTCAACCGGAATTTCGCCTCCGTCCAACTGGCTATGGCGCACGCGCAAATCGCCGACCGGCTCGCCGTTCAATGCCCGGACCTCTTCTTGCTGAATATCCGCTCCCATGCGGGTGAGGATGGTGAGCGCGGCGGCGCGTGTGGGATTGAGGCCGGCGTTCTGAATGACAAGCTCTGACTCCGGCGTCAGCAAAGCCGCCGCCACAAAAAACGCAGCGGAAGAGAGATCGCCCGGAACCTGCGCCTGAAGGGGTTGCAGACGCGCGGGGCCCTGGATCGAGATTGTCCCATTCGCGCGCGTGATTGCGACTCCCATCCGTTCCAGTGCAATTTCGGTGTGATTGCGCGTGGGTACAGGCTCATCCACTTTCGTTTCACCTTCGGCCAAAAGCCCGGCAAATAGAACGGCGGTTTTCACCTGCGCGCTCGCAACCGAGGGACGATGGTGAATGGGATGGAGGTCAGCGCCCGCGATCCGCAGCGGCGGAAGCCCGCCCTCGGAAAATTCAATTCGCGCGCCCATCCGTGTCAGGGGATCAATAACGCGCCGCATGGGGCGGCGCGAGAGCGAAGCATCCCCCACCAGACAGGATTCAAACCGCTGCCCGGCCAGAATGCCGGCCAGCATTCGCATGGTTGACCCGGAATTGCCGGCATCGAGATCGGCAGAAGGCTGGCGCAGGCCACGCAGCCCTTGTCCTCGAATCAGGACCCAATCTTTGTCGCGTTCAATCGGTACGCCCAATGCCTCGAGGCAATTCAGCGTGCTCTGGCAGTCGGCGCTCGAGGCGAAGCCCTGAATTTCGCTCGTACCTTCTGCAATGGCGCCCAGCATGGCATAACGATGCGAGATGGACTTATCGCCCGGCAGTCGTATGACGCCTGTTAGCCGGCGCGCCGGTTGTACGCGACGAATTTCGGGTGAAGTGGGTGTCGACATGGCGCTCCGCTCACGCTTCCTCATGAATGATTTTCAGTAAGCCCAGCAGCGATTCGCGCGAGCTCTCCACGCGGTTGCCGTCAGGACGCCGGTAATGCGTTTCGAGCGACATCGTGCCGTCGTAATGATGATCGTACACGGCCTTGATCTGGCCCTTCCAGTCAATAAATCCGCCGCCCACCGGAGCCCACTCCAGGCGGCCCGTGGCGGGATCTTTCTTCACGTCCTTGATGTGCATGTGGGCAAAAAGCCCTTCCACGTGACGGTAACCATCGGGGTAGGGAACTTCATGCAGCATCGCCGCATTGCCCGGGTCCCAATTGCCGCGCAGATGAGGCGAATTAATATCTTTCAGAAGCCGTCCCAACTCCTGGCCCGTGCCGATGTTGCACTCGTGCTCGTTTTCAAGCACCAGCAGAATCCCGTTCTGGCCCGCCAACTGCGCCGCTTTGGCCAGGCGGTCGCGCACATAGGGATAGGCTTTCTCAGGATTTTGAACACGCCAGTAGCTGAAAATCCGAACTTTGGAAGTGCCAAAGAAACGGGCAAGCTCGAAAGACTGGAGCAGCAGCCGGTCGCTATCCTGTTCCGTGAAGTGAGCGCCAAATTCGTCGCGCGCGGCGGGACGCGCGGGCATTTCCGGCAGGTTCCATTTGAAGATCGGAGAGCCGATATCGCTCACCTGCATGTTGTAATCGCTGATCAGATGTTTGGCGCGATCGAGGTCGGAGCGCGAAAGGTTCATGATGTTCTTGCCCCAGATGTCGCGCAGTTCACAATAGTGCAGGGAATAATTGGAAATAAAATCCAGGGCTGCGTCCAAATCCTCGGTGATTTCATCGGTGATGACTCCCAATTTGAAAGGCATTTTCCACCTCGGCGCCGCCGTGAGGGTTGAACGGAGTCCGAGCAACGGCGCGGAAAGCAGGGAAGCGCCGAGAAATCTTCTTCGTGTCCAGGTGTTATGCATAATCAGCTCCTTTTAAATAAGACCGTTCGTGATAATGGCCTTTCACCGATCATTCTGACGCTGAGCCTTTCGGCTTCGCTCAGGATAAACTCCGCGAGGCGGAAGAAGCCCTCTATTCGCTGGGTTTTCCGACTCCAGAAATTCCTGACAGGGTTTACCCTGAGCAAAAAATGCCGCGATCCTTCGCTCCGCTCAGGATGACAAGCCAGGGATCCAGAATGACCAGCGAAGGGATCGAAGTGACAGACTGCATAAGCCGAAGAGAGGTTTGCTGGGCATAAAACCCCGGCTTCACTCATACCGCTAATTGCTGTTTCGGAGGCTCTTGACGCTTTCGCGAATCACCAGTTCGGTGGAAAGAATCCGCCGGGTGTAAGGAGGCCCTGCGTGGTGCAGCTTTTCAAGCAGCAACCTCATCAGCGCATCGCCAATCTCCTCTTTGTGAACTCGCACCGTGGTCAGCGGCGGGTCCATCAATCTCGCCTCTTCGCGGTCGTCAAATCCGATCAAGCTCATGCGATCCGGCACGCTCACACCACTGCGAAGGAAAGCGCGCCAGATGCCGTAAGCGATCTCATCGTTGCCGGCCATCACCGCGGTAGCGCGGGTTTCACTCGCCAGCAGGCGCGCGGCCGCCCACTCGCCGTATTCCGGAAAGGCTGCCTTCCTACGTGCGGTTAATCCTGCGGGAACGAGTTTATTGAGGCGCATCGTGGCGGCGTAACCACGGTAGCGCTCCCGGAACCATGGGAAAAACGTGTCGCCAACGAAAACAATCTCGCGATGTCCCTGGTCGATCAGATACTGCGTCGCCTCCGCCGTTCCTCGAAACTCATCGAAGCTCACCAGATCAAAATTTCCCACCCCGTCGGTCGTCAGCACATTATTGCCCAAGGCGACGAAGGGGATGTGAAGGCCTTGAATCCGCCGCAGAAAATTCGCATACACGAACCCCGCCACAATCAAACCATCCACCCAGCCGCGCTCCTGCAGAATTGGAGGCAAAGGAATCTGGCTTGAGGGAGTGGTGGGATCATACTGCGCCACCGCATAAATGACGTGCTGCTTCAGGGCGCTGGCGCAATTTTCCACGCCCTGCAGAATTCGGGCGTGGAAGGAGTGCATGAAGGCGCGATTGCTGAGCAGAAAGCAGACCATGCCCGAACGGCGACGCAGGATGCGTCGCGCCTGCGCGTGCGGCCGGAAATCGAGCCGCCGCATCACCGCCAGCACGCGATTGCGCGTCTTGGGGCTGACATTCACGCCGCCGTTCAGAACTCGTGAGACCGTGCCCACGCCCACGCCGGCTTGCCGCGCCACGTCTCGAATGGTCTTGGGTGATGGAACTGGTTTCATTTCTGTTTATGCACCGGCCTACGCGTAAACTTGCATGCCCCAATATCGATTTCATTAGTAAACATTTGATTTGTCCGAGACGCCATTTTGCCTTTGGGCAGCATATCACAGTGCCTATACCACTTAAATAGAAATCTCTAAAGACTCTTCAGCAGAGTTGATAAGGGATTTCAAAAAAACAACGGCCTTGAGAAACCAAAAAGTTTCTGTATCAGCCTGATTTTGCAACATCGGCATGCTTCGTAAAGCCCAAACTACAGGGATTCTTCCGCCTCGCTGCGCTCGGCGTCAGAATGACAGGCGAAAGGCTAAGCGCAGGATTTGCGCCCTTTCAGAATCGGGACGCCTTGGATTTCTCATGGCGAACCCCAGCCTAACGATTACTTAGACGGATGATATTGACAAAAGGTGACAGCGCTTCCGCAAAAGGAAAAAATCTTCTTGACAGTCGTCCTGCTCAAGAGTAATGTTCTGGAACGAGTTCCAATTAATGCGCCCTTTTGACTTCACAACACGGGGAGCGACGATGCTGAAAAAGGGCGATTGCGCCTTACCGAGGCTTGCACATTACAGTGACAACATTTTCTGTGGCGGCGCTGTCCTCAACGCCGAAAAACCGCCGGTGGGGACACCGGCGCTCCAGCCGAGGTTGTCACTGTGATTTGCAGCGATCAATAAGGCAGCTTTTCAGGGGAGGTATGGCGATGGAAAGCGAAGCTCGAAATATCGTTTGGGAGCAATCTGTGACGAAAATCTGGTTGCGGAAAATCCTGTGGGTTATGGCCGTAACCGTCATGGCGTGCGGCCTCGCGGCCCCGCTCTATGGACAGGCGGTAAATGGCAGCATCGTGGGGACGGTCACAGATGTCTCGGGGGCCGTGGTGCCGCAGGCCCGAGTCACCATTACGGAAGTCAATAAAAACGTCAGCCTTTCGGCGGAAACCAACGGCAACGGTTACTATTCGTTTCCGGACGTGTCGCCGGGAACTTACAAGGTCACGGTTGAAAAAACCGGGTTTGCAAAAGCCGTCCGGAGCGGCGTCACGCTTTTTGTGAACAGCACAGCGCGCGTGGATTTGACGTTGCGTCCGGGGGAGGTGACGCAAACCGTTAACGTGAGAAGCGCGATTCCGTTGCTTCAAACCGACAGCGCTCAAACGGGAGGGACGCTCACCAGCCTTCATGCCGAGCAGTTGCCGCTGGGCACCAATCGTAACTTTCAGAACCTGCTGAACCTGATTCCCGGCGCAACGCGCACCGAATACAACCACTCGCATTTCTTCAATCCGCAGAACAGCCTGAACAACCAGGTGAATGGAACCTCCAGCCTGACGAACAACTTCCAGATCGAGGGCGTGAACGACAACGAGCGCACCGGCCTGCTGCAGGTCTATATCCCACCCAGCGAAGACATTCAGGAAGTCGATGTCACCACCAGCAACTACGATGCGGAGCAGGGCACGGCGCTGGGCGCCGTCACGAACGTCATCATGAAATCCGGCACCAACCAGTTCCATGGCGAAGCCTACGAGTTTTACCGCGGCCAGGCGCTGGATTCCCGAAGTTTCTTTGACCGCGGCCCGCAAGGCGCGCCGTTTGTGAAGCCGCCCCTGGTTTATAACTACTGGGGCGGCAATGTCGGCGGCCCCATCCGCCACGGCAAGACGTTTTTCTTTGCCGGCTTCCTGCGCTCGACGGACCACGAAGGCCAGTTCCAGCAGCTCAGCGTGCCCACCCAGGCCATGCGCAGTGGAGACTTCAGCGACCCGGCGCTTACCGGGATTTTTGACCCTGCAAGCGGCGATTTTGCCGATTGCCTGCCGGGAGGCAATTCCAAGCTGTGCGGCACCGGTCGCACACAATTTCCTGGGAATATCATCCCCACCAACCGGATTGATCCGATTGCCGCCAAGCTGCTGGCTTTTGTCCCGCTGCCGAACAACAACCTTAACGCTCCGGGAACGCAGAAATATCAGCAGAATTTCCTTGAAACCACGCGATACATCCAGGATATCAGTTGGCTGGACGTGAAAATTGATCAGTATCAGGGGCGGCGTAACCATATTTCAGGTCGGCTGGGTTACATGAGGCCGTTTACCGAACAGACGCCCGCTTACGGCCTGGCGGGTGGCCCGGTGGCGGGCGGTTTTGAAGCGACGGGCACCGATAACACTTACTCCGCTGATCTCATCTGGGATCATATTTTTTCGCCCACGCTGATTATGCAGAGCCGCATCGGACTGAACCGTTATCGCAATGTGGCCCAACAAACCGATTACGGCTCCAACGCTTCAACTCAACTGGGCATCCCGGGGGTCAATACGGAACCGTTCACCAGCGGCATCACCACCATTAACGGATCGGGCTTTTCGGGTCCCATGATTGGCTACTCAGCCAGCCTTCCCTGGATTCGGAGCGAAACGGACTTCGATTATGTCAGTAACTGGAACAAGATTGTCAGCAACCATACGCTGAAGTGGGGCGCGAACCTCATCCGCATTCGTGACGACCTGCTTCAGGAACAGACGTACAGCCCGCGTGGCGCGTGGGACTTCGGCGCAAACCAGACGGCGCTGAACGGCGGCCCGAAAACAAGCTTCGCCAATAACTTTGCGAGCTTTCTACTGGATGTTCCGGGCACGGTAGGCCGTGACCTTCCAATTGTCTTTCCAGCCTATCGCGCCTGGCAATTCTTCACCTACTTCAACGACAAGTGGCAAGCGGCTCCCAAGTTAACCCTGAATATGGGTTTGCGCTGGGAATTTTATCCGCCCGCGACGCCCCATTTCCCCGGCGGTTTTTCCAACTACGACTTCACCAACAACACGCTGGTGGTGGCGGGTGTGGGCGGCAATCCGCTGAATCTGGGAATGCAGCAACGTTACCACGATTTTGCGCCGCGCGCCGGCCTGGCATACCGGTTGTCGAATACCCAGGTTCTGCGCGCGGGATTCGGCATCAGCTACGAACCGTTTGAAGACAACACCTACGCTTACAATTTCCCCGTCAAGCAGAATAACGCGTTCAATAGCGTGAGCGGTTTTGGTCCTGCCATTCTTCCAGACGGCACTCCGGCGACGTTTGAGAAAGGCTTTCCTCCTCCGCTGGTCGCAACCGTCCCCTCCAACGGCATCATTCCGGCCAATACGCCGCTGCTGATTAACCAGGATTATTTTGTGATCAACAAACACTATCTCGATCCTTATATTCAGTCGTGGAACTTTACTTACGAGCGCGCCCTTCCCAGACAATTTACTTTCGACCTCTCTTACGTGGGAAACCGCGGCGTCCATGTCCCGATTCAATACAACATCAATGCGGTTGTGGATCCGACGTTCCTCGATGCAGGGCCCGCCGGCCAGCCGCTCTACCAGGAGTTTGGCCGCAAGGCCAGCACCACCCTTTTCTTCGCGGGTGAATCCTCAAATTACAATTCGCTCCAGGTAAAGTTTGATCGCCGCTTCTCGCACGGCCTCTCGCTGACGACGTCCTACACTTACGGAAAGGCGTTGGGTTACGAGCAGGAGAACGGGGAGAACTCCAGCGGCGACCCCTACTACATTGACTTCCGGCGCAATTATGCCCGCACGGACTTTGACCGCACGCACATTTTGAACCAGAGCTTTATCTGGGAGCTGCCGATGGGCAAGGGGCAGCATTTCTTCAAGTCCGGCCTGGCCAGCGCGATTCTGGGCGGATGGGAACTGAGCGGCATCTGGGAGTTCATGACTGGCGGGCCGCTCAACTTCGGCTGCAATTGCAAGTCGCTCAATACTCCCGGCAATGGTCAGTCTCCTTGGATCAGCGGACCCTTTAAAAAACTGAAGGGAATTGATACGCAGCCCTGGTTTGACACCTCGGTTTTCGCGGATCCTACCGTACTTTTTGGAAAGCCGACGTTTGGCAATGTCGGTCGCTACATCTTTGCCGGCCCCAACTTTTTCCAGCTCGATGCCTCGCTCATTCGACGGGTGAAGCTGACGGAGAAGTTCAATATGGAGTTCCGTACGGAATGGTTTAGCGCCACCAATACGCCGAATTTCAGCAATCCGGATACCAGCATTGGCGATGCCAATTTTGGCCTGGTGAAAGGCGCTGGAGGCGCTCGCGCCATCGATTTTGCCGCCAAGCTGATGTTTTAACCGCTCGTTGAAAGAATTCTGAAGGCGACGGTCGCTTTGCGCCGCTCATGGAGTGCTCGATCGATGGCTGAAGAAGTCTTTTCGTCTGTGCTCGTCACTCATCACTTAGCGCGGGTCACGGTCTCTTTGCACCTTGGCGTCTGTGCGAGAGGCTGTTGTTTTTCTACTCGGTCGGCCAGCCTGTTGCGGCTGGGCTTGATCTGATTTAGGCTATTATGGTAGCCTAATTAGAGGCTATCCGGAGTCATCGAGGCCGCCGGGAGGGGGGCGGCGAGAAACCGCAATGGAGTTGGGACACAGAAGGCAAAACGGCAGTAGGCAATCAGACCCATTAGGGCGGTCTTCCGTTAGGATCGAGAGAGGTCGCAGTCGGAGTTCGCATGGCCGGGATTCCGGAGAGAAAATGCGGAAAAAAAGAATGTTTAGGTCTGATGAGCGCAAAAACGAAGCCACCTTATTGAAAACATGGATGTTATTGGCTTCGTGTTCGTTCACCCTTTACCAACAATTTCCAAAACTCGCTGTATATTAAAGAAAATACAGCACTTATTAATTTAATTTGTTCGTCGCTCACAATCCTACAGAAAAGAATGGACTTAACTGAAAAATCGGGAAATTGTTCGTCATCTTGCGGCATGGAATTGGGTCCAATTCAGCGGCGTGAGGGGCGATTCCGTGTGTCAAAACTTAGTGCCTTGTCCCAGCCAATTCTTTACAAAATCCGCCTCTTACTTTCGTTTCCTGCGCTGCTAGAATGATTCGATGATAGGCCAATACGACGCTTTGCTGAGAATTCTTTAGATAGGAGAACATCAATCCTCATGCCGAACTCTCCTGAAATCACTCGCCGTGATTTTCTGAAATCAAGCGCCAAAACCGGGGCTGCGAGTTTGGCGGCATTGAGCGGAGTCACTCTGATCACGCAGCCGGAGCGTGTTTTCGGCGCCAACGACCGCGTTCGCGTGGCGATTTGCGGGGTTCGAGGCCGCGGCTTCGATCATATCCGCGAATACGCGCGTTTGCCCAAAGCCGAGATCGCCGCGCTCTGCGACGTGGACGAAAATGTGCTCGACCGCCGGCTGGGCGACGTTGAAAAGCTCGGCAAGCCTCGTCCGAAAAGGTATATCGATTGCCGCAAAGTGATGGACGATAAGTCCATCGATGCGGTTTCCATTGCAACCCCGGACCATTGGCACGCCCTGATCGGCATTTATGCCTGCCAGGCGGGAAAGGATGTGTATATTGAAAAGCCCTGCTCGCACGCCTGGTGGGATGGATACCAGTTGGTGCGCGCGGCGGAGAAATATAATCGCGTGGTGCAAATGGGCGCTCAAAGCCGGTCGAACAGCGCCGTTCAGGAGGCTGTCCAGAAAATGCGGGATGGCTTGATCGGCGAGGTGTATCTCGCTCGCGGGCTCTGCTATAAATGGCGGCCGACCATCGGCCACACCCCCGTTTCCCCTGTTCCTCACGGCGTGCATTACGATTTATGGTTAGGCCCCGCGCCAGAGCATGCATTTACCCGGAACCGGTTCCATTACAACTGGCACTGGTTTTGGGATTATGGGAGCGGGGACCTCGGCAATCAGGGCATTCATGAAGTGGATATTGCCCGCTGGGGATTAGGCGTTGATTGGCCCAGCAAGATTTCAGCGATTGGCGGGCATTTTATGTTTGACGATGACCAGCAGACGCCCAACGTTCTGAATTGCGCTTACGAATTTGACACGCCGGACGGTTCCCGGAAGATGATGGAATTTGAAGTGCGCGGCTGGATCACGAATCACGAGGCGGGCATCGGCACAGGCGCTTTCCGCAGTCACGGCGTTCCGGCAGCGGGGCTCGCAGCCCATCACCCGCATGCGCACGCTCACAAGGCGGGCGCGGGTCTTGGGCCGGTTTCAGGCGCGCCGGGGACCATTGGCAACATCTTTTACGGCTCGAAGGGATATCTGGCGGTTGAAGGCTACGATTCTTATATGTCCTGGTTGGGTGAGAGCCAGGAACCCGGGCCGCGCGCCAACGGGACTGGGAATCATTTTGCCAACTTCATCGATGCCGTCATCAGCCGCCGGAAGCAGGACCTGACCGCGCCCATCGAAGAAGGCCACAAGTCTACCATGCTGGTCACCTTGGCCAACGTCTCTTACCGCCTTGGACGAACCCTCCGCTTTGATGGCAAAACGCAGAAAGTCATCGGCG
Source organism: Acidobacteriota bacterium (assembly GCA_902812415.1). GTDB lineage: Bacteria > Acidobacteriota > Terriglobia > UBA7540 > UBA7540 > RH2-MAG17b. The sequence continues at coordinate 55,118 of CADDZJ010000001.1, forward strand.
ATGACGAGGCCAATCGCATGCTGCATGGGACGTTCCGGGCGCCCTTCACCGTGCCCGATAACGTTTAGCCGGTTGCTGAAAAACGGTTCCGGGTATTGTCATCCCAAGCCGTTCGCTTGTCATGGCCAGACTCCCCTCATCGATAACCCCTCGCTAACGCAACGGAGAAAACGAAAAGCTTTCTACTGAGGTTTACAAATTATAGCGACAGCATTTTCTGTAGCATCGGTGTCCCCACCGGCGTTTTTCGGCGCTGAGGACAGCGCCGCTACAGTAAAAGCTCCTCAATAATAGCTGTTTCAAAACCTCGGATCGCTTACGGGGAGTAGCGGCGGGTTTATCCCGCCAGCCAAGATGGCGGCGTAAAGCCGCCTCTACCGCGAGCCTCCAATGCCGTGAAATAGGTTTTGGAATAGCTTATAGGGACCGCAAAGGCGCGAAAAGGCCTTGTTTGTTTCGGCAAGTGGCCAACGTAACCGGCAGTATTACTACGACCACCGCGTTTTCGAGCGATGTGATAGTTTATTCAGATGGCCTTGATAGGGAGAGACTGGAAATGCTGAAGGCAGCTTATTACGAAGGCAATCGACGGGTGCGAGTGGGTGAATGCAAACCGATAGAACCGGCCCCGGGGCAGGTGCAAATCAAAGTTTCGCACTGCGGGATCTGCGGAAGCGATCTGCATATGTTTCACGGCGCGATGGACCATCGCTTCCGGGTTCCGCACGTATTCGGGCATGAAATGTCGGGCACAGTTCATGCCATCGGTGAAGGAGTTGGGGGCTTTGCTCCGGGCGATCACGTCACCGTCCGCCCCCTCGATCCGTGTGGCGCATGCCCTGCCTGCCGCGCCGGTCATTCGCATGTCTGTCAACGACTGAAATTTATTGGCTTTGATGCGCCGGGCGCCCTCCAAACCTTGTGGACCGTGCCCGCCCACACACTCCATCGGTTGCCGCAATCGTTGCCGCTCGAAAAGGCGGCTCTGGTTGAACCCGTCGCTGTCGCCTGCCACGATGTGCGCCTAGCTGAAGTTAAAAACGGAGAGTACGTCGTGGTTCAGGGCGGAGGACCCATCGGCATCCTGATTGCTCTCGTGGCCCGCCATGCCGGAGCCCGGGTGACGCTGACGGAAGTAAATCCCTTCCGGTTGAAGCTGGCGCGTGATTTGGGTCTGGAGGCGATCAACCCCAGGGAAATTGATCCGGTGAACTATGTGAATGAACATACGGAAACGGCAGGGGCCGATGTGGTGTTTGAGGTTTCAGGTTCTGCCGCAGGCGCCGAGACCATGACCCAGTTGGCGCGAGTGCGCGGGCGAATCGTGGTGGTAGCCATTTTCAGCGCCGCCCCCAAGGTCGATCTTTTTCGCTTTTTCTGGCGGGAGTTGCGCCTGCTGGGCGCGCGCGTCTATGAGCCGCAGGATTTCGAGCAGGCTATTGCGTTGACGGCTTCAGGGGCGCTGCCGCTCGACAGATTGATCAGTGAGGTCTCGCCGCTTGAAGCGGTCCAGTCTGCGCTTGAGCGTCTTGGATCGGGTGGGGAAGTGATGAAGATTCTTATCCGGTGTGGTGAATAGCGCGCCGGAAACGGAAGCCTATGACGATTTTAGACAGATTCAGATTGGAGGGAAAAACTGCGCTCGTGACCGGCTGCCGTCGAGGCATTGGGAAAGCCATCGCTGTGGCCCTGGCGGAAGCCGGAGCCGATATCGTAGGCGTCAGCAAGTCATTGGAACCGGGCAGAAGCGAAGTGGAGCAGGAGGTCCTATCCCGAAAAAGACCCTTCAAGGGCTATTCCTGCGATTTCGCCGATCGCGCCGCTGTTTACGACTTCATTCGCTGCCTGCATTCCGATTTTCCACGCATCGATATCCTGGTGAATAACGCTGGCAGCATCCTTCGCAAGCCCGCGGCGGATTATCCGGATGAATATTGGGACCAGATCATTGAGGTGAACCTCAGCGCCCAGTTCATTTTGGCGCGGGAACTCGGCAAATGCATGATCGAGCGCGGTTCGGGCAAGATTATCTTCATTGCCTCGTTGCTGACCTTCCAGGGCGGCATTACTGTGCCGGCTTATGCCGCAAGCAAAGGCGGCATCGGTCAACTCACCAAGGCGCTGGCGAACGAATGGGCGGCGAAAGGCGTTCAAGTGAACGCCATCGCTCCGGGCTACATCGCAACGGATAACACGGCGGCCCTCCGCGCCGACCCTGCTCGCGGCCCCGCCATTCTCGCCCGCATTCCTGCCGGGCGCTGGGGCGAGCCCGAGGATTTACAGGGCGCAGCCGTTTTTCTCGCGTCCGCCGCTTCGGATTACGTCAATGGAGAAATTCTGACCGTTGATGGCGGCTGGATGGCGCGATAAGAGGTTACACGAAGGTTGAGGGGTGTGCACTAGTCTCGGCTTCATGCGTGAAAAAGGTTCAATATATGACATATTTTCAGGCTTTAACGCCGCAAAACTAAACAAACTTCAAATATATTTGACAGAATTTCACATATTGCAAAAAGGCGCTTCTCCGAAAGCCATCGGAAGAAAAAATCCATATTTGCAAATGAAATTGTTTATCATTAGCCAAATCTTGGGTTATAATGCATCCCTCTTATTGAATCGTTGAAATGTAAGGAAAGACCACTTCGCATGCGCTCGAAGGGGGATGTTGATGAATGGAAGGGGAACGGCAGCAGTCAACCGGAGAGATCTGTTTCGGTTGATGGGCGCCGGGGCGGCAGCCGCGACGTTGGTTCCATCGTTCGCACGGGCAGGCTCTCAGGAAACTCCACCCCAGGAGTTTGCTGCGCCGGACAGCGCCTGGCCGGCGGAAGTTCCGTTTCTCAAAACTCCTTCAGAGGGCCTGCGATGGTTCAACGAAGCGAAATTTGGAATGTTCATCCATTGGGGGCCGTGTTCGCTAGCGAGCGTGGAAATTTCATGGCCCATTATGGTTCCGCGCCCTCAATGGAACATCACACAGGAGGAATACGTCAATCTCTATAAGCGCTTTAATCCTGTAAAGTACGATCCGGATGAGTGGATTGATTTGGCAGAGGCAGCTGGACAGCGGTACATGATTCCCGTTACCAAGCATCACGATGGATTCTGCATGTTTGATTCATCGTTTACAGACTACAAGATTACTCGGACGCCTTACGGCAAAGATGTGATCCGCATGCTTGCGGACGCCTGCCACCGCCGCGGGATGGCGCTGGGGTATTACTATTCACCTCCCGATATGCATCACCCGGATTACCGCGACACGTCGAAGCCTGCCAGCGAAAACTGGCACGGCGAACCGTGGCGGCCGCAGTGGACGATGTATCTGCACTATATGGCTTTGCAGGTGCGCGAACTGGTCTGGCGCTACGGCCAGCCGGTTGAAATGTGGTTTGACGGCCTGGATCATCAGGAAAAGTACGACGGCTACTCTTTCCTCGAAATGCTCCGCGCCATGTCGCCGCACACCATGGTGAATAACCGCATCGGCGTTGCGGCTGATTTTGATACGCCGGAACAGTATGTGCCGAAGCGAATTCCGGTGAAGGGAATCACGATTCGGGGCGTCAACGCCGCCGAGGCCGAAAAGCTACCGCAGGGCATTCCGAGCCAGCAGAAATTCAGGCCCTGGGAAACCTGCATGACGATTAACGGCACCTGGGCTTACGATAAGAATGATCGCAATTTTAAATCCACGGGGCAATTGATCCGGACCCTCGTGGATGTGGCCAGCCGTGGAGGCAACTTTCTGCTGAATGTCGGGCCGACGCCGGAAGGAACAATTCAGCCTGAGTTCCAGCAGCGTTTGCGAGGACTCGGGGAATGGATGAGGCTGAACGGCGATTCGATTTACGGAACCACATTTGGTCCTTTGCAGGATTTGCCTTATGGCCGCACGACGCAGAAAGGGAAAATAGTTTATTTGCATATTTTCGATTGGCCGCAGGGCGCAGCCCTGGATTTGGAAGGATTGCCTCGGGTAGCAAGAATCTCTATACTAGCAGATGGGAGACCTTTAAAGTTTAATCAGAATGCTCAACGACTCTCGATTCAACTTCCGGCTCAGGCGCCGGATGGCAATGTCAGCGTGCTGAGAATCGAGATGTCATAACGGCTTTCCGCGCGACCTCCCCCCTCCCCGCGCGGAGCCCACCGAATCAAGCGGCCTGCCGTTCTCGGCAGGCCGCCGGTGGGGATTCCTACCAGAATCGTTCACGACCCTACAACAGAATTCGTCAGCGTGCCGAGTCTTTCTACGGTGATGCTCGCGCTATCCCCCGGTTTCAGAAACACCTGTGGCTTGCGGAAAACGCCTACGCCCGGAGGTGTGCCGGTTGAAATCAAATCGCCCGGCTCCCATGTAATGGATTGTGAAAGATAGCTTACCAGGAAGGGCACTTTGAAGATCAGATTTGAGGTGTTCGAGTCCTGCATGGTCTCGCCATTCAGCGTGAGCGAAATGCGCAGGTTGTGAGGGTCTGGAACTTCATCCTTGGTCACAATCCAAGGTCCAGTGGGCGCAAACGTATCGCAACTCTTGCCGCGAAACCATTGTTTGTCGCTGAACTGGAGGTCGCGCGCGCTCACATCGTGCAGAATCATGTAGCCCGCAACGTGATCGTAAGCTTTATCTTCGGGAATGCGGCTTCCGCCTTGGCCCAGCACCACCGCAAATTCAGCCTCATAATCAACCTGGGAGGAGTTAGGGGGGAGAACGATGTTGTCGCCCGGACCGATGATCGTGTTCCAGGCCTTCAGAAAAAAGATGGGCGCTGGCGGCGGCTCCTCACCTTGCTCGCGGGCGTGGTCCGCGTAATTAAGCCCCACGCAGGTGATTTTGCCGGGGCGGGGAATGGGCGCGCGCAGGCGAACGGAATCAAGCGGCGCGATCAATCCTTTCAGCGCGCTGGAAGCAGAATTCCTGGCTGCCTGTTTTCCTGCCAATTCCCGGGCCAAACCTTTTGCGACCGTCCCCAAAGCTTTGAGCCACTCATCACCGCGCGCCAACACGCCAAGCATCTCGCGCGGAGCCGCGCCAGCCTCTGCCAGCGTCTGCGCCGCGCTCTTGAATTTGGAATCGCTGTAAAGCGAGCGCGGGCCGCGCTTTTTGGCAGCCAGCTCGACGGCGGCGCGAAGATCCACCACGTTCTGACCCTCAACCACGCCCACCCGCTGTTGTTTCCCGGACTCATAGGTGACTAATTTCATGAATGAAAACTCCTTTTGCAAAAATAGATGTCTTGCTCTTCGGCGCACCGTCGCGTGAAGTTTGGGGGCGCAAAGACGGGCTATTCACCCGTCAACACAAAAGCATAATGACCCGAACCCACCTGAAACGTCACGCCGTTATCGGCTGCCTGGGCATTTTGGATTCCAGGATCGCCCGGCGCATATCGACCATTTTCCCAGACCGTGTGATCGCCCTCACGAACGGTGATCGCCGTCATCTCTTCCTCCTTGGGTACGAGCACAACGGCATCGGCGCCTACGGGAATCGTAACGTCCAGAGTAATTTTCCCAGGTGAATGGACCCAGGAAGATGAAACCGCGCCGCGAATGGTGTGAAGAGTCCCGCTTGCCCAATGGAGGTCCTCAACCAGTCCGGGCTCAATGCGAATGTGCCGATAAGCCGCCGTACCCGGCTCCATATCAATGCCCGCAAGGGCGCGGTAGAACCAGGAACCCACGCTGCCAAACATCACATGGTCGTGGGAATTCATGGAAGGTCCGGTCTTATCCTGCCAGAGTTCCCAAAGCGTTGTGGCGCCTTTTTTGACCATGTAGCCCCAACTCGGATATGTGGTCTGGGTGGCGAGTTCATAGGCCACGTCAAGATGACCGAACTGGGTGAGCGCCGGCATCAGCCACTTGACGCCAATAAAGCCGGTGGTGAGATGCGTATTGTGATAGTAAACGATGTCGTCGTAGAGATCGCGCATGACGATGCCGCGACCCTTTGCGGGCGGAAGGCCGAGCGCCAGGGCCATGGCATTAGCGGTCTGCGTGCCTGTCGCGTATCCGCCTGCATCAGGATGGAAGTATTTGCTATTGATGGCGTCCTTGATTTGGTCGGCCAGTTGCGAGTAGGTTTGAGCGTCCGCCGTATTGCCAAGCGCCTGCGCGATTTGGGAGAGAATCCAGGTGTCGTAATAATAATACGCGGCGGAAACAAAGTCCCCCGGCGTGTGCACAACGGGAACCCAATCGCCATAATAGCTGTAGGTCAGGAGATTGCCCGGAGCGCGGCTGCGCAGAAACTCCACGTATTTCTTCACTCCATCATAGTTTTCTTCCAGGATGCGACGGTCTCCATACTGTTGCCACATATACCAGACGAGTTGCGGATAGGCGGTTCCCCAGGCTGGGTCGGCTGGCCGCGAGCCATAGCGGTGCGGCACGGTGTCGGTCACGGTGCCGTCGGCACCCTGGATGTCATGGATATCCCGGATGAAATTGGTATAGAAGGCGGCCATATCGAAGTTCATCATGGCCTCTTCTGCCGTCACCTGCGCATCGCCCATCCACCCCTGACGTTCGTCGCGCTGGTCGCAGTCGGTTGGAATGCTGAATAGATTGGTAAGCTGCGACCAATGGATCAGGTGCTGAATCTGATTTAGAATCTGTTTGGAGGCTACAAAATTTCCGGCAGATTGAACCGCTGTGTGCACCACCTCGCCGCGGATGGAATCAAGACCTGGCGCGCCCGGAAAGCCGGTGACCTCCACGTACCGGAAGCCGTGATAAGTGAAGTGAGCGTGGTAGGTTTCCCAGCCTCCGCCCTTGAGAATATAAATATCCCGCGACTTTGCGGCGCGAATATTGGCGCGATTAATCATGCCGTTGGGATAGAGCAGTTCGGAATACCTCATCATCACGCGCGTGCCGCGCGGCCCACGAACGCGCAGCCTGGCCCAGCCGCTCATGTTCTGGCCCATGTCAAAGACATAGACGCCCGGTTCGGGGTTGGTAATGGAGCGCGGCGCAACCTCACCCACTCGGCGAATGGGAGGCATCATCTGCGCGGAGATCGCCCCGTCCGTTCCCGGCACAACCTGCGCGTTCGACCACGAGGAATCGTCATAGCCGGGCCGGTCCCAGCCCGGAGTTTCGCGACGCGCGTCATAAATTTCGCCGTCGTAGACGCTGTCGCTCACAACAGGCCCCTGCGTGGCCTTCCAGGAGCCGTCAGAGGCCAGGCTGAAGCGCTGGCCGTTGGCGAGCTGCACATTCATCTGCAACAGCAAGGCTGGCTCAGAGTAGTAGCCGTGGAACGAGCGGCCGCGCGAAAGCGTCGCCCATCCGCCGCCCAGCATCACGCCAATCGAGTTCGCGCCCTGCCGCAAAAACGGGGTGACGTCGTAAGTCGAGTAGAGCACACGCTTGGGATACGTGGTGAACGCCGGATCGAGCACGCGATCACCCACGCGCTGCCCGTTAAGATATAGCTCGTCGTAGCCCAGCGCCGTGACGTAAACCCAGGCGCGCGTCGCCTGCGACGGCAGCCGGAATTCCTTGCGTAGCTCATTGCCGCCGCTGATCCATTTCCCCTTCCAGTCATCGCGGGAAAGCAGGCCCACCTCGAAGCTTGCCGGTTCGCTATAGGCGCTGGCGCGGCCTTCCCGATCCCAGAAGCGCACAGCCCAATAGTAGGTTTGTCCGCTGGCGAGCGGCTTGCCCGCATAGACCACCTGAATGGAATTATCGGATGCCGTCTTGCCGCTATCCCACTGGTCGCCCTCGTCGTGCGCCAGCCGCTGCGGGCTTGTCGCCACCAGAATCTGGTAAGCCGATTGAAGCTCGCCACGGTCGGAATCTGCAAGCGCCCATGAAAATCGCGGCTGACGCACGTCAATTCCGACGGGGTTCGTGAGGTACTCGCAGCGCAGATCAAACGGCGCGGAAGGGCCGGCCTGGCTATAACTCAGGCGAAGCGAACACGCGAGGCCGGCAATCAGGATGAGCAACAATGGCAAACGAAGCCGCTTTGGGGGCTGCATGGTTTCCCTCTCAGAAATTTGGGTTTTAGATTACCTCAATTTTTTCCAGCGCTCCCGGAACGTCTGGGAGGCGAGGGCGGGGAAGTCTCGCCCTTCTGTCCAGCGCGACATGGGGAAGAGCGGAAGTTTCCGAATCCATCCCTGGCGGGCATAAAGCTTCTGTCCCCATCGCGCCATCCTGCCGCCCAGAGAATAGATTCGGGGGCGTTTCATCGCCCAGGCCCATAGCCGCATGGAAACGCGCTCGCCCCGGGGCGGTCCGCCTGACGGAGCCGACGATGTTTGCTTCTGCGCTTCGCTGCGCAGATGAAGCAGCAGGTCCGGGATATTGATTCTGACCGGGCAGACTTCGCGGCACGCGCCGCACAGCGACGAAGCAAAAGGCAACTCGCGCGCCACGCCGATGCCGTTGAACTGGGGCGTAATGAGCGCGCCGATCGGACCGCTATAGACCCAGCCGTAGGCATGGCCTCCAATTTTCCGATAGACCGGGCAGGCATTCAAGCACGCGCCGCAGCGAATGCAGTAGAGAGCTTCGCGCATCTTTTCATCCGCCAGCGCCGCCGTGCGACCGTTATCCACCAGAACCACGTGCATTTCATCCGGACCGTCCTCGCCTGCGCGTCGCGGCCCGGTGAGCAGGGAAGTGTAAACGGTCAGCTTTTGGCCGGTTCCCGAGCGCCCCAGAAGCCTGAGAAAAACGGCTAAATCTTCAAATCGAGGGATAATCTTCTCGATGCCAACCAGCGCCACGTGAACGCGCGGAGAAGTGGTGCACAACCGGATGTTGCCTTCATTTTCAGCCAGCACCACCGTGCCGGTCTCCGCCACAGCAAAGTTTGCGCCGCTTACGCCCATCTCCGCGCGCGCAAAGGATTCCCGCAAGGCGTGACGGGCAATGGCCGTAAGACGCTCCGGTTCTGTGGTGCGTTCCGAGTGCAGGTGCTCGACAAACAGGTCAGACACATCCTGCCGGGTTTTGTGAATGGCGGGCGCCACGATGTGCGCCGGACGATCCCCGGCAAGCTGAATGATCAGCTCTCCAAGATCGGTCTCAATGCCCCGGATGCCGGCCGCTTCGAGGGCATGATTCAATTCCACCTCTTCGCCCACCATCGTCTTGGACTTGACGAATTCCTTCACGCCCGCCTGCTGCGCGATCTCGCGCACGATCCTGCAAACTTCATCGCCGGTTGCCGCCCAATGAACTTTGCCGCCCAGGCGCTCGACGTTGTCCGCAAACTCCGCCAGATATTCATCCAGGCGCTCAATCACTTCCCGCTTCAAAGCGCGCGCCCGGTCGCGCAACGCTTCAAACCCCGGCACTTCGGCGATCGCCTGCAGGCGATGTGTGTAGAGCCGCAGGGTTGAGGAGCGATAAGCCTCCTGCAAGCTCGGCTTTTGAAATATTGCTTCAGCCCGCTCGTGGATGTGCGCGCTTTGAATGCCAGTTTCAGACATAGAAAATCAATCTTAACGGCAGTGACGAATGGAGAGTGATGAGTGACAGGCAAAATCAACCAAAACTTCGGATTGGCTTTTCGCTCGCCACGGATCAGAAGTTGTAAAAAAATCTCGCTGTAGCGGCGATCTGTGATCGCCGGGTTTTTGTTTTCCAAAACTTCGGCGAACACAGTTCGCCGCTACAACGCCGCGGATTCATTGATTCATACCCTCTCACTCGTTACTCATACTGGTTTTTTGCGGCTCCTCGGAGTAACGATGCCCGGAGTCTGTCAGCAATCCATTTGACCTGCCGCTTCTTCGCTCTGCGCCAGCAATTGCGCCAGATGCAGAGTCTTAATGGGCAGCCCCCGGCGATGAATGACACCCGCCAGGTGCATCAGGCATCCGGAATCGTTCGCCACCAGATATTCGGCTCCGGCTTCGATAGCGGCCCGCACTTTGTCTTCTCCCATGGCCACCGATACTTCAGGGAATTTTACGCTGAAGGTGCCGCCAAACCCGCAGCACAGCCTGAAATCCTGCATTTCCACCAGCTCGATGCCCCTCACAGCGCGAATCAATCTGCGCGGCTCTTCGGAAATGCCCAGTTCACGCAGCAAGTGACAGGAGTCGTGATACGTCACGCGATGCGGAAAGCTTGCGCCGACATCTTCAACCTTCAGAACCTTGACCAGGAATTCCGAAAATTCATAAAAGCGGTTGCGGAGCTGCTGCGCCTTTTGAAGGCGCACCGGGTCCTTAACGAACAATTCGGAATAGAAAACCCGAACCATCGTCGAGCAGGAACCGGAGGGGGCCACGACATAATCCACATCGTCAAAAAGATCGAGCACCCGCGCAGCCACTTCTCTGGCTTCATCGCGATAGCCAGTGTTGAAGGCGGGCTGGCCGCAACAGGTCTGAGCCGGATTGAAGAGAACTTCGGCTCCCATGCGGCGCAGGACCTTGACGGCGCATTCGCCCACTTCAGGGAAAAACTGATCGCCCAGACAGGTGACGAAAAACGCGACACGCGGTTTGGAAGTGGTCATCGAGATGCGAAAGGTTTTGAGATGGCCTGGCTTTAGCGGTTTTACGACTCGAAACAGCGCTCCATCCAAAAACTTTAATACGGTAATTTAGGCTGCCCGGCTTGCGAAGTCAAGAAAATGCGCTACCCCGCGCGGCACCGAAGCCCTGACGCGCACGCGACGTGTCCGTGTAAGAGAAAGGAAATGGCTGTTGAACCGACGCGGCAAGAGTTGGGGGAAGGAAGTCAATCGATAGAAGTTGGGAAAAATCTTGCTGTAGCGGCGATCTGTGATCGCCGGCACCCGCGATCCGCGATCGCCAGATTTTTCTTTTCAAAAACTTCGGCGAACACGTTCGCCGCTACAACGGCGCGGATGAATTAATTTACACCCTCATAGCCGTCGCCTGCAACGAGCAAGCAGCGCAGATGGCCACGTGCGCTCTGCGGGCTTTTGGTTGTGACCACGAACCGCGAACCTCAAAGCCGGAGGTTCGCGCTACCCGCTCATGTTGAGTCGCGGCGGGTTTATCCCGCCACCCCCAATGGCGGCGTCAAGCCGCCTCTACCGCGTGCCCCGATGGCGTGAAATCGGTTTTGAAACAGCTTCCAAAAAACCGTCTCATTCGTCTCATCCGTCTCCCTCGTCTCATCCCAATCTGTTACGCTGCATCCGGGGGGTTCCGCCCTGGCTGAGGTCCTTCGCCGGTCATTCTGAGCAAGCGCAGCGAAGCGAAGAATCCCCGTATTTTATGGAACAAGCCAATACAGGGATTCTTCGTCGCCTCCGGCTCCTCAGAATGACAGAGTTGATAAGTTTTCGAGCAGCTACGCTTCAAAACCCCAAGGAACGTTTCAATGACATTTGCTGAAAAACACCGAGCGAGCGCCAGGCGGCTGGACACCCATCGCGGCGGCCAAAATCCACCGATTGCTCCGAAAAAAAAGAATGTTTAGGGTTGATGAGCGCAAAAAAAATCTATCGCGTTGAGGGCAGGGATGTTATTGGCTTCTTGTTCGATCAGCCTTTACGAACAATTTCCAAAATTCCTTGTATCTAAAAGAAACCAAATGACTTATTAATTTAATTTGTCTGTTGCTGGCAATCATATAGAAAAGAATGGACTTAACTGAAAAATGGGGAAATTGTTCGTCATTTTATGACCGAAATCGAGGGCTGGTTGATGGGCGGCGCATTTGAAATTTGGGGGGAGATCGCGTCTTTTTCCTGCTTGAAGGCAATATTCCACTGTGCTAGGCTTGCGGCAGGAAAAGATTTCGAATTCGGCGAGGAGGTGACTCTCCCATGGGCAATTCAACCGCGGCCATCCGGGAGCAATTGATGGTCAACAATCAGGAATATCAACGGCTTTATGAAGAGCACGAACGCTACGACGCCCAATTAATGCAACTGGAAAATAAAAAGTTCCTCACCGAGCAGGAACAGGTGGAGGAAGTCCGCCTCAAGAAATTAAAGCTGCGCGCCAAGGACCAGATGGAGCGACTGGTTCATCGCGCGATGGGCGCTTAATCGCCCCAAATGATTGAACGCGAGGATTTCCCAAGGGCCTCACGTCACGCCGGCGCTCTGTGAGGAAAGCTCTTATGGGAAGGTGGCGACGCCCGGATCGACCGGGATGGCAGAGGCGAAAGGGAAATCCTAACCTTTTATGGCCCCTCCGAAAACCTTGAAAACCCCTCAGAAAACGATTTGGGCTTTACCCGCGCATTTATGGTAAAGGAAGGATACGCATACGGGCTTCCCCTTTTGCTCATCAGCGGCGCGCTTTTTGGTCTGCATATTTTCATCCCTGCCGTCATCTTCCTGATTGCGGCGCTGTTTGTCTTAAACTTCTTTCGCAATCCGGAGCGAAACATTCCTGCCGAACCGGGCGCTCTTGTGTCGCCCGCCGACGGTCGCGTGGTGCAGATTACTGAAGAGGAGTTTGAAGGGCAGAGGATGCAAAGGCTGAGCATCTTCATGTCGCCTCTCGATGTCCACGTCAATCGCTCGCCCATTGCCGGGACGGTGCGGAAAGTGCGCTACACGCCTGGCGCCTTCCGCGTGGCTTCGCGGGCGGAAGCGTCCGTTGAAAACGAGCAGAACACCTTCACGATTGAAGGCGAACAGGGAACTGTCCATGTGAAGCAAATTGCTGGCGCTTTGGCGCGTCGCATCGTATTCTGGAAGCGTCCGGGCGATCAACTGGCCAGGGGCGAACGCGTGGGACTCATCAAGTTCGGTTCGCGGGTTGACGTGCTGGCTGAGGCCGGAACCGAATGGCGGGTTCGGGTGGGAGACTCTGTTAAGGCCGGGAGCACCATTCTTGGATTCACAAAACGAGGGGCGTGAGCTTCGCGCCAACAAAACGCAGCGACGCGGCATCTATATTCTGCCCAGCTTATTCACCGTCGGCACGCTGATTTGTGGGTATATCGCCATCATCTCCACGCTCCGCGGCGCTCAGCTTCTGGCCGCCGGCGCCGGCTCCAGCATCGCTCTGGCGGCGTTCGATGATGCGGCCAAGAAGATCGGATGGGCCATCGTCTTTGACGGTCTCGATGGCCGCATTGCGCGGCTCACGAACTCCGCTTCCAATTTCGGCAAGGAGTTTGATTCGCTGGCGGATGTCATCACTTTCGGCATCGCCCCCGCCTTCCTGGCTTACGCCTGGGGCATTCAAGCCATCCATTCACAATATGACCATCGTCTCGTTTTTTATATCGAAAAGGCGGGCTGGCTGGTGGGATTCGCTTTTGTGATTTGCGGGGCGGCCCGGCTGGCGCGCTTCAACATTGATCGCGGCTCCACCAGCGACCGCCGCTTCTTCGTGGGCTTGCCGATCCCGGCTGCCGCCGGGGTAGTAGCGGCCATCGTCCATTGGGCGAAATTTCCCGTTCAGGATTGGATGATCGGCGTCATCTGGCTGGTGATTGTTGCGTGCGCAGCGTTCCTGATGGTCAGCCGCGTGCGTTATTACAGCTTCAAAGCGATGGATTTGCGGAAGCGATACTCCTACCTTTTCATCATTCTCCTGGGCCTCATTGTCTGGGCCATCTGGTCTTATTCCGAGCCAGTGCTGCTGGCGCTGGCGATGGTTTATTTCCTCCACGGCCCGGTGATGCGGTTGGTCTCAAAGTCGCGCGTTCATCCGCCTGCACAGAAAGCCGAGAGCGCGTCGAAGCAGGAGGTTCAGGCCACATGAAATCCGCGTCTCGGGATTATCGCGTAGCCATGTTTGGCGCTGAATCGCTGCTGGGCCGCGAAATCCTGACCGTCCTCAAGGAAAAAAACTTCCCGGTTTCTCAGGTCATCAGGCTCAACGCGGAAGGCAGCCAGCCGGAAATCCCTATCGTGGATTTTGAGGAGGAACCGCTGCCTCTGGTAGAGAGTGAGAACCTTGTTGAGGCCGAATGCGATTTCATATTTCTTGCCGCATGTTCGGAATCAGCCGATGGAAGTCATACGCACTCGGAAACTTCGGGCGCCGGTGCGGAGTTCCTGGCCGTCGCTTCGGGCGCTAGAGGCTGGGTGATTGACGCCAGCCATACGAGCCATGCTGCGAAGAATCCTCTCCTGAGCGTTCCCTATCTCGATCCGGGGCAGGACGTCCTGGCCAAGGCAGCCGCCGGTGGCGAGCGATTTTTCATCGCGCCGCATGCTGCGGTGATTGCCATCAGCCATCTTCTGTTGCGCCTTTCGAGCAGCTTTGAAATTGAACGCGCGACAGCTCAGATTTTTAGCTCCGTCTCAGAGCTTGGGCCGGAAGCCATTGAGGAGCTTCAGAAGCAAACCACCTGCCTGCTGAGCTTTCAGCCCACGCCGCAGAACTTTTTTGGCGCTCCCATCGCGTTCAACATCCTGCCCCGTGTGAGCGGCAAGGGTCGCGCGAGCTTTTCAAGGCTTGAAGAACGTATTCGCGCCGAAACGCGCCAGTTTTTAGCTGGCCGGACTCCGATTCCGGCCCTGCGCCTGATTCAGGCGCCGATTTTTTATTCCCTGGCTTTCTCGCTCTATATCGAGATGCGTGCGCAGACCTCGGTAGCGAAGATTGAGCAGGCGCTTGTCGATGAGCGCATCCGCATGCTCGGAAAAGCACAAAGCGCTCCGTCTCCCGTCGAAGCGCAAGGCTCTCCGGTGGTGCTGGTGGACCCAATCACAATGGATGATGAGCGCCCGGGCGGTTTCTGGCTATGGGGGATGGTCGATAATCTACGCCTAGCCGCGGAAAATGCGGTTGAAATTGCCGAGACTTTGCGCCAGTTGAGCTTCAAACAATGAAGATTTTGAGGTGCATTCGCGGCGCGATTCCGGCGCGCGCTCGTCGCGGGCAAAAAGGCGTTTGCCCTCTCCTAATCCTGCTGGTGATGGGGTTTACCTTGCTTGCCGCTTCGTGCGGCTATCATGAAGGCGGGCGCGGGGCGCTATTGCCTCCAGACGTCAAGACCATTGCCGTTCCAATTTTTACCAATCAAACGCCACAGTTTCGCATCGAACAGCAACTCACGGCGGCGGTCACTCAGGAATTCATCGAGCGCACATCCTATCGCATCACCCAGAATCCGGCAGAAGCGGACGCCGTGCTGCGCGGCACGGTGAAGCAAATCCGCCAGGGAGTAGTCACGTTCAATCCACAGACCGGCAGCGCCACCACGCTCCAAATCGAAGTGGTCGCCGGAGTTGAACTGACCGATCTTCACAGCAAGAAGGTGATTTTCTCAAATCCCGACTACATCTTCCGCGAGCAGTATCAGGTGAGCCCCACCGCCTCGACGCTGATTGAAGAAGATCGTCCTGCGTTGGACCGACTTTCCCAGGAATTCGCCCGTACGCTCGTCACGGATATTCTGGAAAATTTCTGAGGACGCCTGTTGGGAGCGGCGCGGGCAGAGGCATTTTCGAAGCGTATTTTTCACGGGCGTGATATTTTGCCTAAAATCACGGCGCGACGCGCTCCGGTAACAGCAGGCAGGTTTCCCGGCAGGCCCTGTAGAGTTCGATCAGCCAGGAGAGCGAAAGCGATGGCCTCCTTGGCGTCTGCGGGGAAACCATAATTGTCGGACAGATGAAGATCAAGCTCCGGCAATAAGTCTCTGATTCGGCCCATCAGAAATCCGTTACGCGCTCCGCCGCCCGAGACGATCAATCGATGGATTTTGGCTTGGGGAAAGACAAAACGGCGCAAGGCGTCAGCAATCGAGCGGGCCGAAAGTTCCGCTGCCGTGCGAATCAAATCCGCAGGCTCCGCCTTTCGTTGCGAAAGAAAATAGCGCGCAAGGAATTCGCTGCCAAATTGTTCCCGCCCTGCGCTCTTGGGCGGAGGACGGCGAAAGAATGGCAGCCGCAAAATTCTATCGAGCACAGGCTTCAGAGGCTTGCCTTGGGCGGCCCATTTTCCGCCTTCGTCATAGGTTTTACGCGCGTGTGTGAAGTGGCGCACCAGGCCGTCCATCAGCATGTTTCCGGGGCCGGTATCAAATCCGAAAACCGACTGAGACCCCGCTCCGGCAGGAATTACGGTGACGTTGGCGATGCCGCCGATATTCAGCGCTACGGAGCCTAATTCCTCGTGGCGAAGCAGCAAATAATCCACCAACGGGACCAGCGGCGCGCCTTGCCCGCCGGCAGCCATATCCGCCGCGCGAAAGTCAGCCACCACCGGAACGCCGGCTCTTTCTGCAATCACCGCGGCCTCGCCAAGTTGGAGCGTGCTCGCCTGGGAAAGATGGCTTCGACGTTTGCTCACTGACCCGGTTGATGGGCCTTGATGGAACACAGTTTGCCCGTGCGAGCCAATCACATCAAGTTTTCCGGGCGACACGCGGCCTTGACGGCACACGGCGAGCATGGCATCGGCGAATAATTGGCCCAGCGCAAAATTCAGCATACTGATTTCCTGTGTGGATGTTGCGGAGCCGCTCGCCACGCCTAAAAGTCGATTGCGAATTGCAGGAGGGTAGGGGAGAGTCCGGAAGGCGTGAAGCCAAACTTTTGGGCAATCCCCCAGACCTTCGATCCGCACCAGCGCGGCGTCGATGCCATCCATCGAAGTGCCTGAGATCAACCCCACAGCCCAGCGCGCCCTGTGGATCGTCATGATTGGAGTTGCCTTTTGAGTTCCGCCAGAAGATTCAGCGCCTCAATCGGCTTCATGTTATTCAAATCGGCCTCTTCGATGGCGCGAACCACTTCTGAGTTAAGCGGCGTAAAGATCGTGAGCTGTACAGGTCCGGGGTGAGATTCGCTCGGACGGGCAGCAAGACGTTCGCTCAGGCTATGCTCGCTCTGCTCGTGGCGCGCGAGAATTTCACGCGCTCTCTCGATGACGGAAGGCGGCAGCCCAGCCAGCCGTGCCACTTCAACTCCATAGCTTTTATCCGCGCTGCCCGCTTCAACTTTGCGCAGGAAGATGATGTTCGAGCCGGATTCTTTCACCGCCACATGATAATTCCGAACACCCGGCAGAAGGTCCGCCAGTTCCGTCAGTTCGTGATAATGGGTGGCAAAGAGCGTCTTGGCGCCGGTGCGGGATTGCAGATATTCGACCACCGCCCAGGCGATGGCCAGGCCGTCAAAAGTCGCCGTGCCGCGCCCTATCTCGTCGAGCAAAACCAGGCTTTTTGGAGTGGCGGTATTCAAGATGCCGGCCGCTTCGGTCATCTCCACCATAAAAGTTGAGCGACCCTGGGTAAGATTATCGGAGGCGCCGATGCGCGTAAAGATGCGGTCAAGAATCGGCAGCTTGGCGCGTTCGGCGGGGACAAAGCATCCCGCTTGCGCCATCAGACAAATAAGAGCCGTCTGGCGCAAGTAGGTGGATTTGCCGCCCATATTGGGGCCGGTAATGATCAGGATGCGATCGGTGGTGGAGTTCTGATAGAGATCGTTGGGAATAAAAGGTCCGGCCTGATTTTGGGAGCTGATGCACTCGATGACCGGATGCCGCCCTTGTACGATCAGCAGCTCCTGGTCGTCTGAAATTTCCGGCGCGTGATAATTGCGCTCCGCCGCAAGCCAGGCGAAACAGGCGAGCACATCCAGCTCGGCAAGCACAGCGGCCGCCGCGCGGATGCGACGCGCCTCCGCGGCTACGCGGCGGCGAATCTCGATAAAGAGGTCGCGCTCAAGCTCCTGACGCTTTTCTTCAGCTTCAAGAATTCTGACTTCGATTTCTTTTAATTCGGGTGTCGTGAAACGCTCGGCATTCACCAGCGTCTGCTTGCGTTCGTAGTCGGCGGGCGCAAGATGCAGATTGGCTTTCGAGATCTCGATATAGTAGCCGAAGATGTTGTTAAATCGCACTTTCAGGCTCGCGATGCCGGTCCGCTCGCGCTCGCGGGCCTCAATTTGGGCGATCAGTTGTTTGCTGTTACGGCTGAGCTCGCGGAGCGCATCGAGTTCGGCATGGTATCCGGGACGGATCAGATCGCCTTCTGTCAGCGTGACCGGCGGCTCAGGATGAATGGATTTTTCAAGGAGTTCTCGCACGTCGCCGAGTTCGTCGAGCGTCTCGCGCAATTCAACCAGCTTCGGCGACTGAAAGGGATGAAGCCCTGTTTTAATGGAAGGCAACTGCGCGAGCGAAAGTTTCAGCGCGATCAGATCGCGGGCGTTGGCGGTCTCCAATGTGATCTTGCTCAACAACCGTTCGAGGTCTTGGATTTTTCCGAGCGTTCGCCTCAGCTCTTCGCGCGCGATGGTGTTAGCGAGCAGATCGCCCACCGCTCCCCAGCGGCTCTCGATCTCCTTGCGGTCAACGAATGGCCGGAGGAGACGCTGTTTCAGAAGGCGCGCGCCAAAGGTGGTCATACAATGGTCAAGCGCGGCAAGCAGGGTGGAATCCTGACTGCCGCTGAAGAGCGGCTCGACGATTTCCAGATTGCGAAGCGTCGTAGAATCCAGGACGAGAAATTCCTGCTGCTGATAGTAACGGATTCGGTCGAGATGCAGAAGCGAGCCGCGCTGCGTCTCGCGGACGTAATGCAGAATGGCCCCTGCGGCGGCGATAGCCCGCGGATGATCCTCCAGCCCGTAGCCCGCCAGCGTGGCGACTCGAAAGTGCTCTCGCAGCAGTCGGTTCCCATAATCTTCGCTGAAAATCCATTCTTCAAGGGGAGTCGCGGTTGCGAGCGGCGCAGAAAGGCCATGCATGATTTGAACCGCGGGCTGCGAGCCATTGGGTGCAGAGGCCGCGCGAGATGCATGGCGGATCGTTTTGATCGAATCACCTTCAGCAGGCAGCAGGATTTCGCTGGGCTGCATCCGGTCAAATTCCTCGCGCAGGCGCGTCCCGGCCTCCTCGCCGCAAAACTCTGTGGCGCAGAAGTCGCCGGTGGAAAGGTCGGCAAAGGCCAGGCCAATGCCGCCGTCTTTCTCAACGGCGGAAGCCAAGTAATTGTTGGCGCGCGGTTCGAGAGCTTCGGTGTGAATCGAGGTGCCGGGACTCACGATGCGCGTCACCTCGCGTTTCACCAGCTTTTTGGCGTAGCGCGGGTCTTCCATCTGGTCGCAGATGGCCACGCGGAAACCCTTACGCACCAGGCGCGCAATATAGCCCTCGGCGGCGTGGTAGGGAACGCCACACATCGGAATAGCCTGGCCCTTCTCTTTGTTCCGTGAGGTGAGTGTAATCTGGAGTTCTTTTGCGGCAACGACCGCATCTTCAAAGAAGAGCTCGTAGAAATCACCCAGACGAAAGAAGAGCAGCGCTTGCGGGTGTCGCTCCTTGATCGAATTGTATTGACGCATCAGAGGCGTCGAAAACTCTGTCATGACTTGAATTGATGCGAAATTGATTATGAGGTTCAGCGTCGCGTTTTGTAAACCGGAGCAGCGTAGCGGCAGGTTTTACCCGCCAACTGTGGCGGTATAAAGCCGCCTCGACGCCCAAAATGATCCCATTTCATTGAGCGCTTGTTCTGTGCTAGGATAGCGAATAAAAAGCGAATTGACAGCGCCCATGAACCTCGAAGAGAAACTTCGCCAGCTTAGGAAGGCCGCTCATAAAAGCAGCTGTGACTCGGCGTTGGAACAGCAACTTGAAAGTTTGCATGGGCGGGAGCGGAGAAGAGGCGCTGCCTCGCCCTCAGCGGTCAACATCACATTGGGTGTGAATCTGAACGGCGTTGCACGCTCTTCCTATCGCGTGGAGGAATGTATTGAAGGCCGGATCGAGCAACACGAACTCGGTCAATTTTTCCTCGCCAGCCAGTCGCTGCCGTTCGGTCGGCCTTATGGGAAGATCCGCGTTGGAGATATTTCTTTAGCCGATTTCACTCCTCTGAATCTTTTCCTGGGCGGGGCGACCCTGCCCCATCCATCGCGCCTGATTTTTTTGGATACTGAGACGACAGGCCTCAACGTGGATGGCAGCGCCTACGCATTTCTGATTGGCATCGGCTCTATCGAGGGCGCGCAGTTTGTGGTTCGTCAGTATTTTTTGCGCGACGAGACTGATGAGAAGGCAGCGCTTTCTGCCCTCTCAAAAGCGCTCGAAGGCTATGAGGGATTGATCACTTTTAACGGCAGGATATTCGATGTGCCACTTCTTGAGGCCCGCTATGCCGCTTGCTGTCTCCCGCCACCCTTCAGCCGTTTTGTCCATTTGGACCTTCTGCATCCGGCGCGGCAACTGTGGAAACTGCGCCTGGAAAAGTGCCATCTTACAAACCTGGAGAGACATGTGCTTGGCATCGCGCGAGACGGCGACATTCCCGGCTCAGAAATTCCCGGGATCTATTTCGATTATCTTCGCACGGGCGACGCGCGCGGACTTCAGGCGGTTTTCTTCCACAATGCGCTTGACATTATCTCCCTCGCGGCGCTCACCGTTGAGGTTGCTGTGATATTGCAATCCGCGCGGGAAGGAAAGCGCTCCCTGCAAAGTGCGGATCTTTTCAGCTTAAGCCGCATCTTTGAGCGCGTGGGCGCGTTTGAGCTTTCATCATCAATCTGCGATCAGGCGCTGGACGCCGGACTGCCGCAAGCCCTGGAGCTTCGCGCGTTGTGGCATCTGGCCCGGCAGCACAAGCGGCTGCGCCGATTCGATGCTGCCGTGGAGATTTGGCTGAACCTTGCTCGCCGCAAGACCGCCTACGCCATCGATGCGTATCGTGAGCTGATAATCCACTATGAGCGCCGCCAGCGCGATGCGCAAACGGCCCTTCAATTTACCGAAGCGGCGCTCGCCCTCCTGCATTCAAGACCGGTTCTTTCAGCCAACGATGAGGCTTCTGCCCGGCGCTTGGAGCGGTTGATGCGTCGTCGACAACGATTGGAAAAACAGCTCAATGGGTCAGGACTGGATGATCGCGGAATCCCCTGACTCATAACTTCTGATCAAATTATGATCCCTTTTGTGGCTGCCGCTGCTTAAAGACTTCGTTCGCAATCAACAAGCCTTCCCAGCAGGCAGGAAAGCCCGCATAAGGCGCCATGTGCAGGAGAGCTTCCAGGATTTCCTGTTCTGTGACGCCGTTATTCAGCGCCATCTCGATGTTCAGACGCAAGCCGTTGGGTCGGCCCAAGGCGGTCATAGCCGCAACTGTAATCAGGCTTCGAGTTTTCAGGTCGAGACCTGGCCGCGCCCAGATGTCGCCCGCCAGGAAGTCGGTCACGTAGCGCGCAAAATCCGGCGAGAGTTTTTCCCACGCCCCGCGCACCTCTTGAGCTCGCGACTCGCCCAGCATTCGTTGCAGCATTTCAAGCCCTTTTTCGCTCATGGAAAACCTGCCTCGCTACATTCCCGGATAAAGCCCGTATCCTGCGCTCACGTCAATCGCCTGGCCGGTAATGTTCTGTGCGGCGTCTGAGCAGAGAAACAGAACCATACGGCTGATATCCCGTGGCGTAACCATGCGACGAAGCGCTGCAGGCCGCAAGAATTGTTCGCGCATCTTTTCAACCGAAATTCCAAGGGCTCGCGCGCGAGCCGCTAGCACGCTTTCAATGGCATCCCCCGCGACAGGGCCTGGACAGACAGCGTTCACCTGAACGTTGATTTCGCCGGCTTCCTGCGCCAATGTCAGCGTGAGGCTCAAAAGCCCGGCCTTCGAGGCGGCGTAAGAGGCGCGCAACGGATAAGCCCAATGCCCCACCACCGAGGAAATATTCACGATGCGGCCTGCGCGGCGCAGCGCCATATGCTTCAGGCACTCGCGCGAGAGAAGAAAAGGGCCGGTAAGATTTGTGTCAATCACTTCCTGCCAGTCGCGCAGGCGCAACCGAGTGACCGGAGTTGTGGGGCCGCGGGCGCCGGCATTGTTCACCAGAATATCGATGCGTTTGAAGCGGCGAAGCGTAGCGCGAACCACGCTGCGAATCTCACTTTCCTTGCGAATGTCGGCGCGCACGGCAAGAGAGCGGTTTCGATCTGCCACGGTTTTGGGAAGGCGATCATCGAGCGAGCGCTTTTGCCGCCCAACCCAGACCACGCAGGCGCCCGCGGCCAGCAGATCCGTAGCAATAACAGAGCCAAGATCTCCAGTCGCGCCCGTCACAATGGCGACCTTGCCAGAAATGCCGTCCAGATTCAGAGGCTTGTTCATAGACAGATGTAGCTACGGAGGTTTACAAATTATAGTGACATCGTTTTCTGTAGCGCCGGTGTCCTCACCGGCGTTTTCGGCGCTGGGGACATCGTCGCTACGGTCTGCGTTGTCACTATAATTTGTAATTCTCAATAAAACCAGGAAGGTAAAAGGCGGCTACCGACGCCGGTTATTGCGGCGGCCCCTCGTTCTTTCCGAGGGACTTCAAGATGACCTGCTGTTTTTGCACCTTCCGCTCGCCGGTCACCGAATTTTCCGTAATAATCTGAAGTTCACCGATCAGTTGCAGGTAATCAGGATCACCGGGTTTACTGCCCGTACCGCGCTCGACTTTGCCCTGAAAGCGATAATATTTTTCATGGATTTTGCGAGTCCTGAATTCCACCTGATTTCCGTGACGCGAACCAATGGTGATGGGATAGCTCAGAATAACATCCGACTCGTTCTCACCCGGATAGACATCGATGTAACCTTTCAGAAGATCTTCCTCCTGCAGGATGGCCAGCGTATCCTGCGGTCCCAGAAAATGATAGCGACCCGTCATTTTGGGAATACTCTGCGAGGCTTCCTGCGGGTACACTAAGGCTCCAGAAAGCAACAGGAGGGGAATGCATAGAACAAATGTGCTTCTTCTTTTAAACATCATTGTTCTTTCCCAGTTTATTCTTTACCGCCAGCCACGACAAGAAATCTTGCGGCCTCCTGTCATAATATTTGAGTTGTTTCCGATGGATGCCCGCCTCCTGGGATTCGCAGATCATTGCGCTATGATGTCACGTTAAGGCACGGAATACCTCAGGATGCGCCTCAATTCCTGCTGATACGATCAGGTTTTCCTTGCACAGCGCCCATCGACAGAATTACCTGGAGCCGCCGCGAGCGCACCGGGCATTCCCGTTGGCTGAACTGGTCTAAAAGCAGGTGACAGGTCTCAGGCACTCGCAGGGGTTTGAAGCCTGTCACCTAGAGATCAAGCCGCTTTCGCGCCAGCACGACGGCCCCCAGCGCTCCGGCGTTGTCGCCGAGGGCGCCCGGAACAATCTTGATCTTTTTGGCAGCGGGCGGATGCAGAAAATATTCATAAGCCGTGCTGCGAATTGGCGCCACGAAATCATCTCCCAGCCGTTCGGCAATGCCGCCGCCGATCACCACCCGCGCCGGGTCAAGCACATTGACGGCATTAGCCACCAGAATGCCCAGGTAATACTCCGCCCGCTTCATGACTTCCTGCACCACACGATCTTTTCTCGCCAAGGCTTCCTGAATCACGCTGCTGGTGATTCGATCCTTATTTTTTTCCTTCATGATCTGGAGTACCAGACTTTTCTGCCCCGCCTTGATGGCGTCGCGCACATCCCGCTCGATGGCCGTGCGGCTGGCCAGCGCCTCGGCGCAGCCGCGATGGCCGCAACTGCATACGGGGCCGTCCACCAGCAGAACCGTATGGCCGATCTCCCCCGCCCAGCCGTTGCTTCCTTGATAGAGTTTCCCGCCGGAAATAATGCCGCCGCCGATTCCGGTGCCTACGAAGATGCCCACCAGATTTTTTATCTGCTCGCCCGCGCCCAGGGCATGCTCTCCGATCACCCCGACATTCACGTCATTGTCAACCACCACCGGCACGCCGCCCAGCAGGGACTCCAATGCATCTGAGAGCGGAACATTTTTCCAGCCAAGGTTTGGCGCTTCATTCACGATGCCGCGTCGGATGTCGATCGCTCCGGGAGCGCCGATGCTGACAGCGGCGAGCGCCTTCATCTTACAGCCTGCATTTTTAGCCACGCTTTCGACGACTCCGGCAATCTCCTTGATCAAAGCTTCGGGCTTTACACCCGCTTCCGTTCTTTTCTTTTCCGTCGCCAGAATCTTGTTTTTCCCATTGACCGCGATAGCCTTGATACTGGTGCCCCCCAGGTCAACCCCCACCATAACTTCTTTTTTATGCGGCATGTCTCTCCTCGTTGGGCGGCTGCTCGAAACACGCGGTGGATTTGCGCCGCCAGAGATTATGAAGAACTCCCCATTCTGGTGATCCCCCAGGCCATCGCGGCGGCCAGCGCCTGCTAAAGACCCCTTATTCCTCCACCATCAAAAGCGAGTGCGCGGGGAGGCGCAACGTTGAGCCGTCCGAAACAAGCGAGGCTCCGGGACTCGCGAAGAGCAGCCTCAGCCTGCCAACTATGCCGCCTTGTTTTGCCAAATGGCACGCCACCGGAAGCTCGGTAAAATTCATGATGGCTACACGTCCGCCGCCCATTGGAAATACGGCGACGCGCGGCGGCGCATCCAACGAGGTTGGAACCTGCGTCGCCACCTTTTCACGCCACTCGCGAAGAGCGAGTCGCAGAGCGGGTGTAAGCTGCTCAATGCGATCCCCGGAATCCACAAAGGCAAGCCGCGGCAAGGCGTCTGAGAATACCACCATTTCGCCCCGGTTCTCCTTGACGGTCTTCAAATATTCCCCTTCATTCAAGCCGATTCCATCGGCCGCCGGCAGACGCGGGTCGCCGCTCAGCCGGTGGGCAAGGTCTTCGCTGACAAACGCCGCGCCGCCCTGATCAAAGAATTGCGCGAGTTTCGGCACGAATTGAGCGTCCGTCAACGCATGATCGGTGAAAAGAGCCATCTTTGCTCCCTTCGGAAACTCAGCCACCGGCAGCAAAGGAATTCCCAGCATGCCAATTTCATCAAAGATGTACGGTTCTGATCCCGGGTCGCTGGAAGGGGGCTTGTAGGCTGGAATGCCGCGCCAGCCACCCACAAGCTTTGCAAGCGCGGCGAGGTTTTCCTGCCGGGGCATGAGCGCTTCCGCTTGAGCCTGATAACGTGCGGAATCCAGATCGCCGAGATTAAAGAGCAAAATCTCCGGCGCCCCAGCCAGTACGGAAACATAAGCCTGATCGAGATAGAAAGTGGGGTCGGTGCCGTAGGGGTCAAACCAGGCGCCGCCAGTCTTCGCGCCGCCGATGTCCGTGAGCCATCGGTAGAGGAAAAAGCCCTCATATTGCTGTTTATGGCCCCAGCGGCTGGAACTGGGATCGCGCAATTCGGTGCCCACCCAGATGCGGTCGTAAAGCGCGGTTTCGGCAGACACGCTGTAACCTCGCGCCTGATACTGATCGTACCACTGTGGATATTTCAGAATGATTTTTACGCGCGGATTCACCTGCCGCGCCGGGCCAAGCACATCATTGCGACTGACTTCGAGCATCAGCTTCTTTCGATATTGCGGCCAGCTCAAGCTGCCTTTCGCGGCTGCGCACTCCGAGCATTGACAATCGGTGAAGAAGAAATCGTCAATGATGATTTCATTGAAAAGGCTGGCGGCGTCGTGGAAGATGCGGGCCAGATGCTCGCGATTAGCTCGGTTGGTGTAACACGCCACAATCTTCCATCCTGTCGAGGGCTTGCCAAGTTGAGTGGTTGCGACTGCACCGGAAACCTGGAAACCCGCGCGCTGGAAAAAATCCCGCGCCGCCCTTAGTGTTGCGGGGTCGGCCTCATAGCCGTCGCGGAAGACTTCGATGTAGACTTTGCTCAAATGTAAACGCCGGCAAAAGGCCAAGGCTTCCTCGCGGCCTTGTGGCGTCGAAAGCCGGTCGCGCACCGTCTGAGCGGTGAAGATAGTAGACCATCGCGTTGAACGCGCCGTCTGAGGGAAAACCAGGGTGGATGTGATTCCCAATATCGTCACAGCCAGCGCAAGCCTGAGCTTTTCTTCCCCAATGGCTTTGTAAAGCTTCCTCACTTCTACGCTCTCCTTAATCAAACTTCAGCGGGTTACACCCAAAGCAGAAGCACACCGCCGTCAATATATCGCAATGTAATCGCTTTGCGCCTTAAATTTCTTCGGTTTCCTGAAGGCGTGCCTCATGTGGGCCAGGGATTATGAAACAGAGCGCAAGATAGGGTGGGATTTCGTTTGCTGAATTCCCCAGGGTACACTTTGCGGGGACCGATTGCATCTTGCTCGTCACTCGCATACATAGTCCTTTTACAGGCCCTGCAGAAAAGGATTCGATTCGCGCTCTTCGCCAAGCGTGGTCGAAGGTCCATGGCCGGGGAAGACCGGCGTTTCATCCATAAGAGGCAGCAGTTTATTCCGTATGGAGGTAAGAATCTGATGATAGTCTCCGCCCCAAAGATCGGTCCGCCCAATGCTGCCTTTAAAGAGCGTATCCCCGCTGAAGAGTTTCTGTCCTTCTCCAGATAAAAGCAATGAGATGCTGCCGGGCGAATGGCCGGGCGTTGAGAGCACTATCAGCGAAAGCGACCCTGCCTGAAGCATGTCTCCTTCTTTGAGAAAGTCTTTCACTTGCGCGGCGCCAGGCGGCTCAACGCCTAACCATGCTGCCTGAACCGCAAGATTCTGATAAAGAGGAAGGTCTGCCGCGTGCATCAGGACTGGGGCGCCTGTCGCCTGCTGAAGCTTCTGAATGCCGCCCACGTGATCGATGTGGGCATGAGTCGCTACAATATATTTCACTTGAAGCCGATGCTGCTCGAGGATTGCGCGGACACGATCAATTTCATCGCCTGGATCGATGACGATAGCCTCGCGCGTTGCCTCGTCACCCAGAATCGAGCAATTACAAGCCAGCATGCCAACGGGGAGAATGTGGTGAATCATTAAAATTACCTGTATTTGCGAACAGACGTCTTTCGCCTGAACTGAAACAGAGTCAGGCATCCCCAGGGATGCTATTGTCCACTGCCCGGGCGGAAACGCCCCAACTATTTTATTTCCAACGAACGATCACTGCGGCAAAGAATCCGTCCATCCGATATTTGTTTGGCCAGGTGCGAAAATAACCCGGCTCCTTGAAGAACGGGGCCAGATTCGGGAACTCCTGCCGTAACTCCACTGCACCGAGCACACGGAAGCCCTGAAGTTCTGCCAGCACATCGGAAACTACCTCTTCGTTCTCTTCTGGTTCAAGCGAACAAGTCGAATATACCAGCCTTCCGCCCGGGGCTAGAACCCCAAGCCCCTGCCGCAAAATCGCGCGCTGCGTTGCGGCAATACGGGGAACATCCTCTGGCTGGAGCCGCCACTTGATTTCAGGGTTGCGAGCCAGCGTGCCCGTGCCTGAGCAAGGAACATCGACAAGAATCCGGTCAAAGGTTGTGGTGAGAGGAAGAGGCTGGGTAGCGTCGAGCAGTGCCTGGTGTAATTGAACGCCTTCCGGCCAGCGGCATAAAAGAGTTTTCCGAAGCGCGCGCATTCGCCGCAGGCTGCGGTCGCAGGCCACAATAGAACCCTGACCCATCTCGTCTGCTATTTGCCAGGTTTTGATTCCGGGAGCGGCGCAGAGGTCCAAGACCTGGCCTCCCTTTCGCGGAACTAAAAGTTCAACCGCCAGTTGCGATGCTTCGTCCTGAATCACCACCCGCCCCTCGCGCCATGCGAAGGCATTCGTGATACTTCCCGATTTCACCCATAACGCTCGCTTTCCAAAGTTTCCAGGTTGCGTTTGAACGTGGTCAGCCAGGAGCTCACCCTGCATCTGTTGCCGATCAAAGCAGGGACCAGTAACGCGAAGGTGGGTGGGAGGAATCGCCTGGCTAGCCGCAATCAGGGAGCGCGCGGCCTCGCCGCCGAATTCCGTCTCCCAGCGCTCGCAAAGCCACGCAGGAATGGAGCGGCGCGCGCTTTCGAGATATTCTTCGTTCGCAGCGTCCGGCGGGTCGCTTGCGCTGAAAGATGCTCTCTGACATCGCCGTAATACCGCATTCACCAGCCCGGCAGCGGACTTCTTGCGGGCGGCTTTGACCAATTCTACGGATTCATTCACCGCGGCGGAGCAGGGAATGGAACTCAGATATCGAATCTGATAAGCCCCCAGGCGCAGCGCTTCAAGGACTTCGCGGTCAAAGTATCGGAGCGGCCTTCCGGAAAGCTTTTCAATGATGAAATCCAGGTCGCCGCGCCAGCGGAGGATGCCCATAACCAGCTCAGTCGCGAGCCTCCGGTCCACTTCTTTCAGCCGCGAAATCTCCGGTCGATGCAACAGGTCCACCGCGTAATTTCGCTTCTCATCCAAGCGGCAGAGAACATGAAAGGCGGCCAGGCGGGCGGGTGAGACGGACATGGGTTACGGCGCTCTATCGTGAGGATAACGGAAAATCCTTGCGGCTCATAAAGGGCTCGAGCCAGCAACCTGCAAGGGCCGAGCCGAAGGGCTTAAAGTATTTACTTCTAAATAACTAATGAGATGTGATATGAGTAAAGAGCCGAATTGCAGAAAAGCTGATTCGGATCGGAAAAGACTGGAAGCGCTTTTTGCAACGGCTTCGCGCTTGAAGCGAATTTGACCCCCTTCAGGGAAAGGAGAAGTTACATGAATCAGACTCACAATTCCGCAGAAGCTTCCATTCGCAAGGCTTTCGAGCTTCTCATTCAAATTCGAGGGCATCGGCAAGCAGACCGCCTGCTGGCTCTTGCCAATGGTTACCTGCGCATGCTGTTGCATTCCACGCCCGAAAGCACACCCATCATGGTCTCCATTCGCGCGATCCGAATCCGCGAGCCTTAGGCTAGCGGTTGCGGATTACAAACTCATTCAGCCTGAATTGAGGGGGCACCGCTCACAGCTTCCGCCGGCTGAGCCTTTTCAGCCTTCAATTGGGCGACCTGGCGCTGAAGCTCAGACGCCAGATCTTCCAAAATGCGCAGTTGTTCCGAGCGACGCTCAATCGCGCCCTCCAGCCGCGCAATCTGCTGGCGAAGCCGCGCATTTTCCCGTTGCAGCATCTGGGAGCCGGTGTCGGGAATGGCTCGCTTCACGCCAGCGCCTCGGACGCGCGCCTCCGGCGCTCCCGCAACCCGTTCCTGAATCTGTCGGATTACGGCATCCACCTCTTTGCGCTCCGCCCCCGGAGGGCAGATGCTGCGCAGGAGCAGGAGACGCGCCAAATCGGGTTGGTTGCGCCCGCGCTCCCAGTGCTGGATAGCCCCCTTGGTGGCGTTTAATCGTCGCGATAAACCTTCCTGGCTGAGGCCCAGGCGTTGTCGGACCCGGCGGATCACTTTCGGAATGTCGAGCGTTGCAGCCATAAAAAATTCCTCCCATGCGAAATAGTACTTGACAAGAACTATAGTACTAGGCTAGACTTTAGAGTGTTACCGCTTCCGCAGCCATCGTCCGAGCCTCAGAAGCCGGCTGCAAGGCGGGAAATGCGCGGTCTTTATCCGTAGCTTTGACCGTTTCACGAGGCAAACTTGCGGGCGAGCTATCCGCGCTCTGTTTTCGGAGTTGCCATGCCCTGCGCATGGCTTTTCTTGGCGATCATTAGTTACTAAATAGCTAATAGTTTCAATGTTAAGAAAGCCGAAAAACGTCGATCCCACGCCACGATGCCCTGCTGGAAGCAGGAATAGCGTGCCTTTAAATACCTTGCACAATATCTTATTCATGATTTTCTTGATCCTGATAAGAAATATCTTTGCGCAAACTCTTCGGCGGCTACACCTACCCCCTTGCATACATCTCAGATTCCCGCTCAATCGCTGGATGACGCCTGGAGGTTTATTTCATGTTCTAGGTTGCCAATCTTTCGAATTATTTTTCAGCACCCCGCTCCAGACGGCCAAAGCCTCCATCCTGGAATCTTGCTTTCGATCAAAGCTAGCCTACATTACAAAACCTGTCTCGTCAAGAGAAGATTTATTTCTAGCCTACACTCGGGCGTGCGCCCTCCGGCGGCTATGGCCGCGCAATAACTCGGTTTCATGGCAAGGTGCACGCCGCTCGCAAAGCTCGATTTCTATCTCCTATCCCTCTGATGCTCGGATCACGGGAAATCGGGAATGGCATCTTCAATCTTTGAATCATACCCCCTCGCGCATTTTTAGTTTCAGATCCCCTCGCAAATGTAAAACACGGATCAACCGCTGTGCGGAGAGGAGATTAGATGATGCAATCCATATCTCATCATGCTTCGGATATATCGAATCAATCCGGAACGTTGAAATCAACCATCAACCCGATTCCCGCGTCACTCGTGCTGGCATCGCCGGGAGAACCCGGGTGGAAGCCCACCAGACTCGGCAGGGCAGAAATAGCCTTCAGACTCCCCTCGAATCTGCGATGTTCAGAAAAAGGCTGTGTCTTTCCTGCCGCTCCTGATTTGGCCGGGATGTGCCTCCACCATTATCGGCAATCCCAGGAACCGATCCTGTTTGCTTCTCACCAACCCACGCGGGCGGTTGTCGAACGCGGGAGGTTTGGCATTCCGGAACACGAAGTGGACACA
Organism: Acidobacteriota bacterium; assembly: GCA_902812415.1. Lineage (GTDB taxonomy): Bacteria > Acidobacteriota > Terriglobia > UBA7540 > UBA7540 > RH2-MAG17b. Next base: position 85,397 of record CADDZJ010000001.1, read on the forward strand.
TCCCGGCTTAAGGACCGCCGTCGGCTGGCGGCCTTGCGGGAAGCGTTTTTGGAAGACGAATCTACTCGTTAAGCGAGCCTGTGAAGTGAGGTGAGAGATGGCAGCGCCTTTACAATCCTGGACACAAAATGTCACTCGCCGCTTGGCTGGAAGGACGACGGGCGGGAGCGGCCACGCTCCCTTGCTCACGGCTTCCAGCGCCTGGCTCGCCCTTCAGGGCCGCACGGGAATCCCGATTGGCCGCGCCACATTCTATCGATGGCTGAGCAACGGAAAGATCTTCTCCGTCCGTATTGGCACAAAGATGTATATTCCGCTTTCCGTAATCGAAGAGATTGTCCGCCGATGCCAATCCGGCGAGGGGTTATAGCGCCTTTTGCGTGATCATCTGAAGCAGGGTTCAGTGCGTGAGCAGATGCTCAAGGGCCGATCGCAGCTCTGGAAACCGGAACGGATAACCGGAGGTCCTGAGGCGGGCAGGGTCAGCGCGCTGGCTGGCAAGGAGCAGTTCATCCGCCATTTCGCCAAAGGCCAGCCGCGCCGCAAAACCTGGCATTCTCAGCAAGGTAGGACGCTTCAGCACCTTGCCCAGCGTCTCAACGAACTCGCTGTTTCTTACCGGATTAGGGGAGGCCATAAGGACCGGGCCGCTCAACTCGGCGTGGGCAAGGCAATGTTGAATGGCTCCCATCACGTCATCCAGAGCAATCCAGCTCATATATTGCCTTCCGGTTCCAATCGGCCCCCCCAGTCCCTTGCGAAAGACCGGAAGCATTCGGGCGAGCGCGCCGCCTTCCGCGCTTAACACCATGCTATTTCGCAGAATGACGGTACGAATGCCTCTCTCGGCGGCTAGCCCGGCGGCCTCTTCCCATTCGCGGCAAACTTGCGCTAAAAAACCCGAGCCGGCCGGCGTGTCTTCTCGCAGAATCTCATCGCCACGGTCTCCGTAGTATCCAATTGCCGACGCGCTTACCAGGGTCTTTGGGGGATGCGCAAGCTTGATAAGGGCCTCGCAGAGCAATCGCGTCCCTGCCACACGACTTTCCCGGATTCTGGCTTTGTGTTCAGGGGTCCAACGATGCGCGGCGATGTTCTCACCAGCAAGATGAATTACCGCGTCGATTTCCTGGTTTGAAAACGCAGGGGGCAGATTGGCTTTAGGATTCCAGAGGATCGCGTCGTCGGCCGCCTGGGTTCCCGGGCGCACCAAGCGAATCGTCTGATGTCCGGAGGCTGTAAGCTCCCTGATCAGCGCTGAGCCAATCAGCCCGCTTGATCCGGTGATGAGGACTCGCATGGATTCCCCCGAAATGAGGCCGCTACGGCGTCATCATAGCACAGGCCGAGCAACGGGATTTTCCCAAGTGCAGCCGTCAGAACAAATGGACGCGGTTGGCGAGTAAAACGTAGGAATTGGGCGGTATTTGGATGCCATTAATGGGACCGCCGCTTTGATCGAAGAACAGCAGGCCCCGGACTTGCAACTGCGGAGAGGGACTGAGGCCGGCAAGGCCATTTACGTTAATAAATTGGGTTTGCGCATTCGTGATGACATAAATATTCTGTCCCTGAAAAAGGGTGAAGCACGGGACAAAGCGGAAGGCTCCGCTTAAGTTATCGGCTCCTGCTGTGAGCAGGGCAGAGAAGTTGCCCGAAACGGTTTGAAGTGGAATGTAAACATTACTGGCGTCAACAGTGGAAGGCGGCGTTGTTGCAGGCGGGGTCGCTCGCGCCGGAGCCGTATAAGTCCCATGGACTACAAGCTGCTGGCCGACATTCAGGAATGTTGAATCCGGGGTAAGATTTGGAAAATTGGCGGCAGGAGCAGAAAAATGGAACCCGGTCGAAGTGGATACGTTGACGATGACCGGTGGAGTATCCAGGGGCACGGAATTTCCGGTTCCGGCGGAAGTGTTTGGCTCCTGATCGTGAACATAGAGCTGAAATTGGGTGAGATTCCCCGAAGAATCTTTAGTCACGGAGATGACGTAGCCCAGGAAAGCCGACTTATCATTCGCCAGATCCGTTTGGTCCTCAATCACAATCGTATTGGCAATAAAGTTCCCCTGCGAATCCACGTAACCATTGATTTCCACAAAATTTCCGGTCGTAATCTGATTGAGCGCTGCAGCGCCAATCAGTTGAGTGTTTTTAGTCAGGTTGACGGTAATGGCGGGGCCAGCGCCCTCGAGCGACGAAGTGACGTTAAATCCCGGCAAAGTTTGGACCACGAAGCTGCCAATGAAGTTTGAGTTTGTGCTTGTGTTGTTGACGCTAAGAATGTAGCCATGGAAATCGTCCAGCGCGCCAAATCCCTGGCTACCCGAAGCGGCCAGCGTTGTGGCATTCACCACCGGGGTTACCTTGACGGTGAGAGACCCCGGCGAGCCCGAGACGTTGACTTGGCCTTGGGCGGTCAACTCAATCGATTGGGCCAGGTTGAAATCGATGTTCATCGCGGCGGCCTGGCACGGCGTGCTGGAGGTAGACGAGCAGGCCTGAACCACCAACGGCGGATTAATCGTGAAATTAACGGTTTCCGAGCTGAGGGTGGGGGTAATTACGTCAATCGGAGGGCTCACCGCAGAGTCGAAAAGCGCCATGCTGGAAGCGCTGAACTGAACCTGCCCTCCGGTATAAGTTCCCGGAGAAACGGAAACAACGTCTGCCACAGCAGTCGTGTCCCTCAAAGCGGCAAAGTCCAGGGGGATGAAAGTGTTCGAAGCCAGAACGGAAACCGACCCGCTGCCTCCCTGGGGAGTAAGCGTTAGCGAAGCGATATTCGTCCGAAAAGAGAGGAGGTTACATAATGGAACGTCGCCGGCAAAAATGATCAGAGTGCCTTTCTCATTGCTTGTGGATGTAGGGTTTGAGCTACACCCTGCCATTCCCAAGGCGACCGCTGACAATAACAAGCTCCAAAGTAGTGAGCGCTTAAACATTCGCCTCCTCATGAAGTCATTCCATCAACGCTTCTCTGTGGCCAGCCGCCGTTCATTTCTGACGCGGCCTACTCCCCAGCGTGAATGGGTTGGCGCCGCTATTGCAAAATGGATTCAGGGATTGCGCAAACTCGATGTGATAACCTTACTTCTGCTTCTAGCGATCGACGGCCCCTCGTTTACCAGTGAGATTCGATAAAACGCCCAAAAAATTCAGAATATCACACGTTTTTTAAGCGATGCCAGCTTTTCGATCACCCTGGGTCAGTCATGCACCACTCGCGTTGTTGGGACAATATCTGGGTATGGCCAAGATGGCCATGCCACAACCGTGGCATGGGCGTCCCGCCCCTGGGTTCGGTACAGGTATTTATGTGAGATACAACCAGGTACGACCGTTTGAGGCAGAGGCGCTTCTACGCCGTCACGGAGGTAGGCGGTTTATTCTCCCCTTTTTCCATCATGCCCTCAAATGGCGGCGCCATTCACCATCTTGTTAATTACGCTTGAAATTGCCATTCCGCTCCTGTACACTCACAGCATCAGTCATTTCAAAAATCATCAACTTTGACAGATTCAGACTGCCTTGGGACCTGGAGGAAAGGGTGGGGTCGCTATGGCCAGTGGAAAGATTTTTATTAATTATCGCCGGGATGACAGCCGGGCAGATTCCGGTCGATTGTACGATCGCCTCAACGCTCGCTATCCGAATCGGGTCTTTCGAGATGTAGGATCCCTTGAACCGGGCATCGAGTGGCACGAAGCTATCGAGAAGGTGTTGGGTTCTAGCGATGCTGTCGTGGTGGTAATCGGCCAGAACTGGCTGACAGTCACGAACTCGGCTGGAGCCCGGCGGCTTGACGATCCGAAGGATACGGTTCGTCAGGAAATCCTGACGGCTCTCCGTCGAGGCGTGCGGGTGTTTCCCGTGCTGGTGGGCGGAGCCCACATGCCGTCTGAAGAAGAGCTTCCGGCGGACCTTCAATCGCTTGCGCGGCGCAACGCGCTCGAAATCACGGAGCAAGATTGGGATGAAGGCTTCGAGAAGCTCGCGGAGGCCCTCGACCGCGCCTTGGGCGTGAAAGGAAAGACGCCGAAGCAGCCGCGTCGCTTCAGGCCAGGTGTGGCTGCCGGTGCGCTTCTTGGCGTCGCGATTATTGCAGCCGTTGTGGTCATGATTTACCACTCGACGCAGAATTCGCCCGCGCCCGTAGTACGCGAAGACGCCGGCCCTCAGAAAGGCGCCGTACCTAATGCTGCTGACAGGGCCCGGAAAACCGGAGCGGAAGCGGAGTCGAATGCTGGCATACGCTCATTCAAAACATCTTCCGCTCAGCCGCGAGAGCAGCCTGACCGCGCACCGCCAGCGCCATCCAAAGCTTTCGGGCCAGCGCCAATAACCCCTGCTCCTGTGTCTCCCCCGGCGGAAATCAGCCCGTCTCATTTTGTTGGCAACTGGCGGGCCATCGTGACAGGTTCCGGTCAGCAACTCATCGAGAGCGTTGATCTCTATCCGGATTTCAGCTTTGGCGTCACGCTGAACAGCGCCTCTGCCGCCGTCGGAGGATGGCAATACAACGCCGCGGATGACGTTCTGAATTTTTCAAACGGCACAAATTTTCTGAATAACGGAGTCAAATTTGCCTGCAAATTGAAAGGCAGTGACGGAACGCACGCCAACTTTGGCGGGCCTTGCCTTGACCTGATGCAGATGAGTTGGAATGTGTCTCTGACTCGTGAGGGAAATCTTTCCGAGGCCGTTTACAACGTGCCGAAGGTGGACCTTTCAGCCCTGACGATGGCGGAAAAAGCCGCCTTGACCGAAGCGTTAGGCCACGGCTTCTGCACTTGCGGCTGCGGGATGACGATCCTTAATTGTCTGCGCAATGACCGCGCCTGCCTGGTAAGCCCCAACCTGGCGCGCGCTGAACTGGTGCTGTTGATGCAATACACGCGCCGGTGATGGACAATCTGGGTGGCGCATACATCCCGTCGGTTGGGATGTGTGCGGCCATCGAAACTCGCACACAGGGCACAAGCTGCCATAGATGCGCCACCCCAGAGCAGAAGTCATCAAGGTACGCCGCGCCGCGCGCGACGGCTTAGGCATCCTTTGTTTTCGCAGCCTGTTCCTGCCCAGCCGCCCACTTGGCGTGCTCCTGCGAGACCAGTGACTCGATTCTTTCCGCCAGAAGCGTATGGGGGTTTGTGGCCGCCGCATAAGGGCCCGCCCCGGCCAGGTAAAGATACTTTTCATGTTTCAGGGATTCACACGTCGAACGGTAAGTAATCCAGTTGTGATGATATTGGTTGAGTTGGAGCACACCTTCCAGAATGGCGATCAGCGCCCCCAGGCTTCCCGCCACCCACGGCAATTTAAAGCCGGAAAATAAGGGCACCAGGCCTGCCGCCCCAATTTCAACCACCTTCAGCCACTTGAAGGTATGCTGATTGAAGTTGCTTTTGCGATCGTACCAACTGATTTGATCTTCGAGGCGTTCAAGGGTCGGGTCGGCGTCAGGCATGTCTCACCTCGTGTTTCGGAGTGCCTAAGATTCTAGCCTAATCTGCTCCAAGGTTCACCTGGAGACTATTCCGGCTAGCCTCATAGGGCATCGGAACGAGGCGTGATTGGAACCAGTAAATAGGATGGCGGAGGGAGAGGGATTCGAACCCCCGAGCCCCTTTCGGGGCTAACGGTTTTCAAGACCGCCGGTTTCAACCACTCACCCATCCCTCCAGGAAGCAAACTTTTGCAAGGATACTGCGATCGGCTTTATTTTAGCAGAAGAACCACGGCTTATGGGTTTCAACTTCTGTGGCGCTGCTGTTCTCACCTGCGATACAGGCTTTATCGGCCCCTCCATGCACCGGGGTGAACCGCTAAGGACAAATCATAGATTCAAAATTGAAAGTTGCCCCCCTATGCGGGGGGTGAACCAGTTCGTAATTTGAGATTTGAGATTTCAGATTCAAGATCGCCGTCCCTGCACGGCCCGTGCATAATTCATAATTCAAAATTCTGAGCCACCGACCTGAACCCATCTTCATTGTGCATCTTTATCATCCGGCAGATAAGTTTCAAAATCCTCCAGAATTGCTCGCGCCACGGTCAGAGGCTTGGGGTCGCGGATGCCCCCGCGCGTATTATAGTCGCCCTGAACTTCGGCCCAGTGATTAAAGAGTTCGGTTTGAATCTGGACTAATTGCTCATCCTGAATCTCTTCTCCAGGCTGGAAGTTAAGCTCGCAGGCAAAGATTCGGTCAGGCTTGTGCGGATTGTAAAGCGGGATGCCGTATTTTCGGCAGATCAGAGGCCGGTGCTCATAGATGGAGCAGGCGCCGTCCTGAAGGGCAGGGCAGGGAAGACGCAATCCAGGCGGGGGCAACGTCCCCCAAGTGTCCGGGATGCTCTGACTTTCAAGGAGTTTTTCACGCTGCCTTTGATATTCCTGCGCTCGCTTCTTTAACTCCATCTGGCGACTTTCCGGCAGTTGCTTTATCCCGCGAGAGATGTAAGCGGCTTCAATTTCAGTGACTTGGAATAATTGGCTACAGCAATCGCAGCAGCCTTTCCGGCAGTGAATTCTCTCTCCATGCCGCGTTCGATTACGGGCAAATTCAGCCTCCCATTCCGCCACAACCTTTAAATAGCTATCATATTCGCTCATCTCAAAACTAAGTCTGTCAGAAACCGCCCGCCCATACCTCCATAACGTATCCAATTTCCACGTCGAAGTCATGGGCTTTTTCTGCGATTTACCATTTTCAGGGCATATAAATGGCCTTAACGATTATTTCTTAATAATATACTTGACATAATAGTAATTAACGGGTAGAAACTATACTCATCAATACGAATGGTACGCTTTCCTCGAACGTCAGAAGTAAAGAAAGGACATTATTCCGTCGATATTCCGATTATAAGGTTTAGCGCATGGCTCAATTCCGGGAGGTTATGAACGTCCGCGAGGCATCGCGGTATCTGGGCGTTTCGCGGGAGACGCTTTACAAGTACCTGGTTCAGGATCGGGTTCCCGCTTTCAAGCTGGGCAATCGCTGGCGATTCAAGAAAGCGGTATTAGATCGCTGGATGGAAAAACAAAGTCAGAACCGGCAGTCGCAAACCATCCGGCGCCAGCGAAAAGCATGAAGGTCTGTTTTGCAGCCTGTCATTCCAAGGAGACGAAAACAGTGATTAGTGACGAGTGATGAGCACAAATCAATCCGAGGTTCTGGTTGCTCTTGCTCGTCACGGCCGTTGAGATTTCCTGAGGAGTCTATCCTGAACCGAAATGCAGAGATTCTTCGCTGCCGCTCAGAATGACAAGTTGAAAGAGGCTTTTTCCACAACCGGCAAAGGCTGATGATGTTCTCACGAAAAAAGAAATCTTCGGGTCTGGTCGGGCTGGATATCGGTTCGAGTTCCATCAAGGCTGTAGAACTGAAACAGAAGAACGACCGGTATGAACTGGTCAATCTGGCGATCGACAATCTCAGCCAGGATACGATCGTCGATGGCGCCATCATGGATGCGTTCTCGGTTTCCGCCTCGATCGAAAAAATCTTTAACGAAAACAAGATTCAAACCTCCAAGGTGGCCACTTCCGTTTCGGGGCATTCCGTGATTGTCAAGCGCATCGCAGTCAGCGCCGCGAACGAGCAGGAGCTGGAACTCGCCGTTCATCAGGAAGCTTTGCAGAATATTCGTTTCGACTTGGCGGATGTGAATTTGAGCTACTACGTCCTGGGTCCTGCGCCCGGAACGGGCAATGCGCTGGACGTGCTGCTTCTTGCGGTCAAGCGCGAAAAGATTCAGGGCCACACCAGCGTTCTGGAACAGGCCAATAAAACGCCGGCCGTTATGGATATTGACGCCTTTGCGTTGCAGAACGCTTTCGAGTTCAGTTATGAGCCCCCTCCCGATCAGACCGTCGCGCTGCTCAATATCGGCGCCAGCCTGATGAACATCAATATCACCCGCGGCGGCATGCCGCTCTTCACGCGCGACGTTTCGGTGGGCGGAAATCAATACACCGACATCCTGCAGAAAGAGCTGGACATCAGCTTCGAGGACGCCGAGAAGCTCAAAATGGGCCAGGAGCTTCCTGACGTCCCTCCGGATGCCAAAGCGCCCCACTTGCACTTTGTTTCGGAGCTTCTTCTGCTGGAAATCCAGAAGACCTTTGATTTCTTCCGGCAGACCACGTCCACCGACACGATTCACGCCATCTATCTGGCGGGAGGAACCGCGCGAATTCAGGGGCTGGTGGACCTGCTGAAGGCGGAACTCCGCATTCCGGTGGAAATTCTTGATCCATTCCGCAAAGTTCACGTCAATCCTGCAAAGTTTGATTCTGGTTTTATTGCCGAAATCGCGCCCCGCATGACCGTTGCGATGGGGCTGGCGCTGAGGAGCTTTGACGCCGCATGATTCGAATCAACTTAATTCAACCGCCGCCCAGCGAAGTTGAAGCGAAGGCTAAGCTTCAGGAACCGTCGGCCCTGCTCCAAAGGAAAGAGTTCATGCCGATTGTCAGCCTGGTGGTTTGCTTCGGCATTGTGGGCCTGCTTTATTGGAGCGCAAATCGCCACATCGATCAACTCAACCAGCAACTGGTCATCGAACAGCAGGAAGCCGCGCGGCTGGCAGGCGTTCAGGCGCAGAACCGCAAGCTCGAGGTTCAACTGAACGAAATCAAGCAACATCTGGCGGTGATTGAGACCTTGCAGGCGAATCGCACCGGTCCACAGCGGCTTATGACGCTCCTGGGCGACGCCGTCAATCGCGTCAACGGCCTTTACCTTCTCTCGGTAAGCACCGAGAAAGGACGGCTGACCATCCACGGGCAGTCGGACCACATGAATGGGGTTGCGGATTTCATCACCGCCTTGCAGTCGATCCCGGCCTTTGCGGACGTTCAGTTGCGGCAGATTTTTGAGGACGATCAGAAGAACGGAGCCGTCAGTTTCAAATTCGACTTGGACTGTGAGTATCAGCCTGTTCCCGAGGCTCCCAGGGCGTCAGCAGTTGTGATTCCCGCAAGCGCTCCGGCGCGCTTGCCCGGACGATGAACAGGAAGGCCGCCGACCGAAGCGCGACGCTCGTAAGGGCGCGAGGCGGCAACTTTCAATAAGCCGAGAGAACCCAGATGGCTTCCAGGAAATTCAGCGAGCTTCCCCCTCTGCAGCAGGGAATCATCCTGGCCTGCATTCCGCTTCTGCTGGCAGCGGTGATCTTCTACAATTTTGTCTCCCCTCTCCGCGGGAAAGCCGCAAGCCTTCAGGAACAAGTCACAACCCTGCACACGCAGAATCTGCGTGGGCGGGCCTTGATGGCTCAACGCGCCGATCTTGAAAAGCGCATTGCCGAAGCGCAGAAGCAACTGGATGATCTTCGCCAGATTGTTCCGGATCAGCCTGCGGACGACCAGTTCATCAAGACGGTTTACGGGGTTGCCGCCGACTCAGGCGCGCACATCCGCTCCATGGAAGCCGAACCGCCTGTGCGGCAGACGTACTACACGGAAATGCCTTTTCGCATGCATCTCGATGGCACGTATTACAGCCTGCTCACTTTCTTCACCCGCCTGGCGAGCAGTTCTCGAATCGTTAACGTCCGAGATCTGGCCCTGGGGGCGGCGAATGGACCGCGAGGGAAAGGGACGTATCAAGTTGGAGCGTTGGAGACGGTGGCCGCCGATTGCGTCCTGACAACGTTTTATAACAGCCCGCCGCCCCCTGCGGCCACCAAAGGCCAGGCGGGGCCGAAATGATTTGGAAGCGATGAGGTTTCAAGGGGTGGTTGAAAAGAGCTTGCAGCCCGTCAGGCTGAGACCTCTGCCTGTCATTCTGACGCCGAGTGCAGCGAGGCGGAAGAATCCCTGTATTTACAAAATCAAGCAAATACGGGGATCCTTCGTCGCCTTCGGCTCCTCAGGATGACAACTTGGGGTTTTTCAGCCGCGTGCTGAACAATTGCAAGCTTCATTGAGAGCGCTTTTCGATGGAATTCAGATGAGTAAGAACTCTAATTTTCGGCGAGCATTCATCACCCGCACCATGAGCTCAGCGCTGGTGGCATGTCTGTCGGCGCTTGGCGCCGCGCTTTGGACGGGAACAAGCTTTGCGGCGTCGTCAGGGCCTCGCGCCGTCGTAAGCCCGGCGGGGCAGGCGGAAGTCGTTCGAATCAATCCGCTGAAAAAAAGCGACCCATCCTCATCCAGCACCCCCAATTTTTCGGGGAAGCGCGACCCCTTCAAGCTGCCCGTCGTGTTGCCCTCCAAGCCAGGCTCCGCCGGCAACGGCGAGAGTCAGTGGCCCGCCAACCGGCCGCCTGGCGTCCGGGGCCTGATCATCAGCCAATTAAAGCTGGAGGGCATTGTCTCGGAAAAGACCAATCACGTGATGATTGCGGTTGTCTCCGACAATACGCATCGCGCCTATTTCCTTCGCGAGCACGAAGAGCTTTACAACGGCATCGTCACCCGGATTACGCCGCAGGCTGTCTATTTCATTGAGCGATCCAAGGACTCGCGCGGAAGGGAAAATTTCCGCACGGTGGTCAAAGCACTGAGTTCGAGAGGGGAAGGACTATGAAAATGAAACCGGTAATCCGATGGCTTGGAGTCTGTCTTTTACTGGCGGTCATTTGCGCTTTAACGGGCGAGCGCCCGGCTTCCCGGCGTCTTACAGCGCGGAGCCCCAGCGCGCGAACGCTTCCCGCCCTCCTGGCTATTCTGCCTCTAAACCCCGTGAATGCTGATTTGTTTGAGCCCGCAGCCGGACTTCCGGCTACCGCGCAGGCGGCCGCAAGAATCACTCAGATATCGATTCAGTCCAATCAACTGGGCGCGGCGTTCGTAAAGATTGGCACGACCGGCCCGGTTCAAATCAGACCTTTGCGCTTAAGCCATCCTGCGCGGCTGGTTGTGGATTTGCAACCCGTTGAGGTGCGCCATTTTCAGCGCATTCCCGCGAATCATGCAGGAGTTTTAGAGGACGTTCGGCTGGCGCAGTTTCAGAATACTCCCACCGATGTCGCGCGGGTCGTGGCGGATCTTTCCCAGAACGCGCCTTTCCGCATCGAGTCCGAGCCGGATGGAATCCGCATTCAGTTTCGTGAACCCAGGAAATCCGTGCAAAGCTCCGTGCAGCCGTTGAAGGCTCCCCCAAAAGTTCCGACTGCGCAGCAGGAAGACCCGATTGTTCAGGCGTTGGAAAGGCCGGTAAAGTTAGACCTCACGAGTTTCCGCCCTGGGCAATTGGAAACAGCGACTCGGAATACCCCGGCGAAACTCAGAAAGACGTTCTCGAAACTCTCAGGGCCAAATCAGCTTGATTCTGCAAATGCAAAGCGGCTTGGCGGAGTTTATCCCGAGCCGAAATACAGGGATTCTTCGCTTCGCTTCGCTCCACTCAGAATGATATCGTCTCGAGACGTTTTTCAGCAACCTGCGGGAGACGCTCATCTGGCGACACCAGAGCCGCAAGAGCAGCAGGCTGTCGCCGACCCGGCAGCGGCTGCAACGCCGGCGCCTGCGTGGACATCTGCTCGTTCGCCGGATGCGGTCCCATTTTCGCTGACCGAGCTTCAGCAGGCTCTCCAGTCGGTGCAAATCGCCGCGGATTCATCTCCCAATCTTGGAGTTCTCCAGAATCAGGGCATCCTAAGCACTCCCTTTTCCCAGCAACAGCATCACTTCACCGGCAAGCTCATTTCTCTGGACCTGAGAGACGTGGATATCCGCGATTTCTTCCGCCTCATTCATCAGATCAGCGGACTGAATATTGTGGTGGATTCCAACGTCACCGGAAGAATCACCATGGTGATGGATGACGTGCCGTGGGATCAGGCGCTGAGCATTGCTCTGAAGGATAACGGACTCGCTACCGAACTTGATGGAAACGTGCTTCGCATCGCTAAAGTGAGCACGCTGGTTGACGAAGCCAAGGCGCAAACTGACGAACGGATGGCAAAACTGGAAGCTGAGCCGCTGGTCACGGTGGTCCGGCAATTAAAGTATGCGCACGCGGCTGATCAGCAGCCCATGCAAACGACGAGCATCGGCGGCGCAGGAGGCGGCATGGGCGGGAGCGCCAACCAGTTGCCGATTCCGGGCGTGGTCTCGATGCTGAACAGCATGAAAGGCGTTCTCAGCCCGGACGGCAAAGTGGTCGCCGATCCACGCGACAACGCCGTGATCATTACCGATCATCGCTCGCAGATTCCGGTCATTGAGGCGGTGATCGACAAACTCGACGCGAAAGCCCAGCAAGTCTCCATTCAGGTTCGCGTGATTCTGGCCAATGCGGATTTCACCCGGACGCTTTCGGCCGCATTGAGCGGCGCAGCGCGCAACCGCTCCGGAAGCACTCTCGGCGGAATCGGCACCGGCAATGGCTCGATGGGAACCTTTACGAACAATCCGTCGTCGCCCATCGTCGGGAGCAATGCGACCAGTACGACAACCATCACCAACGGCGTCATTCAGGGGACGACGAACTACGCGATTCCCTCAACCGCCGCGGGGTTTGGCGCGTTTGCCATCACCAACGCCGGTGCGCGATACCTGATCAACGCCGCCATCAGCGCGGCGGAAACCCGGGACCAGGCCCGGACCATCTCGCGGCCCACCATCGTGACGCAAAACAACGTGCAGGGCGAAGTGCAACAGGGCGTCCAGATTCCCATTCAGACCAACATCAACAACACCATTGCCGTGCAATACGTCAACGCCACGCTTCAACTTTCGGTGACGCCGCAAGTCACGGTGGATAACAAAGTCTTCCTGAATATCTACGTCAACAACGCTTCGGTGGGCAGCTTCAGCACTTTGGTGGGACCGTCCATCAACACTCAGCAGGCGACTACGCAGGTGCTCGTGCCCGATGGCGGAACGGTGGTGTTTGGAGGCATTACGGTGACGACGCGAGCGCATTCGGCCACTTACGTCCCCTTGCTGGGCAGCATTCCCATCATTGGCAATCTTTTTAAATCAAGCTCGGTGAACGACCAGAATCAGGAGTTGCTCTTCTTCGTTTCTCCCACGATTCTGCCGGGATAATTGCGTCGGAGCGCTTCAAAGTCTGACGGAGTGTTCATGTTGGAGAAAAGATAGTCCTGGAAGCCTGCCTGCGCCATTTCCTGGAAGCCAACGATCTCGCAACGAACGCGGGGATAAAATCGGCTGACCTTGTTTTGTCCCTGTGCAAGGCTTGAACGGACGGCGCTTCGGGCGCGTCGGCGATAAACCGCGCAAAGGGGTTGAAGCCGTCGGTCGCGGGATTGAGGGACGGTAACATCAGCCTGGCTCGCCTCAGCCCGCAAGCAAAGATAACGAAGAAAGGACGCGCTCAGGTAAGGCATATCGCAACCGATGATGAGGTTATATTCGGTGCGGGTGTGCAAGAGGGCCGTATAGATGCCCGCCAGGGGCCCGCGTCCCAGCCATTCGTCCGGGTAAACCGGAACGCCAAACACCATTTCGAATTCTTCCCCCGTCATTCTGAGCGGAGCTTCAGGAGTCAAGGCCTGGGCGTATGTCGGCGCATCGGACGCACCCAGCACGGCTACAGCGCGGCATACCGAACGTAGCAGCCGCAATTGCCGTAAAAGCAGCGTTTCACCGTTAAGAATCAGCGTGTGCTTGGGCTGGCCCATGCGCCGGCCCCTTCCGCCTGCAAGCACAAACCCGGTAACATCAAAAAAGCGATGCCGCATCCTGACGCCATTATTGAAGGATCAGAAGGCAGAGTAAAGAGTTGTTGTTTCCGCCATAGGTGAAGCAACGCAATGCGTTAGAATGACTGATGAGGATTAATATGTATGACGCTCTGGCGGAAATTTTCGTTTACGGTTTGGCGCTGATCTATCTAATATTGTTTATTGTCCTGGCCCAGTATTGGGTTCGGACGATGGTGCGCGCCAACCGGAAGAGACCTCATTATCCACCTGCCTCAAAACCTCAAGAGCAGTTCAAAGCGGTAAGCGATAAGTGAGAAAGTGTGAAAAAATTAAACCGCGCACTTGTAGCGGCAAACGATGTTCGCTGAAGTTTTGGCAAGCGAAAACCCGGCGATCACAGATCGCCGCTACAGCGAGATTTTTTCACAACTTCTGACGAGTGACGAGCAAAGAACGCTTCCGGCGCTTCGGAGTTTTTTACCACTCCCCACCTTTCACTCATTGCGCTTATTCTCGCTGCCTTTGGCTCCGCCGGATGACCGCTTGCTGGTCTTTGGCAACCGCCAAGAAAATACGCAGAGTAACCCCGAACGTGATATGATTCAACACGATTAGCGGTTTTCGACTTCCGAACGCAAAATCCAAACTCTGAAAATGAACCGGTTTCGAGGGGGAGAAGCCAGCCCGGATTAGGTTAAGCTGGCGACTTCTCATAAGATTAAACTAATGAAGCATTCACTGATCGAGCCCGGCGTTGCTCCGGGAAGGCCGGAGTTATTGCGGGAGGTCAACGCCCGCCAGCTTCTGCGTCTGCTTCGCCTGCGTGGTCCGTGCTCGCGCGCCGACCTGGTGCGGCATTCGGGACTGAGCGCGCCCACCGTCTCGAGCGCCATCTCCTATCTTCAGGAAAAGGGACTGGTTGAAGGATTGGGTCCCGGACGCTCGAACGGAGGCCGGCGTCCCAGCCTGCTCCGTTTCAATGCCGCTCGTGGGTATATCATGGGGGTAGACATTGGGCGGTCGGTGGTGCGGGTGGGGCTGGCCGATTTGAAGGGCGGCATCCTTGAGAAATGGGTGGCCGATGTGCCTTCGCACAGCGCGCCTGAAAGCGTGGCCCACCAGATTCACGAAGGAATTCTGGAACTTCAGGGCCGCCACGGAATCGCGGGAAATAAGATCCTGGCCCTTGCAGCCGGAGTTCCGGGAATCACAGATCCCATGGCAGGAGTTGTCCTTTCCGCTCCAAGTCTCTCCTCGAAATGGGAGGCTGCGCCGCTGCGCAACTTGCTCGAAGCAAAAACAGGAATCACCTGCGCCGTGGAAAACGACGTGAACCTTGCGGCGCTGGGAGAGAGTTGGTGCGGCACAGCCTGCGGAGTCCCCAACTTCGTCTTTCTGAGCATCGGAACCGGCGTGGGAGCGGGCATTTTCGTGAATGGGCATCTTTATCATGGCTCAGAATACACCGCCGGCGAAATTGGCTATCTCTACGTTCCGGGAACGGAGGAAGCCCCGCTCGCCCTCCGCCGGCAGGGGCCGCTTGAAAGCGTGATTGGGAGCAAAGGGATTGAGCAATTCTGGGCGAAGCTCAACCGCTCTGGACGAAATAAGAAGTCTTCGCAGAATCAGCGGCTCGAAGCGATTGAAATCTTCGACCTTGCGGAGCGTGGCGACAAGCAAGCGCGGATTGTTTTGCAGCAGACAGCCCGCATCCTAGCGGACGCTATCACGAACGTATGCGTTATTTTGAATTCATCATTGGTGGTCCTCGGAGGGCGATTGGGCACGCATCCGGCGCTTTTTGAAGCCACTCGCCGGATTCTGGAGCGCAACGAATTTTCCCGCCCCCAACTAGCCGTGAGCAGCCTGGGAAGGGAAGCGCAGCTTTTTGGCGCCCTCTGGCTGGCGCTGAACGTTGCGGACGCCAGAATCCTGCCCGTGGCAAGCGATGCGCGCGCAACCCATGTGGCGCCCTATCATTCCAGCCTCGCCCTGCCGGTACTGGGCCTCCTCCCACCGGATTAATTTGAGTCGCTTCTGTGGCGGGCGGACGGCATCCGCCCGGGGAGCACGGCGTGCGCTCCTCAATCGCTGCCTCCGTGGGTGGCGCATACCCCGCGCGTTTTGCGATGTGTGCGACGCTTGAAAATCGCACACATGCAAAAACGGTCATGTGTGCGTTACCCAGATCATGGGTATGCCTCTGCCTTTCGTGGACCCCACACCGGAAGCGTAAAAATTTGCTCTGGACGAAGCCAGCCAAAGCCTGCCATTCTTAAATTATCATTTGCATTGATCAGGAGTGTTTTCCATGAAGTTTCTAGGCGCTACTCTTTGCATTCTTGTTCTCAGCTTCAGCGGATGGGGACAACCATCGCAACCGTCCGCTTCGAGCCAGGATCCGGCTGCTTCGCCTGAAACCGCGCAGTTGAAAAACGATTTACAGAAGGTCTTTCTCGCCGATGCGCGAGTTCATGACCTGCTCGGCCTTTTGCAGCCCTCCCATTGGCAGATGACCGATGCGGAGCGGGCATCTTTCAATCAGAAAGTCGATGCCGTGCAACAAGAGCTTACAACGCTGGAGAAATGGAGATACCAACTCTTCTATCATCCGGAGAGCCTGGAGGACGGCCAGGAGACGATGGAAGCATTGGGCGGACTGATTCCAGAGCTTTGGGAGGTGAGCTCAGCGGTGGAGCAATATGCAGGCCAGACCGCGGCAAGGCAACTGGAACAGTCGATTCATGACCTCAACGGCCTCAAGAACCAGTTGAATCAAGACCTTGCGCAGGTCTTCCCCGGCAAATTCGCTCCCCAGGCCGCTGCCGCGACTCCGGCGGCAAAGTCCTCTCAAGCGCCCCATGCGCAAGCGGCGGCCACGCCTTCCAAGCCGCAGCAGCCTTCGGCGCCCTCGGCAGCCAGCGCGACGCCAACTCCCAGTGTCTCAGCGCCAACAACCTCAGCGCCAGCTCCTGAGAAAGCCGTTCAGCCATCCGCGCCGCCAGCCCCGCCTTCTGCCCCTGCTGCCAGCGTAGGTACAAACCTTCCACCCGCAAAGGTCAAAGACCTTTTAAGTAAAGTCTATCTGGCCAGCGCGCGATTGAACGACTTATTGGGTTTAATCCAGCCCCAGAATTGGAAGATGGCGAACGCCGAGCGAGCCTTGCTGAACGATCGCCTGCATGGAATTCAGGAGCAGATGAAGACGCTCGAAAAATGGCGTTACCAGTTTTTCTATCATCCGAACGATCTCAATTCGGGGCAGCAGACCGTCGCGGCACTAGACCACCTGATTCCTTCGATTCAGGGCGTCGCTTCCGCTGTGACTCAATATCAGGGGCCATCAGCCGGAGGGCAGCTTAACCAGCCCCTCCAGGAACTAACCGATGCTGAAAAGCCCCTTCTGGCTTACGTGACATATCTGAATGCCGAGATTCAAAAGCAACTGAACGCGCAGCCCGCCGGTTTGCCGGGAGGGAAAACTCTGGAAACCGAACGGATCATCGCGCCCCAGGCTCTTCCAGCCCCGCTCTCCTCCATGGCTGCGGTCACGCCGCCCTTGACCCACGCGCAGGTCAAAGCGATCCTCTATAAACTCTATATCTCCGAGTTTCGCATTCAGGACCTCTTAAATCAGGAGCGTCCGGCACAATGGAAAGCTCCCAAGTCAGATCGCATCCTTCTCAGCCAGTCGCAAAAAACCATGCTCGCCGAGCTTCGCCAGATTGAAAAGTGGCGAGCGCTCTTCAGCGAATATCCTGATAATGTCTACTATGCCTTCCAGACCTATCTCTCCGTGCTGAAGCTCTTCCACCCGCTTTGGCTCTTCAGCGGCCAAGTGAGCCAATATGAAAGCGCCAATCTTGGAAGCGACTATCGCCGGCGGGCGAACGACCTTGAAGCCAATCTGAACGACCTGCTCCCTTACGTCAGCTTTATCCTCAAAAATGAGGCGGAAACCACGCAGATGTTCCAGGCAGACCTGGCTAGTTGTCAGAATCAGTTGGGTTACGCCATGCATGGAGCGATCCGCTCCGCCACCCCCATCCGGAACGTTGTCCCCGTCTTTCAGGGAAGACGTGTGCGCGAAAAGGCGCGGGACGCGCATGAAAAAGGCGATTATAAATAGGGAGAGGTCGGCCGCTTCAACTAACCAACTCTTTTAAAATTGTAACCATATCTAACTGATAACTGGCACTTTCGTGCCATTGCTTTTTCAGGAAGACCGCTTATTGTGGATAGAAGCGGGGCATAAATGTGGTCCTGCAAAGGGTGGCCGAAGGGGTGCAAAAGAGTCTGTGGTGGGAAGGGGTCAATGTTGTGTTCATCCAGGATCAGCTTGTAGCGACGGGCGTGTTCAGCGCTTGGACCCCATAAGTTGATCGACAAGGTAAAGGAGATTGATGTATGGCAAAATGGTACAAGTTCATTTCCATGATGATCGCTGTGGCAGCGATTCTCTTCCTGTCAGTGCTTTCAGTACCCAACGCTGCGGCGGACTCGATTGGCCCAAATTGCGGAAGTTGCATGGGTGTGGTTTATACCTTGACTTACGGTGGAAGCCCCATCAGCAGCACGGCAACTACGCAAACTTTTCAAATCACGTTCACTCTGGATACATCAGGATTTAGTGGCGGCAGCGGGTTCCTGATGGCCGTAGCGCCCAAAGTGAGCTCGTCCATTGATAGCTTTTCATTGGTGAGCGCGCCGGGCGGAACCAGCGATTGGACAACCAAGAGCGGCGGCCTCAGCGCGAATGGTTGCAGCGGAGCAGGCAGCGGTTTCTTCTGCGCGGGCGCCAATTCCATGGGGAGTTTCAACAAAGTCCCAGATGGGACTTACAGCTTTGTATTTGATGTCACGATTCCAACAGGCGGTTTATTTACCAATCTCAACGAAGCCAGCATCAAGGCTTTGTATGAGAACAGCGATGGAAAAAACTTAGGCATTACGTCCGAAGATATCACTTTGCAGAAGACCACAAGCCCTGTTCCTGAGCCAGCCTCACTCGGCCTGGTCGGAATCGGGTTGTTTGCCCTTGCCTATGTCTATCGCCGTAAGGTTCGATTTACGTCGTAACAAACTGTGTTTTTAACGACGCCGCCGCATCGGAACCCAATGGCGGCGGTGATCATAAGAAGCCACGGCATAATCCATGCCCGGTTACAAAGCATGGACCCTCCGCCGCTGGTGCTCTGCCAGGCATCAGCGGCGTTCGTTTTCATGGCTGTTTTGATCACAACTGGAAAATACCCGCTTGGTAAGTAGAGGGCGGTGGACAGGAACCTAAAGCTCCTTAAGTGGAGTAAAATTAGCGTGTTGACCGAGCGTGTAAGAGGCAACAGGATTTTTTCTATGAAGTCTTAAGAAGCTGTTTCAGAACCTCGGATCGCTCACGTTAAGTAGCGGCGGGTTTAGCCCGCCACCCAACATGGCGGCGTAAATCCACTGTTACAGTGGGCAACCCATGCCACGAAATAGGTTTTGAAACAGCATCAAGTCATCATAAATCATACTTACTAAGGAGGAGCCAGCCCGCAAGGCTTGCAACATAGCAGAGATGAAGAAGATCATTTACTCCGCCGCACTCATTCTAAGCATGATTCTTGCCGGTCTTAACGCCAAAGCTGACAGCGTGGCTGTCATCTACAGCAACTTCGGATCGAACATGAGCTTCGATACGAATACGTCGCATTCCTATTTCGTCACAGGTTCCTCATTCCCTTCAAAATGCCCTACGTCCGCGCCTTGCATCACAAGCGAGTCGCTGGCGGTGCAGTTTACGCCTTCAGCCAATTACACTTTCGATAAAGCTCAACTCGCAGTCTTTCTCGAGTCGGGGACCAACACGCTCGACGTCTATATCGAAAGCGATTCAAGCGGCTTTCCCAGCTCGATTATTAGCGCATTTCAGGTGAATGGCCAGATGACATCCTCTCCGGGAATCATCGGGGTGGGCGACTCACTTCCCGGAGTCAGCCTCCTTCAAGGCCCGGCTGATCCCACTCTGATGCAGGGGACGGCATATTGGCTTGTGGCCTATGCTCCAACTCCAGATACTCAGGCTGCATGGTCCTGGAATACGACCAAGGATTCCCCCAATGGAGTGGTGACGTGCCAGACCCTTACGCTGACCGGCTGCACGTTTTTCCCCAGCAATCTGGCAGTCAACAGCAATCCGAACCCCACTGCGGTTATGGATTGGGCCTGGGTGCCAGGCACTCTCCAGATCCCTTCTGCCAATGTGAACACTTCCTTAAATATCTTCCGTCCCGCTTTCGAGATTGATGGGAGTCCGGTTTCGGTTCCGCCTATGCCCACCGTTCCTGAGCCCGGTTCTTTTCTCTTGCTGGGAACAGGATTCGTAGGTCTCTGGGTTCTCTTGCGGCGACGGCAGTTTTTTCTTAATTGAAAGCTGCTCCTTCCGCCTGTCATTCTGACGCTGAGCCCTTCGGCTTCGCGCAGGGTAAACTTCGCGAAGCGAAAGAATTCTAACAACGGCGACGAGCGATGAGTGACGAGTGACCAAGACAGCCAAAGCGTCAGAAGCGCTTCTTTGCTCGTCACCTGTCAGAAGTTGTGAAAAAATCTCGTTGTAGCGGCGATCTGTGATCGCCGGGTTTTTGTTTTCAAAAACTTCGGCGAACGTAGTTCGCAGCGGCGCGGATTAGTTGATTCACACCTTCTCGCTTACCACTTGTCACCGCTTTTCAGATCCCTCGCTATCGCTCAGAATGACAGGCAAATGGCTCAAGGCCGGTCGATTGCGCAGCGAAATCCCACAGTGAGATCACTCATATCGTTCTCGCGGGCAAAACGGCGGGAGACGCGAAGGGATGCCGCCTCGCTTTCAAAAGATCCTCCGCGCGCCACCGCCAGGTGATTTGAAGCAATGGGCAAAGGTTGCTCAACGCCAGCGCCTGTTGCTGGCGAATCCAGGTCATACTTGTTGTAGTAGCGGTCCAGAACCCACTCAGCGACGTTTCCCAGCATGTCATAAAGACCAAAGGCGTTGGGCCGCTTCCTCCCCACGGCGTGCGGAGCGCCATTGCTATTGTCTGCGTACCAGGCGATCTCAGGAACGACCCCGTAATACGGCTGAGGATTGCCGCCGCGCGCAGCGTACTCCCATTCCGCCTCGGTCGGCAACCGCCCTCCGACCGCAGCGCAATACTCTTTGGCCTGAGACCAGGTCACTCCGCTCGCCGGCAGATCACCATTACCCGCAGGCGATTCCAGACCATGCTTGGCCGCGTACTTTCGATAGGCGGCGATTGTCACCTCGGTTTGGCCAAGCCAGAATCCTCGGTCAATGACAACCGGATGTGCGGGTTTTTCGTCGTCTTTACATTCGTCATCCGCCGCCGAGCAGCCCATTGAGAACGTTCCGGGAGGTATCCAGACGTAATTCTTTTCATCGGCGGGATTCACCCACGTCTTCCAGCGTGGTGAGGTTACGGGATGGATGGACGATGAGCCCGGGCCGCGAGTCTGTTCGGCCGATCTTCGCCACTTTCCATAAAAGATTATTCCGACAGCTAGTGCCAACCCGAGAATCGCCACAGCGAGCCATCTTGGCCGTTGCTGGGATTGCGCCACGCGAAGTGGAACGCGCTCATCTCCAAGCGCATCCAGAACGGCCTGGGTCAGCCGCTTTAAGCTCTCGTCGGTGCAGCCCTCTGGGGCGTCAAGCCATTGAGTCATGGAGAGGAAATACTCCAGATCATCAGGCAAGGCCGCTGACGAAAGGCGAAACGGGATGATCCGCTTTTTGGCGTTGAATGCGTGGCCTACTTCGCTGAGGATATGGGGCGACGCCGCAGCGCGCTCGGTCAAAACCAGCGCCAGGACATGCGCGGAATGGATCGCTTCGACGATTGCTGCCGGAAAATCTGCGCCGGGTTCGATATCGCGAGGAGCGATCCAGCACAAAGCTCCGGCGCCTTCCACGGCGCTGCAAACGCGATCGGCGATGGCCTTGTCGGCCGAGGCGTAGCTGATGAAAACCTGGTGGGCCATCTCCGCTCCGCTACGATTTTATCTTACGCTGACATGCTGTCGGTACGGAATGCGGTGGATTCACTGTCGAAGTTTTACGAAGTAAGCGCTGAACGGCATTGTCCCCCCTTTTGAGGCTGCCGCAACCGGGGAAACATCGCAAAAGATGCCAGAAAAGAACACAGCCCCGGCCTCTCGGCTGCAAAGCGTGGTGATCAGGATTGACGCAGGGCATAGCCTCTCATTCTGACGCTTGGCGGAGCGCGGCGGAAGAATCCGTGTATGTTGGCCTTAGGTAAACTCTCAAAAGCATTGCGGCATTTGCCGAGAATAAAATACAGGGATTCTTCGCTATCGCTCGGAATGACAAGCGGCGAGGTCCATCATCGCATTAAGACTTCAAGGTAGGCCACACACCTCACTGAAGCTGTCCTAGCGCCAATCGTCGATGACAAAAACATTGGGCCGGTTATAGGCAGGTAAATCGGGCCGGTGCATCGCAACGCCCTGGATGTCGGTTCGGAATCGGCGCCGAAGCAGTTGACGATAAGCCCGGCTCCGGTTGAGGTTCACGCCCGCCTCCATGCGCCGCAAACCGCGTTCCGCTGCGAGCGCTTCGCATCCGTCCAGAAGATAGTCAAATAACCTTTCCGCATCCGACGCTGGCCGGACCGCCGCAAACTTGATGTAGCAGGCGTCGCGCCCGGCTTCGCTTCCCTCGCCGCAATGGCAGACGGCAAACGCATCCAGCGAGTCGTTTCCCCACAGCAAGACCGTCTCTCCCAAATCCTGATCCTTCACCGCCCGGATTTCAGAGGTCACATCGAGTCCCTCATGGATGGAATCGGTCAATTTGCGGCAGGCGCTCAGAGCCTGGTCCTGATCGGCCTCGTTGAGCGCGGAGTATTTATGAGCCTGCGCCTCGCGCCTGTCAACGCCCTTGGACATGATGGCGGTCAGAAATCTTGGCCAGAATCCGAACTTCTGGTACAAGCCGATATGCTTGGGGCTGTGAGCAAACGTGAAAAGGCCGGCGTCCCGAACACCCCACTGCGCAAAGAGATCCATTGTGGGAGCCAGCAGCCGTTGCGCAATCCGCCGATTCCATAATTCCGGGCGGACGGTCAACGGACCGAAAAAGCCAAAGCTGCCCCACCGGGTTAAAAAATTCGACCCTGCCAACCTGCCATCCGCTTCCGCAACCAGCGCCGCCTGCGGATTGGCTTTCCAGCGGGTAATAACGTACTCCCGGTCGCCGAAGAAAGATTCAGGATCAGGCGCGCCCAAAAAAGTGCCAAACGCCACGCGGAAGATTCTGCGCGCTTCAACCAGATCGGCCTCCCGCATAGGGCGGACGGAGACATCCATTTCCTGCTTGCTCTCGAATGGCATTGCCATACGCTACCACCTCTCGCATGGAATCTACCCTAGCCCCGACATTCGAGTCAACAAAACTGGAGAGGTCGCCAAGCACACTTTGCTAAGGTTTACAAATTATGGTCCGGGCGTTTTCTGCGGCATGGGAACCATCCCCGAGTTCCTTGCTTACATCGAAGGGGATTTACCGAGGCATCGATTTCTTCCCAACCCTCTCTTTCACCGGGGAATTATCGGCAGAAACGTCATTCCGCTTCGCATTAACTCGGTCGGTCACGCTCCCTACCGGGTTTGATTGCACGCTGCGGGACAACAGTTCGGTAAATGACGGCGGATTGAGCAAGAGGAATCCGCTGATCATCGCATCGAAAACTTGCCGGTTCATCCCACGAAGACGACGTAGTTCGGAGACGGTAAAGCGCGGCTCGTTCACGCCAGACTCCCACTTTTGGAGGCGTGAAAGCTTGATGCCCAGCGCGAGAGCAAATTCCTCCTGGCTGAGGCCAAGTTTCTTCCGAGCCGCGCAAAGAAGTTGGCTGATATCGTTGAATTTAGGCAACCGAAGGCCTCAATCTTGCGATCTTCACAAAGGGGTGAAAAGTTTTTGCAACCTGTCATTCTGAGGAACCCAAAAAAACGGTGAGCCGTGACGAGCGGGGAAGTTGTACTGCTATTAGCCAAAATGTTTGCGGCTTGCGCAAATTTCACTTGCGTGGCACGGGCGTCTCGCCCGTGCCACATGGGGTTGCAGCCCTGCCGCGTTGTGAAAAAATCTCGCTGTAGCGGCGATCTGTAATCGCCGGGTTTTTGTTTTCAAAAATTTCGGCGACCATCGTTTGCCGCTACGACTGCGCGGATTAATGTACGCACACCTCGTCACTTTTCACTCATCACGGCCAGGAAGATTCCTCGCGTCGCTCAGTTTACCATGTCGTTTTACGACACGCCGAAGAATGAAAAATACGCCGACGCTGGCGGGTGTCTGGGTTACCTGCCGAAGTATCTGCGTATTCTTCAGGGCAGAATGACAGCGTTTAAAATCATTTTAAAGCAACTGTTCATGCTAGCATTTAAATGCTATACGATAATTTTTTGTTTGACTAATGGTTAAGCAAATGCTAGTTATTAATTACCCGGGTGAGGAGTACATTTCGTCTTTCGTCTTTCGTCTTTCGTCTTTCGTCTTTCGTCTTTCGTCTTTCGTCCAGGCAGTCATAAGGAGAGCAATGCCCAACTCTAACCAGGCTCTACCTCCAGTAAAGTTGTTGGAAAGGGTGCTCGGCTCACTGCGGCGCAAAAGAGCAAAAGACAAGAAAGACATCTGTGTTCCTCGCCCGAGGTGGTGCAGTGGGGTTGTCGCGCGAACCTCACCAAGGCTCTACCTCCAGTAAAGTTGTTGGAAAGGGGCTTGGCTCCCCCACTGCATTGCCGTCGAACAGTAAGACTCCCTCTGAGCGCACGGAGAAAGGTCAGGCGTCACAAACCTTCCTTTGTGGCAGCAAACCATTCCTCAAGAGGCTTACGTCTCGGAGATGAAATTCCAAGGTCTGAACGTCAGTCCCTTGCAAGTCTTATCCCGATTTCTGATGAGTAATGCGTTTGGACCGGGCGCGACAAGGCGCCCTCGCACCGGCCTTCCAAGGGTTCGGGGTCCAAAAATACTGAAGCCCGGCGCACAGACTACCTTGCTCTAACGCTTCCATGTTGCCTAATCACGATGCCGGTGTCAACGTCAGCCTTTGCTCAACGCTTTCTTGACGCTGCCCTCGGGCGATTCCTATAATCAATCCGTGATGCACACTCGACGCGAAGCCAGGGGAACGATCGTGGGCATCCTCGTGGCATCGCTTTTATTTTTCCTGCCTGCGGCAAGCAAGGCGCAAGCTCAACAACCCGCTCAATCTTCGGCTTCTTCCCAACAGAACCCGCCGGAAGCGAAGAGGCCGATCAGGGTAAACGTCAACCTGGTGAACGTGCTGTTTACGGTCACAAACAAAAAGAGACACCTGGTGCTTGGGCTGACCAAAAACGATTTTCAGGTGTTTGAGGATAACAAGCCGCAGACCGTCACTTTTTTCGGGCAGGAATCCAACCTGCCTCTACGCATCGGCGTGCTGATTGACACCAGCAACAGCATCCGCGAGCGTTTGCAGTTTGAAAAGCAGGCCGCGATTGATTTTCTGAATACCGCTGTGCGTCCGGGGGAAGACGAGGCTTTTGTCGTGGGCTTCGATGTGGAGCCGCAACTGCTCCAGGATTATACCGACGATGTCAATAAGCTGAGCGACGCCATTCGCGATCTGGCAGCCGGGGGCGGAACCGGTCTGTTCGACGCCATCTATTATGCCTGCAAGCAGAAGATGATCTATTCTCCTCCTCCGCAGCCTTACCTGCGTCGTGTCCTGATCGTCATCAGCGATGGCCGCGACAACGAAAGCCAGCACTCGCTCGATGAGGCTCTGGCCATGGCGCAGCGCGCCGAGGCGACCATTTTTGCCATCAGCACGAATCGCAGCGGCATCGAAGAGCGAGGCGACAAAGTGCTGAAGGAACTCGCTGATCAGACTGGAGGGCGCGCCTTCTTCCCGTTTGAAGCGAGCGATCTGGCAGCCAGCTTTCAGGAAATCGCCAAGGAACTGCGCAGCCAGTATAGCCTTGCCTATATTTCCACCAACACCGTCCACGATGGCAGCTTCAGGCGCATCCGCATCAAGCCGCTCGAAAAGGGGCTGGTCGTTCGGGCCCGCGCAGGCTACTTCGCTCCCTCGCAATAAGACACCTGAGAGGACTTATACCCGGGACGCCGGGGGACAAGCTCTGTGATCTCTGTGCCTTCCGTGGTGAAAAGCGAGGTCCATGCTGTTTGCTCCATGCGCAAAGGGGGAGAGGATTCACCACAGAGAGCGCGGCAGAGCCGCAACCAATGTGACACGGCCGTCTCGGCCGTGGGCACGGGCGGGATGCCCGTGCCACACAAGAAAAATTTGTGCAAGCCGCAAACATTTTGACCATTATTGAGAATTACAAATTATAGTGACAGCGCGGACAAGCGGCGCCGTCCCCAGCGCCGAAAAACGCCGGTGTCCTCACCGGCGCTACAGAAAACGATGTCACTATAATTTGTAAACCTCAGTAGTAGTACAGAGAGCGCGGCATTTCACATCCGCGGCCCAAGTCAAATCTCAAATTCCAGATAGTTTAGAGTGGGCGCTTAAAGACCGGAATCCCCACATAGGCTTGTATTGTTTAATCTTCCGCCGGTCAGCGCCCATCACTGAGCCGGTGTGTAATAACCGCGCCTGGCCTGCACCTTATATTGACCATCGCGGACCTGCACGCGAATGCGGCGGTAGGAACCGTCGTGCGCTCGGTTGGTTGGCGTGTATCCCAGCAGGTATTGAGTGCGAAGCTGGTCTGCAATAGCCTGGAAGGCAGCCGAAGTGTCCTTCTTGCGTGTCACTCGAATGACTTCGCCGCCGGTCTCTTCGGAGAGTTTCTTCAGAACAGAATCTCCCTGAAAGGCAAGGTTCCCTATACCATAAAAGGCGCGATCCACGATATCGATGGAATAGATGATCACATCCGCTTTTTGCGCCGCCTCGAGCGCAGCTTTCAGCGTCTCCTTGCTTCCCTGGTCCTCGCCGTCAGTCAGAAGGATCAGCACTTTCCGGCCCACCTGATTCTTCATCAAATCATTGGAGGCAAGCCATACCGCATCGTAGAGGTGCGTGGCGCCAGTGTGGGCAGCGGGATATGTGGACGGCAAAGGACCTTGCCCGCCGCCGTTGATCACCGTCTCATCCACGGCCTGGGTCAGGCGCGCAAGGTCGGGGGTGAAGTCCTGAAGCAGCTCCACCTCAATATCGAAGTGCAACACAAAGGCAAGGTCCTTGGGGCGAATGACCTCCTGAAGAAATGCATTGGCCTCCCGCTGCTCAATCGGGAGTACGCGCTGCTGGCTGGGGCTGGTATCCACCAGCATGCCGAGGGTCAGAGGGGTGTCTGTGGCGCGCGAGAAATAGCGGATCTGCTGCGGAACGCCGTCTTCCGTAATCTCGAAATCATTCTGCGTCAGGTTCGGAACCAGGCGCCCTTTTTTATCCCGAACCACGGCATAGACGTTTACAACCTCGGTCCGAACTTTCAGAACATGGGGCGAGGGCGCCTGCGACTGTTGAGTTCCTCCGAGAGCGGGGAATACCAGCAGAGCAATGAATGCGGCCACGAACCCGCCACGCATGGGTCCGAAACCAGCATGGAAGCATGAAAAAAATAAGTTCCAGCGACGCATTGATTCTCCTACGATCTACCCTGGGTGGATGCTTGAAGCAGGCGCGGTGTTGCTCCAGAAGATTCAGCGTTCATCAGCGAGCGCGAGGCGACAACACGCGATTCGGACGGATCGCGAAATCATCCTGAGCAGGTTTCAACGTCTTGATCGAGCGCTCAATCATTCTTATCCGACCAATGCAGAAAGTGAATCTCAAAAATTTTTGAGTCGCAGCTTCACTTTTTTCTTGACAAGAACATGAGCAATCACTATACATGGTGAGTGAATACGCGCTCCGCCAGCGCTTCGCTGACGGAAGAATTAGAAATACTTGAGAGGAGAATGAAATGCCAGCTAAGAAGAAGGCAAAGACAAAGAAGAAGAGGTAAAAAGGCTTCGGAAAAGCCGATGTAAAGAACTCGGGGATGCAGCGATGCATCCCCGAAGTTTTTTAAGGGGCTTGTGAGGCGCGCAACGTTCGATGAGCAAGGCAGGAGAAGATTTGCCACGGAGAGCCCAGAGGATACGGAGATAAGAAACTCTCTTCCTTCCGTGGCGAAATAATCGCGACGCCTGGAACCGGAAGTTTTCACAAGGTCTTCCTCAGATCGCTTGCCCTCGGAGCTCCGGGCTATTTTCAGGAAAGGACACATTGACCTCATTTCGAGGCATTCTGAGGGCGCGGCTTGGATTCATGGCTCCGGTTGCGTGAATATTTATCTTCCGACTACAATGAGCGATCTTGACATGCCGGAGCGGCAGATTGTCTCACTTTAGAATCTTTATCACTGCCTTAAGTCATTTCTTCAGCCACTATGGAGGCTGGGGACTTTTCGCCATCTCCTTCCTGGATTCTTCCTTCCTCGCTTTCCCGGTCATCAACGATCTTTTGCTGATTAAACTGGCAAGCGCCCATCCTCACAAGGTCACTCTCTATATCTTGCAGTGCACATCAGGATCGGTGATGGGCGCTTACACGATCTATTTTATTACCCATAAAGGTAGAAACCTTTTTGCGCGGCGCGCTTCGCCCGGCGAGAAGACATTCATCCGGCATTGGATCGAGCGAAACGATTTCCTTTCGATCCTTGTGGCTTCGCTTCTTCCCCCTCCGACCCCATTTAAAGTCTTCGCAATCATGGCCGGCGCGCTGCAAATTGATGGGGGGCGCTTCGCTACAGCGCTGATTGTCGGCCGGGGATTGAGGTTCGCTTTTGAGGGATGGCTTGGGGTCTACTACGGCCTGGCAGCTCAGCGATATCTCAGAAGAAACATTGACTGGCTCTCCCTGGTCATTATTGCTGTCGTCGTCGGCTGTGGGTTAATTCATTGGTATCTTAAAAGGCGCTTCAGGCCGCCCTACGGAAATTGATTTAAAAAACGGAGTCCTGTCCAGATTCAGCGACGCTACCGCACAGGCGACTCTCGCGCGAAGCTGAATGATTGCCCGCGCACTTGAAGACGGCTATTCAAATCAATTTCCATGACAAATCGCCAGATGTGCGAGCCTGGAGTGGCGAAACGTAAGTCGCGGAGATAGACTTCAAAGCCCTCATCATGAGACGTTCTGACTGCCGCCAGCGGAAATCGGGCAAAATTGAGAAAGATTCTTGCCGCCCGCGATTTTTTCGCAGCCGCGAGAGCCGGTGAAGAAGCGGGCTTATACCATCGAGTGGCGCTTGGAGCGCCGACGTTGCTCATGAGCGCATCGACATCGAGCAAGTAGTATGAGGAGGCTGTTTCAACCACTCCGTTCCACTGAAAAGGATTCAAGGGATACGGAAAGGCCCCGGATCGTAATGGAATCTCCTCTCTAAAGAGGCGCGCATTCAGCATGCTCAAGGCTCGCCGATGAGAGAGGTCACGAAACCCCCAAAGCGCCACCATAGCGCATAGCGAAAAAATGGCGCCTTTTCTTGCTGCTTTCGGTGTGGATTTGCCGGCTCCCACTTCTTCCGTCACCAGTTTCAGAATCGCTGGAAAACCTAGACCCACGATCAAAAAAAACAAAAGATAGGGTCCAATAATGGGCATGATGTCCCACGCAACCCAGCGGCCGCTGAAAGGAAGGAAGGGGCGGATGCCGTATTGGTTTGTAAAATCCATCAGCACATGGCACGCCGTGGCGATCCAGCACATCAGGAAAAGCCACTTAAAGCTGACGGGCGGAACGTGCTTTTTCGGAGCGGCCTTGCGCCCTAGAAAAAAAATGATAGCCGCAAGAATGAAGGCCAGGCCGGTAAGCCCGAGCAACGAATGGGTGATTCCGCGATGATACGCAAGGTAATCGACGCTGCCCCTTGTGGCCGCTACGATATCGGCATCCGGCAGATTCGACGCGATGATGAGCGCGAGCATGGCGTAGCGCGTCTTGTGCTTCAGCCCGGCCTGGCCCAGAGCGATGCCCGTAAGCGTATGAGTGAGATTGTCCATTTTTGCGCTTAGATCAGGACACTGAAAAACCCTTACAGTCCGTCATTCCGGGGAGCTGAAGGCGACGAGGAATCTCGCAAATTTTTTATTTGCAGAGCGAAATTCCTCGCTTCGCGCGGAATAACAATGACCGTAATCGTTTTTCAGCATCTCGCCAGACCCCTCGCGCGCATTATACCGGCCTATTCCAACTTAAAGCAGTTAATTTTTTCGTTAGAGACAACGCCCCCTGTCCGCTATCGGCGGACGTCGGAGCCAGTGTGATAAAATCGCAATTTAAATCCACAGAAGGAGTCATGCATTGGCAGCCATTGATTTAATTGTCGGAAGGGAAATCCTGGATTCTCGCGGGAATCCCACAGTAGAGGTGGACGTTCACCTGCGCGACGGTTCAGTGGGGCGGGCGGCTGTGCCCTCCGGCGCTTCCACCGGCGAACATGAAGCCATCGAGTTGCGCGATGGTGATAAGAAACGCTACCAGGGAAAAGGTGTTCTGACGGCCGTCGAAAATATTAATTCGATTATTGCCCGGGAATTGGGCGGGCAGGAAGCAGGAGAGCAATCCGAGATCGACCGGCTTTTGATTGATCTCGACGGCACTCCGAACAAGGGCAAACTGGGCGCCAACGCGATTCTGGCTGTCTCCATGGCCGTCTGTCGCGCCGCCGCGCATTCATCCCATCTGCCGCTCTATCGATATCTGGGAGGCTTGCAGGCGCGCCGTCTGCCAGTGCCGATGATGAACATCCTCAATGGCGGCGTCCACGCCGATAATACCGTTGATTTTCAGGAATTCATGATTATGCCCGTAGGAGCCGAAAGCTTCTCGCAGGCGCTTCGGATGGGCGTCGAAACGTTCCACACGCTCAAGAGCGTATTAAAAGAGCGAGGCTATCAGACCTCGGTAGGCGATGAAGGAGGCTTTGCGCCCAGCCTGAAATCCAACGAGGAAGCTCTGGAGCTGATCCTTGAGGCTATTGAAGGGGCGGGATATTCAGCGGGCCATGACATCTCGATCGCTCTTGACCCGGCTTCAAGCGAGATGTACGACGGCCACCGCTATGTTTTTTTTAAGTCCGATGAATCAAAGAAATCTTCCGATGACATGATCAAGCTCTATTCGGAGTGGGTGCGACAGTATCCGATCGTCTCCATTGAAGACGGTCTGGCGCAGGATGATTGGGAAGGCTGGGTGGTGCTTACCCGGGAACTTGGCGATAAAGTGCAACTCGTGGGAGACGATCTGTTCGTGACGAATACCGAAAGGCTTGAACGTGGCATTGACGAAGGCGCGGCGAATTCGATTCTGATCAAGCTGAATCAGATCGGGACTGTTTCGGAAACGATTGCCGCCATCGATCTTGCACGCCGTCACGGCTACACCTCCGTGGTGTCTCACCGCTCGGGCGAGACCGAGGACACTTTCATCTCTGATTTTGTCGTCGGCCTGCATACCGGCCAGATCAAAACGGGATCTGCCAGCCGCACCGACCGCGTGGCCAAATATAATCAATTGCTGCGGATCGAAGAAGAACTGGGGCCAATGGCAGAATATCCGGGCAAGGCGGCCTTTAATGTCAGGGATTTGGCGAAGCAGGAAAGTTAGCGCCCAGACTACAAAGTCTGAGTCAAACAAAATCTACGACTGCTGGATAGAAGTCAATCCGGCGGTCTGGACTGGGTGGAACGCGAACGCGGCTTGGACTTCGGCTGGCGAGGCTGCGCAGGCAAAGTGGACTTCAACAGTTCAAGCTTGCGACTGGTGCGCTTGCCGAGCTTCTGATTTAAAAACCGTCCTTTACCCATAGGAAGTCAGTACCTTCTCACGCTGTTATTCTGAATGGGAGCTCAATCTTCAATAAGCAGCGTGCCCGAGATATGATCATGCCACGCCAACCCGTCGCTATCCATGACAGCCCACAGAAAGCCCAGCATCAGGGAACCCAGAGAAACGAGATATCCGAAGGCTCGAAGCAGCGATTCCTGAAACGTGGGAAGATTTCCTTCCAGAGTGCGAACGCTCAATCCCATAGCAGCCTGCCCGGGCGTACCGAAGCTCATGGCGCTGAAGAGCGCAAAATAGGCAAAAATCCAGAAGGCCGCCAGGAATGCAATCACGATTAAGCTCATGGGCGTCATCTGAATGCTGCCTCCCACCAAAGTAAACAACAGAGCAAAGAGGCATCCTGCGAGCGACAGCACGAGGGCGTCAACGACCCCTGCCGCAAATCGTTTGCTGATTGGAGCGCAGACCACTTCCCGATAGTTGGAATCCTGAAAGGGGCTATCCGCGGCCAGGTTCGTATCGATAAAGTCTATCGGAGTCGTTTCCGGGCGCCTCGCCCCGTCGGAACGGGTTGCGGGGACTCCGGAACGCCGGGAGCGGGAAGGGAAGCCTGTCCTGCGGGTTTCCACAGGGATCGATTCCAGATTGATCTGATTCAGGCGGGCCGCTTGCTCATCAAAAGCTTTATCCAAAGTTCCCGCGGCGCCAGAAACGGAACGGGAACGCCCCTGGAAGGTCGCCGGCATGGGTGTTTTTGTATCCGGCGCAGACCCAAAATCGAATTGCAGGCTTTCCTGTTCGGAGCGGCGACGACGATAACTGGCTACGCGCTCTGAGAGGTCTTGCCCCCCTCCGGTCTCAAAAGCATTCGCCTGATGAGATGAAGCCGGTTGAAGCGGGGAGGATTTTTCGTCCTTTTTTCCCCAAACTTCCCGGCCAGATTGCAGGGAAGCTTTAGAAGAAAGGTTTGGAGAAGTTTCCATGCCGGTCTCCAACGGGGAGGAAGGCGATGCCTGGCCAGCCCGAGCAGGGTCCCGAAGCAAGACAGAATCAAGGCTTCGTGGGTTTACCGCATCTTTGGGTGGGGCAAAACGGTAGCCGCAGTTCTTGCATTCGGGGAGATCTGGAAAACTGACGTATCCGCATTTAGGGCATCTCACGCCGCGTTCCCGCCTTCTGAAAACTCGATGGGGCTGTGGGCTCCAGAGGCATCATAGCAAATGGCTTGATCAAAACAAAGCTCGTTCGGGTAAAATGACGGCTTAAAGCATGCTCATCGAAACCAGCGCCCTTGCTCATCGTTTCCGGACCGGCAGGGGCCCGCGATTTCAGGCTCTGTGGCTGGCGTTCTTATTCGGCATTTCCTGGCAGGCGCAGGCGCAGCAAGGGTGCTTTATTCCTCCAGACTTCCGGAATCCCCAAACCACACTTACCATCCACGCCGATTCACAGGAAAAGGTGAAAGATATTTACACGCTGCGCGGACACGTGGTGATGACCTATCGCGACATGCGAATTGCGGCAGACCTGGTTTCATATGACGATTCCACGGGAGAAGTGCGCGCGCGGGGGCATGTCGTCTTTGACGACTCCAAGGGCCATCTGGAGGCTGACCAGGCGCAATACAACGTCTACTCCGATCAGGGATGGTTCTCTCACGCGCACGGCTATGTGAAATATGCCGCGCGCAGCGAAACCGAAGAAACCTCCGCTGCCTCTCTCTTCATGCGCGCCGAAAAGCTTACGCGCCTGGATCAGAACACATTTACGGTTAAGGATGCGCGCCTAAGCTCCTGCCAGAAGGAAAGTCGCGGCCTCTCGTTTGGGATGGGCAGCGCCAAGCTTGAGGTCGGGCAAAGTCTGACGGGACACGAAGCGGTATTTCGCTTTCTGAATATTCCGGTTATGTATTTCCCCTTTGTCAAGGTCTCGGCCTCGCGCAAACCTCGGCAAAGCGGATTTCTTTTGCCGCGAATCGGCGAGAGCACGCAGAAAGGATTTGTGATTGGCGACGGCTTTTTCTGGGCCATCAATCCCAGCGCAGACCTCTTGCTGGGGTTGGAAAATTTCAGCCTGCGGGGTCTCGGCGTTTCAGGAAGATTTCGAGCGCAGCCCAGCGCATCGAGCAGGATCACCGCGGATTTTTTTGGCATCGACGACCGGGGCAGCGGGCAGCAGCGGTCGGCTCGCGCACCGGGAGAAAGTTTTGACGTGGAAGGCGAGTCGGACGATTTAGGCCACGGATTCCGCGGCGTGGTAAACGTGGGCTTTGTCAACTCGCTGGCGTTTCGGACAACCTGGGCCGAGAACTTCAACACGGCGGTCTTCTCTGAAGCTCGGCAGACAGGCTTTGCTACCAAGAATTTTGACGCTTATAGCCTGAATTTCTATGCGTCACGCTATCAGAATTTTCTCTCGGCGGCGCCGGTGAACGAGAAGTCCATCATCATCCGTCAGGTTCCGAGCGTTTCTTTCTCCGGAGTGGACAAGCAGATTCGTCACTCGCCCTTTTATTTTTCCTTCGACGCTTCGCTCGATGGCGTCGGGCGCGCAGAGCCGGATTTCGCAACGCCTACGCTCAGCGAGCGGATGGATCTTTTCCCTCGCATCACGCTGCGATCCCGCCCCTTCTGGGGTTTCCATTTCACGCCCACGCTCGGATTGCGTGAGACGTTTTACGGCACAAGCCTCAGACCCGACCATAGCTCGGTGAATCGATTCCTGGGCGATTTTTCCGCCGACCTTCGGCCGCCTTCGTTTGAAAAAGTCTTCTCGCATCCTTTGTGGGGGCGCAGATTTAAGCACGTGATCGAGCCGGATATTCAATACCATCTTGTCAAGACTAGCAGCCCGCAGAATATTTTTGATATTGTCAGGTTCGATGCCACGGATATTTTCACTGAGGACAATGAGCTTCAATATTCTGTAACAAATTCTATTCTGGAACGGAAGGATACAGCCGGCGGTCGCAGAAAAAAAACGCAGGCGCGCGATTTAATTTCCTGGACGCTGACACAAAAATATTTCTTCGACCCTGCTTTTGGCGGGGTCATCCGGCCCGGCAGCCAGGTGGCGATTGATCCCACTCTTTCCTTGACCGGGTTTTCCTTTCCGGAAGGGCGGCATCTTTCCCCCATCGATTCCATTCTGAAATTTTCCCCAAGCTCTCGCGTGGATGCCGAACTGCGAACGGATATTGACCCGCAGCACGGCGGGGTGCTGGATGCCGGCATCACTTCTCGCATTCAGACGCATACGCTGGATCTGGCGCTAACGGATTTCTTTGTCGACCACACTGTATTCTTTCCTGCGCCTATTGCTCCGAACATTCCGGTAACCCTGCTTCCTACTTTTCATCTGCTGGATATGACCGCGAGCCACGGCGACGTGAGCCATAAAGGATTGACCGAGGCTTTTCGCATCGATTACAATCTGTCGCAAGGCATCGCAGAGGATTTCGTCGGTCAAGCCAGTTACAACTTTGGTTGTTTTACGCTCAACGCTCAGTTTGAACGCTTCAATCTTGGGTTTATCCGCAATGAAAATTTGTTCCGACTCTCGATCACGTTAGGCAATATTGCAACATTTGGCAGCCTCAGACCGGGCCAGCTTTTGCAGCGGCAGTTGCGGCAAATTCCGTATTAGACTGCTGGATCCGGTGGACTCGCGACGCTTGAATCGAGTTCCTATGACCCCCTTACCCTTAACCCTCTCCCCATCGAAGGAGAGGGTGGACCGAGTAGCGGGACGGGTGAGGGCTTAAGGTTCGCCAATCTGAGGTGAAATCTCGCGATAAACTCAAGGAAAGGGGCCATCATGGCTTTTCCTACTCACCGACTTCGGCGACTCCGGCGCACGCCAGAACTACGCGCTCTGGTGCAGGAAACGACGCTCACCAAGCAATCCCTCATCTATCCGATGTTTGTTTGCCCAGGCGAACGCGTAAAGAAAGAAATTCGCTCGATGCCGGGCAATTTCCGCTGGTCCGTGGATTTCCTGGTCGAAGAGTGCAAGGCTGTTTCGGAATTGGGAATTCCGGGTGTCATTCTTTTTGGCATCCCGGAAAGTAAAGATGCCGTGGGCTCCGGGGCCTACGATCCCCAAGGCATTGTGCAAAGAGCAGCGCGCGCGCTGAAAAAGGCCGTTCCAAACCTCCTTGTAATCTGTGATGTTTGCCTGGATGAATATACCGATCACGGCCACTGCGGGCTGATTAAAAACGGAGAGGTGGATAACGATTCCACGCTGGAGTTGCTTGCTCGGACAGCGTTGACTCAGGCGGAAGCAGGAGCGGACGTCGTAGCCCCTTCCGATATGATGGACGGCCGCGTGGCGCGAATCCGAGCCGCCCTCGATGACCGCGGGTTCCAGCATGTTCCGATTCTGGCTTATTCGGCCAAGTATGCCTCCGCGTTTTACGGCCCTTTCCGCGAAGCGGCAGATTCTGCGCCCAAATTTGGCGACCGCAAATCCTATCAGATGGACCCTGCCAACCAGCGCGAGGCGCTCAGGGAGATTGCTTCAGATATTGAAGAGGGCGCCGACATCATCATGATCAAGCCAGCGCTGCCCTATCTCGATATTATGGCGCTGGCGCGGCAGGAGTTTGATGCGCCGCTTGCCGCGTATCAGGTGAGCGGCGAATTTTCGCTCATCGCAGCCGCCTCTGAAAAAGGATGGATAGACCGCGAGCGCATCATGATGGAGAGTCTGACTTCAATTAAACGCGCGGGAGCGGATTTCATTCTTACCTATTTTGCCAAGGAAGCGGCCCGCTTGCTCCGGTGATCAATCCCCGCGATTGCGAGTCTTGTATAGCCCGTCATAGAATCAAGTTCGAGGGTCTCGGTGCACGAATCTGCGCATTCGCATGTCGCCAAGAATTGGCTGAAAGTGGCGCTGGTCATCACGACGGCGCTTGTGGCCACGGAGTTCGTTGCGGGCTCTGTTGCGCATAGCCTCTCTCTCATCAGTGACGGGTGGCACAATCTTTCGGATATTCCCAGCTTGGTTTTTGCCTGGCTGGCTGTCTATTTTGAGGGCAGGCCGGCAGGCCCCGGAAAAACCTTCGGATACCAACGAGCGGGCGTGCTGGCAGCTTTTGTCAACGCGCTGATTCTGATCGGAGTGGCCGTCTTCATTTGTTACGAAGGCTACGAGCGCATCCTTCATCCGAAGCCCATCGCCTCCAGCGTCATGCTGGCGGTGGGAATCATCGCGCTGATCATCAACGGCACGATCACGCGCGGGCTCTCACACGGTCGGGAAGACCTGAACGTCCGCGCTATTTTCCTGCACAATCTGGGCGACGCCCTGTCCAACCTTGCAATTATTATCGGCGCGTGGATCATTCATGCAACCGGCGAGGGGCTCATTGATCCCTTGCTAGCTTTCCTGATTGCGGGAATGATCGTGTGGAGCGCCTTCGGTATTATCGCGGAATCCATGAATATCTTGCTCGAAAGCTTCCCCAAGGGAATGACCATCGAACAGGTGGCCAATGCCATGCTGGAAGTTGAGGGAGTCCGTGACGTTCATGATGTCCACGTCTGGAGCCTCAATCCTCATTCTCATGCGCTGGCCTGCCACGTTCGCATTCTGGACATGCCGACCTCCGAAAGTGAACGAATCGGCGAGCGCATCCGCCAGGCGCTTTCGAGCCGATTTGGCATCGAACATTGCACAATTCAATTTGAGCATACGCACGCGCCCGGAGACTTCCATGCTTACATGCCGGAGCCTGCGCCTTCGAGAGGCCGCGAAAAATAAGACGTCGCAACGCGGGACCCCGTTCTTGGTGTTAGCAGAATGCTGGAAAACGACTCTGCGTGTTGTCATTCCGAGTCCTTACTTTGTCGTTCTGGCGCCGAGCCCTCCGGCTTCGCTCTCCAGAAGCTTCACACAAGTCGTTGTTTCTACATAGAGGCTAGCTGAAGTTTCTGGCGCTATGAACCCGCTGAACAGCGGGCGGGCACTCAGGATAAACTCCGTGAGGAATCTCGCTCTGAAGATATGGTATTTACGAGCTTCCTCATCGCCTGCGGTTCCTCATAATGGCAGGTGGTAAGGGTTTTTTCAGCAACCTGTTGGAATCAAAGCATGCGACCTGCATGGGGTGGGGGGTGAATGCTATTCTGTGGGTTGGATCAAATCTTCCTGGTTACTTCGACAGAAGGGTACTACTACGAAAATTGCGTCAGCGTCGGTATTGCGCGTCGGTAACCTGCTCTATCCAGTCAACCACTTTGCCGCCCTTCTTCTCCTGAATAGCGATACGCGTCATGGCCGTGGTCGGCGTGGCCCCATGCCAATGCTTCTCGCCGGGTGGAAACCAGACCACATCGCCCGGACGGATATCCTCGGTCGGTCCGCCTTCGCGCTGGGCCTAGCCGCAACCTGCCGTAACGATCAGAGTCTGACCGAGCGGATGCGTGTGCCACGCCGTTCGCGAGCCCGGCTCGAAGGTTACGCTCGCGCCTTGAACGAGCGCCGGATCGGAGGCCTGAAATAGCGGATCGATCCGTACTGCACCAGCGAACCACTCTGACGGACCTTTCGCAGAGGGTTGCGAACCAATTCTTTTGATTTCCATCTTTTGATCTCCTTGAATCGAACGACCTCAACGACGTAGACGGGCGTACCACTTTGGTGGGGGTAGTTTCATTTGTTCGCATTTGCCCAGCCACAACTTCACGATCACATGAGGCATTGCTCTCTCTTGATCTTCATCATACATTGGTCTCGCGCGGCATGACCTTGACCGTCGCGGAGCGGGCGGCTGCGCCGATCATCGGCTTGAGATATGGACTGCCCCGGTACTTTTCCCGGTATGCCTCGTCGATACGGTCATTGATCGGCCCGTCTACCGGCTCGAAGGTGACTCCCCTCGTGATGCCAGCAGCAGTGATCCGCCCCGCTTTCTGTCGCATCGCGGCTTGGTACCAGCGAGATTTCTGCCCGTTGTACGCCCGCACGTAGAGTGCGTCCTCGACCGCGACCGACCAAATCCACGTAGGAGTGCCGTATGTCTTGCCGTCCTCACGGAACGGTGAAATGTGCAGGTCATCGGTCTCAGCAAACTTGCGCAGATCGTCT
Organism: Acidobacteriota bacterium; assembly: GCA_902812415.1. GTDB lineage: Bacteria > Acidobacteriota > Terriglobia > UBA7540 > UBA7540 > RH2-MAG17b. The sequence continues at coordinate 123,988 of CADDZJ010000001.1, forward strand.
TTCGACCATGCGGTCATCGTGGGATCTCCTTGAAAGCTCGCTTCTCGTCATCCCACAAGAAGCGCAAAGCGAGTTATGGTCGCAGCAGCGTCTTGATGGCGCGGCGCTCGTCCATTGCCCGATAGCCCTCTGCCACCTGATCCAGGGGTAAAGTCAAATCGAAAACTTTGCCGGGGTTGATTCTTCGGTTCCAGATGAGGTCGATCAGCTCCGGCAGGAAGCGGCGCACTGGGGCGGGGCCGCCGAGCAGGTGGATTTGGGCGAAGAATATCTCGAGGCCCGAAACATGGACCTCGTAGTTCACGCCGACGAAGCCCATATGGCCGCCAGGCCGGGTCGCGTGGACGGCCTGCATGAACGCCTCCTGCGTGCCGACCGCCTCGACGACCGAGTGCGCACCGAGGCCGTTAGTCATGTCTTTGATCCTCGCCACGCCCTCCTCGCCGCGCTCGGTCACGATGTCGGTCGCGCCGAACTCCCGCGCAAGCTTCTGGCGGTCCGAATGGCGGCTCATCGCAATGATACGTTCGGCGCCCATCTGCTTGGCCGCGAGCACCGCGCAGAGGCCTACCGCGCCATCCCCGACAACCGCGACCGTCTTGCCGGGGCCTGTTTTGGCAGCAGCGGCGCCGAACCAGCCGGTGCCCAGCACATCTGAAGCGGCCAGAAGCGACGGGATCAGGTCCTCGTCGGGCATGCCAGGCGTGGCGACCAGGGTGCCGTCGGCGAGTGGAATGCGGGCCAGCTCGGACTGAGTGCCGATGGTCTGCGCCACGAACTCGCCGTGCACGCAGCGGGACTGATAGCCAGCCCTGCAGATCTCGCAGGTGTTGTCGGAGATGACGAATGAGCCGACGACGAAGTCGCCAACGCCGACGTTTTTGACCTCGGAGCCGATGTCCTCGACGATGCCGACGTACTCGTGCCCCACGGGCTGAGGGCGGCTCAACTGTTCAATGCCGCGAAAGGGCCAAAGGTCGGACCCGCACACGCACGTCGCTGCGATCCGGATGATGGCATCCGTCGGTTCGATGATCTTCGGGTCCTCGCGCTCCTCGAACCGCACATCGCGCGGGCCATACAGAACAGCTCCTCGCATGATCTTTCTCCTCCATAATGTCTCAGTTTCAGTCGCCTAGCACCGGGCTTCAGAGTCTGTGTAAAAACCGTTGCGGAGTAGGTCATTCCGAGCGAAGCGAGGAATCTGCGTTTTGCATTTCAAAGACTTACGGGATTCCTCGTCGTCCCGCCAGGCGTGACTCCTCGGAATGACAGATAGCGTGAGTTTTCACACAGATCTTCAGCCTGGCACTTCGACGTCTGCCGGCCTTAGGGCCGGCGCTAGGTCGGTCGCCATGAGCGATTTCGCCGTCAGTGTGCGGTGTACCCACCATCCACCGCGAGCGCGTGCCCGATCACGAAGCTTGCGCCAGGGCTACACAGCCATAGAACAGCAGAGGCAACCTCCTCGGGCCGGCCAAGCCGACCGATCGGTTGTTCCTTCGTAATGTCTTTCATGGTCTCGGGCTCTTTGGCGATCATCTCGGCGACCATGGGTGTTTCGATTGCTCCGGGGCACACGGCATTGATGCGAATGCCTCTGGAGGCATACTCCAGGGCGGCGCTCTTGGTAAGCCCGATCACGCCGTGTTTGCTGGCGTGATAGATGGCCCGGCCCGGGATGCCAATGAGACCGCCGATAGAAGAATTGTTCACAATGGCGCCGCTGCCTTGTTTGCGCATCTGAAGCAATTCGTACTTCATGCAGAGCCAGACGCTTCGGAGATTAATCGCATTCACGCGGTCGAACTCCTGGCTGGTGGCATCGGCCGTCTCAACGGCGAGGCTCTGCACGCCGGCGTTGTTGAAGGCCGCATCCAACCGCCCAAACTCCGAAACGACGCGCTCGACCATCGCCTTCACTTGAGATTCGTCAGTAACATCGCAGCGGATAGCAATCGCCTTATAGCAGGCGGCGACCAGTCGCTCGGCGGCTGCCCGCACTGCCGATTCATTGATGTCCACCAGCGCGACCGCAGCACCCTCTTCAGCAAATGCCTGCGCCGCCGCCAGGCCCATCCCCGAACCTGCTCCGGTGACGAGTGCAACCTTGTTCTCAAAAGACAATTTCATGAACGGATTCCTCTCTCATTCAATGTGTCCCCCAGGGCGTTTCAGTCTCCTAAGAAACTGAGGCTGCCCATTAGCGATTGGTCATCCGCTCGATCTGTTCCGGATACCGAGCCCCTTGGATCGTGATCTTTGAGGATGCGCTTTCGATATCACGGAGATCGTCTGGGGTTAGTTCGACTGCCACCGCTCCGATGTTTTCCTCCAGGCGGTCCAGCTTCGTTGTGCCTGGAATGGGAACGATCCACGGCTTTTGGGCAAGCAGCCAGGCGAGCGCGATCTGGGCCAGTGGGGCCTTCTTCCGTTCCGCGATGCTGCTGAGCAAATGAATCAATGCCTGATTCGCCTTGAGAGCCTCCGAGGTGAAGCGGGGCAGGATACTGCGGAAGTCGGAGCTGTCGAACTTCGCGTTTTCACCGATTTTGCCTGTCAGGAAGCCCTTACCCAGAGGGCTGTAGGGAACAAAGCCGATTCCCAGTTCCTCGCACGTCGGCAGCACTTCCTTTTCAGGATCGCGGTGCCAGAGGGAGTACTCGCTCTGTACAGCGGAGATCGGCTGAACTGCGTGTGCGCGGCGGATGGTCTTTGCTGCCGCTTCAGAAAGTCCGAAGTGTTTGACCTTGCCTTGCTGAATCAGGTCCTTTACCGCTCCCGCCACATCTTCGATGGGCACCTCCGGGTCAACGCGATGCTGGTAATACAGATCGATGGCGTCAACCCTGAGCCGCTTCAGCGAACCTTCGGCAACCTCCTTGATGTGCTCTGGCCGACTATCCAGTCCCGCCAGACCTCGCTCGGCCTTGAGATCAATTTTCCACCCGAACTTGGTGGCGATCACCACTTGCCCACGAAAGGGAGCAAGGGCTTCGCCCACGAGTTCTTCATTGATGTACGGGCCATAAGCTTCGGCCGTATCGAAGAACGTGACGCCGCGTTCCACGGCTGCCCGAATAAGAGCGATCATCTCTTGCTTTTCTTTGGGCGGGCCGTAAGAGTAGCTCATTCCCATGCAGCCCAGCCCGATGGTCGAGACTTCCAGGTTGCTCTTTCCAAGTTTGCGTTTTTGCATTGTTTCTCCTGTCGTGTTTGGCTCCTTGCCAATCCTGCGATTTCGTGGTGTTGGCTCCCTGTTTCTCTCGCTCCAAACCTTAACACGAGAGCCTTGTTCGAGCGGTAGCCTGATCCTGCCTAATGATTGCCTATTCCTGTCGCCGAACAAGATTTTGTGCATACAGATTTCCGATTTGCGGTACTCTTGATTCGTAAAGGAGGACTGCATGGAACAGGCGCGAAATCAGAGGATTATGAACAGAGAGCCATCATCACGGGTAGTTGCGATGCGAAGAGAACTGGCGCGTAAGATTGCCGCGCATACTCCACAGGCAGGAGCGCAGGCAACCGTCATACCCGGCCTCACTCTCTATCGACGGACTGCGCCGAGTCCTTGCTATCCCGCGACGTACGAGCCGAGCCTGACCGTCTTCGTTCAGGGACGAAAGCGCGTAACCCTCGGCGGAACGACATATCCCTGCGATGAATCGACCCTCCTTCTGAGCTCTGTGGATGTGCCCGTCGTGAGCCAGATCGTTGAAGCGAGCGAGGAGGTTCCCTTGCTCGCGTTGCTGCTTAAGCTCGATATGGCCGTGGTCCGGGAGATTTTCAGTCAGGAGGAGTTCCAACCCCGTGAGAGCTCATCCCAGGGCCGTGGCATCGGGATCGGGATAACGACCGCCGATCTATTGAAACCCTGTTCCCGGCTCCTAGACCTTCTGGATGCTCCAGAGGACATACCGTTTTTGAGCGACCTGATCCAACGAGAGATCGTCTACCGCCTGCTTCGAGGCCCTCAAGGAGAGCGTCTCCGGGCGATAGCCACATTGGGCGACCAGAGTCAAAGAACAGCGAAGGCCGTCGCCTGGCTGAGGGCCAATTACGCGAAGCCCTTGCGTCTCGATGAACTTGCCGAAGTCGCGCGCATGGGCATCTCGACGCTGCATCATCACTTTCGCGCCCTGACCGCAATGAGCCCACTTCAATACCAGAAGCAGCTTCGATTGCAAGCTGCACGAGAGCGCATGCTGATTGAGGGGCTTGATGCAGCGAGTGCCGCTTTCGAGGTCGGGTATGAGAGCGCAAGCCAATTCAACCGCGAGTACAAACGCTTGTTCGGTCAGCCACCGATGCGGGACGTTAAAGCACGGCGACTCACTGGCTCAACAGCGGCGAGCGACTGACAATCACGCAGAACTTGATTCTGCCCGAATAGCCGGCTATCTGGAACCTCAACAGTCCTGTCGTGAATTACTTCTGCCCAGCGTTTGGTATTGTTTGCTGACCGAAAATCTGCCTTCGTTACAACGTCCCTGGTAGGCTTCGCTATTCAAGGATTTTTGCCCGTGGGTTTCATCGTGTAAACAAACTGCATGATTTCGCTGCGTTGTTTTTCCCGATCTTTCACTTGCTGGGCATGGAGTTGGCTGAAAATTCTAAACTGCTGCTGTGCCTGCTCCTTTTTGCCAGTCCGCGCCAAGGCCTCACCCAGACGATAATGAGCGTCGGCCAGGGTCGGCTGAAGCTGAATCGCTCGTTGGTACTGCTCGATGGCTTCAGGATATCGGCGCTGTTGAGCATAAAAGGTTCCGAGTTGAAAATGAGCGTCAGCAAAAGCAGGATCGATCATGACCGCTCGTTCCAAGAGCTTTTCAACCTGTTGCAAATCCACAGGCTGCGTTTGCGCTCGCGCGCCTTTCCAAAGGCTTAGCGCGTAATAATAGAGCGCCTGCGGATTTCGAGGCTGCAACTGCACATAGCGCGCAAAACGCCGGGTGACAGCCTCTGCCTGGATCGGAGAGACATCATAGATTCGGCCGAGAAATATGTAAGGGCGTGGATCTTCGGGGTTTAAGTCGATGGCATGGCAGAAGGCATCGATGGCTTCCTTGTAGTGCGTGCGGGAATAAAGAGCGATTCCCAACCCGATCTGTAATCTGACCGAACGAGGATAAAGTTGGACTCCTTTTGTAAATACTTGGGTGGCTGGTTCTAAGGTGTGATGCAACAGCAGTTCGCTCCCCCAATCAAAGATATTTTGCTCGCTGGGATCCATATGCGCGGCAAGCTCATACTCCTTGGCGGCCTGAATATACTGACCCGTTTTTTCATAAATGGTCGCCAGCAGTGAATGGAGTTCCGCGCTGTCGTGATAATCTTGCAGGTGTTGGATTTCGGTTCTCGCATCGGCGTACTGGCTGGTCTTGATCTCGGCTAGCGTCAGATCGTATCCGTTGTTATAAGAAGAGGGCTGAATTTGTTGGGCTTTCCGAAGATAAGGAATGGCAGCGGCAAGCTTCCTGACGCGGATGTAAAACTCTCCCAGATTGTGATTGGCGTCATAGCTCGCCGGTTCAAGCTGCACAGCCTTCTTGAACTCAATTTCGGCCTGCTCGTTTCGGTTAAGATCAACCAAATTAGCCGCCAGATACGTATGCGCTTCCCCAGATTGTGGTTGCAGGCGGACTGCCTTGATGAAATAAACATTGGCCTGGTTCGCCTTGTGCTGCCCGGTGCAAACCAAACCCATTAATTCGTTTATCTCGAAGTTGTTAGGGGCTTGCCGAAGCAATGATTCCAGAACTTGCCGTGCCTGGTCATATTGCTGATTTCGATAAAGCGTCACCGCCGCCTGAAATTGGCGGTTGAGATCAGAGGTGCTCGCGTAGGTCGGATGGTCTATCCCCTTAAGGGAAATAAGCACAATGAAGGGAAGGCACAATGCGAACAAAGCTCGTGACACAGGCATTCTGCGCATCAAATAAATTGTAATCTTGCGCTAGCTCGCTGACAAATTCATCCGGTTCCTGTTAAGTTAGGAAGAATACGGAAGCGAACCAGACTCATAGGATGACACGATGCGGGTTCCGTCCTATGACCTTGCAGTCTTCCAAACTCTTGAGTTTGGCCGAGCGCCCGTAACATCTTGATCCCACGCAGGGCAGCTTTTGTAGCGCGCTCTTGAAGACAAGGACTAGATCTATGAATCAGACGGCAAACCTCACTGTGAGCTTCGAGGGACTCGGAGTAGCAGCCTTTGAAAGCCGCAACGCGAAGGAGATTGCAGCTCTGATTTCCAGGCATGGAGGCGCACCGCACGTCGCGCCTTCCGTGCGGGAAATGCCTTTTGAAGAAAATTCAGCCGTTTTTGGGTTTGCTCAGAAGCTCCTGAATGGACAACTTGATGCCGTCATCTTTATGACTGGCGTAGGCGCCACGACATTGTTAAATACCCTCGAGAGCCGCTATTCCCGTGAGGAAATTGTTCGTGCGCTTTCGAAGGTTACGGTTGTACCTCGGGGACCCAAAGCAGTCCGCGCGCTGCGGAATTTTGGCGTTCCGGTCACAATCAGTGTGCCGGAACCGAATACCTGGCATGAAGTGCTGAGTGAACTTCAAGAGCATCCGCACAGTTTTGAGTTGCAGGGAAGCCGGATTGCCATTCAGGAATATGGGGTTTCGAATGAGCGGTTCATTGACGAACTAAAGGCTCGAGGCGCGGAGGTGCTCAGCGTGCCTGTTTATCGGTGGGCGCTGCCGGAAGACCTTACTCCGCTCAAAGAGGTCATCCAGAAGATCATTGATGGGCGCGCACAGGTTGTGGTGTTCACGAATGCCGTCCAGGTGACACACGTCATGCAGGTAGCAGGACAGGTAGGGCTCGAAGAGAGCCTGCGAAACGCTCTGCCTCAGCGCATTGTATGCTCCGTCGGGCCGACCTGCACCGAAGCGCTTACAGCTCAAGGCATCGCCGTAGATCTCGAGCCTGAACATCACAAAATGGGCATTCTCATTCACGAAGCCGCCCGGCTGGCTCCATCCCTTTTCCGCGAAAAGGCGCAAGGCGGAACTAAAGCGCGATCATCGTTAGAAATTATTTCCCCGGCAGCATCTCCAGCCCGCGAGAGCGCACTACAACCCCGGTGGCACAATTCGCGCTTCATGAAAGCCTGCCGTCGGGAACCTACTGATGCAACGCCTGTTTGGCTGATGCGCCAGGCAGGGCGTTATTTGAAGGAATACCAGGCGATTCGCGCCCGCACTCCTTTTCTGGAGCTATGTAAAGATCCCGATCGAGTCGCTGAAGTCACGATTGCCGCCACAGAAAAAATCGGCGCTGACGCAGCCATCCTGTTTGCAGACCTTCTCCTGATCGCTGAACCCATGGGTTTTCGCCTGGAATATGAAAAAGGCAGCGGACCATGGGTGACGCCCGCGCTGCAAACGCCATCGGATGTGGATCGCTTGCGCGAGGTAGAACCGCAGGAATCCCTGGCTTTCGTCTTTGATGCGGTGCGACGCACGCGCGCCAGTCTTGATCCCGCCAAGCCTCTTATCGGATTCTCCGGCGCGCCGTTCACACTGGCCTCTTACCTGATCGAAGGGGGCGCTTCCCGAAACTTCCGGCACACCAAGGCTCTCATGTTTGGCGATCCGGGCGCCTGGCATGCATTGATGGAACGCCTCACGCGAGGCCTCATAAAATACGCAAACGGCCAGATCGAGGCCGGAGTCCAAGCGGTTCAGATTTTCGATTCATGGGTCGGATGTCTCTCGCCCAGCGATTACAGGGAATTCGTTCAGCCGCATACGCGCAGGCTTTTACAGCATCTGAAGCCCGGCGTCCCCATTATTCATTTTGGGACTGGAACGGGATTACTGCTCGAAAGCATGCGAGACGCGGGAGGGAGCGTGATCGGACTTGACTCCCACGTCGAATTGGATGAAGCCTGGAAACGCTTGGGGCCGGGTGTCGCCGTTCAGGGAAATCTCGATCCTGTCGTTTTGTATGCGGACCTGCCTTTCATCCGCCAGCGCGTTCAGAAAATCCTCCGGCAAGCCGCTGGACGCCTCGGGCACATCTTTAATCTGGGTCATGGAGTTCTTCCCGACACCCCGGTTGAGCACGTCATTGAGCTGGTCAAAATGGTCCATGAAGAAAGCAGCAAGAATCTGAACTCGCTCCATTTCCAACCCTGATTCTTTGAGCTAAGATGAAAATGATTATGCTTGGAGAAGGTTTGAGAGACCAACGGCGTGAACGGATAAAACTGACGAGGCATATCATCCTGTTGGTGATGTGCCTGACAATGTGCGGGGCAGGGAAATCAATGCCAGGCAGTCAGCCCTCTGCCGCTGACGATAGCGGAAAGCCCACTCCTGCTGGGAAGGCCGCCTCAAATCCAAATACGACACAGAATGCTGCCGGTGAGATCCGCAGGCGAGTTCTCGTGGTCAACGTTCCTGTCACCGTGCTGGATCGGCGCGGATTTCCCGTCATTGATCTTACCCAAAACGATTTTGAAGTCTTTGAAGACGGTAAGCGTCAAAATATCACCTATTTCCGCCAGGAGCCGCTGCCCCCTCTCCGGATCGGCCTGGTGCTCGACACCAGCAACAGCATGCGGATGCAGATGAAATTTGAGAAGGATGCGGCGGAGCAGTTTGTGTACAACATGCTGGAAGGGCAGAACACTCGCAACAAAATTTTTCTTGAGACCTTTGATGAAAGCAGCTCGATTCTCCAGGATTTCACCTCCGATCCTGATCTCTTGATGTCAAAGATTCGCGATCTTAAAGCGGGCGGCGGAAAGGCCATGTACGATGCAATCTATACCGCCTGTGAGACCAAAATGCTCAATTCCGGCCCTGCCGAAGGCACGCGTCGAGTGCTGGTTCTGATCAGCGATGGATTGGACGTGCAAAGCAAGCACACGCTGGATGAAGCCATTTCCATGGCTCATCGCGCTGAAACTTCCATCTACACCATCGGCAATTCGATGTACGGCTTTTCAAACCCAGGCGATAAATATTTGCGTCAGCTTGCCGACGAAACGGGCGGCGGAGCTTTCTTCCCCCTCGAAAAGGAAGTGGGAGCAGATCTGGAAACGGGATATCTTGCCCACGGGACGATCAACGATGACGGCAGCCAGAATATCGGATTAGGGGCGCAAACCGGCATTTATACCGCGCAAAGGCTGATGCACCTGGCGGACGCCCTCGAAGCGCTGGGACGCGAATTAAACTCCCAATACAGTATTGGCTACACACCCACCGACCAGAACCTGAATGGGACCTACCGCCGCATTCGGGTAGTGGTCCTTCGCAAGGGCGTGCGAGTCCGCAGCAAGACAGGTTACTTTGCCCTTGCCCAGCCTTAGCGGGTCGCTGCAAAACTCTCACAGCTTGTGATTCCGAGAAGCCGCCTGAGGCGAAAAATATCGACTTAGCGGTAAGTTTTTTCTTGGGATGAAATTCCACGGCTAATTCCAACTGCGAATTAACCGTGGCTAATCAAACATACTGCGCCGTGGTGCGCACCATTTTGTATACCCAACCCAGGCGCTCGTCTACGAGTATCTCAGCCAGCGGAGAAGCTCAATGAAGGAAGGCCGCTTGCCGTACATCAGAACTCCCACGCGATAGATCCGAGCTGAGGCATAGGTGACGCCGAGCGTCGTCAGCGCAAGTAGAACCAACGAGAGCGCGATTTGCCAGAGCGGCGGAGTCTGAAGCGCAATGCGCATCACCATCAGGATCGGCGAGAAGAAGGGAATCATCGAGAGGGCAATCGAGACGGGCGAGTTAGGATCGCTCATCACAATGCTGAACAGGAAGAAGCTGGCCACAAGCAGCAACGTGACCGGCATCTGAAGTTGCTGCGCATCCTGTTCGCTCGAGACCGCCGAGCCAATGGCAGCGTACATCGAAGCAAACAGAAAATAGCCGCCGATGAAATAAACCACTCCAAAAGCCAGCAACACGGGCGGAAGATGAACATTGAATCCGGAATCCGAAGGCCTCATCGTTCTTGCCATGCTCAGACCATAGGCGGCGAGCAGACCGGCAGAGACGGCCCAGATGAGAAACTGCGTGAGTCCGACCGCAGCCACGCCAAGGATTTTTCCCGCCAGGAGCTCGAACGGCTGAATCGAAGAAATCAGGATTTCCATAATCCGCGTCGTCTTTTCTTCCAGCACCGAGCGCATTGTGGTGATGCCATACATCAACAGGCTGCCGTAGAGGATCGTGGCCATTCCGATAGCCACGGCATAGATCTGTCCTTTCTCTTCAGACTCTCCTTTCGAGGTTAAGTGAATCAGCCGAACGTCGGCGTTGTGAAGCAGGGTGGACAGATTCTGGACGGAAACTCCCTTGCTTTGGAGAAGCCGGGCAATTACGGCGTTAGTCACAGCGTGGTTGATTGTCTCCAGCGTCATGAAGGCCCCTGGATTCCTGACCACGAACTGCGGCTTTTCGCCTGCGAGAATGCCGCGAGGAATCCAGAGATAGCCGCTCAGCCTGTGCGCTCGAGTCAGTGTCGTAAGGTGCGCTCTCAGCTCCTGCGGGTCGCGCGGCTGTTCCTGAATCTGGACGACGGCAAAAGCCGGCTTGCCGTCGGGCAGTTTCTGTTTTGTAAGGAGAGACTCAATCAAATTCCCCAGTTGACCGGCTTCGTCCACAATGGCGATCGTTTGCGTGCGAGCCGGCTGCTTTTCAGCGACAAAGAACTGAAAAGCAATAATCCCGATAATGAATGCGGGAATGGCAACCGTGCTGATAATAAAGCCTTTCGTGAAGACTCGCGTCAGATATTCACGTTTGATTACGAACCAGAGTTTAGGCATGACCCTCCGAGACCTTCTCGATGAAGATATCGTTCAGAGGGGGTTCCACTAATTCAAAGCGTCGGATGCGCACCCCGCGCTCGACGGCGGCTTTAAGAATTTCCTGCGGGTCGGCGCCTGTGCGGAGCTTTGCCTCAACCAAGGCTCCGTGGCGGTTGATTCTTTCAATAATTGCGGGCTGATCCAGAAAACTTTCGTCGCCGCAATACTCAATGCGCACGGTGTTCTTACCGTACTGGCGCTTGATCGTCTGAAGCTCGCCATCCAGGACTTTCTGGCCGGCATTGATCAAGCAAATGGAGTCGCACATCATTTCAACTTGTTCCATGCGATGTGAGGAAAGGATAATCGTAGTCCCCCGGTCATGCATTTCGAGCATGATATCCTTGATGATTGCGGCATTGATGGGATCGAGGCCCGCAAACGGCTCATCCAGAATCAGCAGTTGTGGCCGATGGAGCACCGCGGCGATAAATTGCACTTTCTGTTGCATGCCCTTGGAAAGGTCGATAACTTTCCTTTCCGCCCAGGCGCCGATCTCCAGCCGGTCCAGCCAGACGCGCCCGCGTTGCCGAGCCTCGGATTCCGGAACCCCTTTCAGACTGGCCAAAAACACGAGCACTTCCATTACTTTCATTCGGGGATAAAGGCCGCGCTCCTCGGGGAGATAGCCAATCATATTCTGAACGCTGCTGGTCAAGGGCTGGCCAAAAACGCGCAGCCGCCCTTCATCGGGGACGAGGACGCGCATGATCATTCGCAGGGTGGTGCTCTTGCCCGCTCCGTTGGGACCCAGCAATCCGAACAAGGCTCCCTGCCTGATCGAAAGACTCAGCTTCGAGACGGCAGTGACGGAATCGAATCTCTTGCTGATGCCTTCGGCGACGACAGCGTCTGACGGGGCTCCAAGGCTCATGTGGGTGTGGCGTCCATCCCCTTCATTCCAAATGCCTGCGTTGTCTCAGAACAGGGCGAAAGAACCAGAATGCCCTTCTAGCATCAAATAAGCTTGACATGCAACAGGCTGTAACTCAATTCGAGTAAGATAGAGGTTTATAACCAGGAGGCAGATTAATGCGGAATGTCGTCATTATAGGCTCGGGCTGCGCAGGACTGACTGCGGCCATCTACGCCGCCAGAGCGAATCTAAACCCGCTGGTGATTCGCGGCCTGGAAGCCGGAGGGCAACTGAGCCTCACGACCCTGGTCGAAAACTATCCGGGCTTTCCCAAGGGAGTGCAAGGTCCCGAACTGATTGAAATGATGCAAAAGCAGGCTGCCGAGTTCGGCGCGGAATTCAAAGAGGGCGATGTTACACGCGCGGATCTTTCACGCCGGCCTTTTCTTCTGGAACTCGGCAAGGAGCAGATTGAAACCAAAACGCTGATCGTCGCTGCCGGGGCCTCAGCGAAGCTCCTGGGGCTGGAATCCGAAAAACGATTGCTTGGGCACGGTGTTTCCACCTGCGCCACGTGCGATGGGTACTTTTTCCGGGGAAAGGAAGTGGCAGTGGTCGGCGGCGGGGATACGGCCGCCGAAGAGGCGTTGTTTCTGACTCGCTATGCCAACCGCGTCAGCCTGATTCACCGCCGCGATCAACTGCGCGCTTCAAAGATTATGGCCGACCGCCTGCTTCGCAACGAGAAGATCAAGCCCGTCTGGAACTCTGTGGTAGTTGACATTCTGGACCCCGAAAAGTCCGAAGTAACCGGAGTCCGGCTCAAAAACACTCAGACTGGCGAAGAGACACTCTATCCTTGCGACGGCCTTTTCATCGGCATCGGCCATTCGCCGAATACCGCGCTTTTCAAAGGACAACTTGAAATGGATGAGTTGGGTTACCTGAAGACCCGCAATGGTTCCAAGACGAATATTCCCGGCGTCTTTGCCGCCGGTGACGTCCAGGATCGCACCTATCGCCAGGCTGTGACCGCAGCGGGATCAGGCTGTATGGCGGCTATGGATGCCGAAAGATTTCTGGAAGCGGAGGGTTGAGAGAGGGCTTCAGGAATCCGCCTCACGAAATGGCGCTATTCTTCAGCGCCACAGCCAGTCCGTCCCGCAAAGGAATGATGGTGGTGAAGAAGTCCGTCGAGCGATAAAGTTGGCGGTTGAATTGCTGAATCGCGCGCGTGCTGGCGTCTTTTGCGCCGGCAACCTTTGCGACGCGGCCTGACCACAATACATTATCCGTCACCAGAAGCCCGCCCGACCGCAGCCTGGGCGCCGCCAGGCGGAAAACTTCGGGGTATTGGGTCTTGTTCACGTCATTGAAGATCAGGTCAAATTCGCCTTCAGTTGACTGAAGCATCTTCAGCGCATCGCCCACCAGAATCCTGACTCGGTTCAAAACGCCGGCCCGGCCCAGATAACCCTTGGCGCGCTCGGCATTTTCAGGATCGCTGTCCGTATAAAAAACTGTACCTTTCGGCCCCACCGCGCGCGCCAGCCAGAGGGTGGAATATCCGATAGCCGATCCCAACTCAAAAATTCTTTGCGCCTTGATGGAGCGGGCAAGCTGAAATAAAACCCGCGCGCAGGCCGGACCCACAATCGGGACCTCGTGTTTTGCGGCATAACGCTCCATTTCACGCAGTACGGCGTCCCGCGCTGGAAGCATAGAATCGATATACTTTTGAACGTTCTTCTCCAGGATTGCTGCCATAAGGCTCCTTCAGTTTGAATTTTCACGATCCGGCGTTCTTAAAATACATCGCTGCCAAAGGAGGCAGCGTCAAAGACAGCGAATAAGAGCGGCCATCGTAAGGGATGGCTTCTGCCTCCATGCCGCCCGCGTTTCCCTGGCCGCTGCCGCCGTAAACGGTAGAATCACTGTTGAGCATCTCTTTCCAGAAACCGCCTTGCGGCACGCCCACGCGGTATCCGGTGCGGATGACCGGCGTAAAATTGCAGACCACTAAAATCAGGTCGCGGGTCGTCCGGCCTTTGCGGATAAAACTTAGAGTGCTGGCTGCCGCGTCATTGCAGTTGATCCATTCAAAGCCTTCCGGTTCAAAATCCAGCTCATAGATCGATGGCTCCAAACGGTAGAACCTGTTCAGGTCCTCCACCCATTTTTGCACTCCCCGGTGAGGAGCGTATTCAAGCAGATGCCAGTCCACGCTGTAGCTGTATTTCCACTCGTCCCACTGCGCGATTTCGCCGCCCATAAAAAGCAATTTCTTTCCGGGCTGCGCGTACATATATCCAAAGAGCAGGCGCAGATTCGCAAACTTCTGCCAGTCGTCGCCCGGCATTTTGCGCAAAAGCGATCCTTTCATGTGCACGACTTCATCGTGGGAAAGAGGCAGGACGAAATTTTCCGTAAACGCGTAAATCATCCGGAAGGTGAGCTCGCCCTGATGATAAGAGCGGTAGATGGGGTCTTTTGACATGTAACTGAGCGTATCGTGCATCCAGCCCATGTCCCACTTCATGCCAAAGCCCAGCCCTCCGATATCCGTCGGGCGGGATACCATCGGCCAGGAAGTGGATTCTTCGGCAATCGTCTGGACGTCCGGATAATTCTGGTAAACGCTCACATTCATCTGACGGAGAAAGTCGATGGCTTCCAGGTTTTCCTTGCCTCCATATTGGTTGGGAATCCATTCGCCCTCTTTGCGCGCATAGTCCAGGTAAAGCATGGATGCCACGCCGTCCACCCGCAGGGCGTCAGCATGATAACGATCCAGCCAGAACAGAGCGCTTGAGAGCAGGAAGCTGCGGACTTCATTGCGGCCATAATTGAAGATGAAGCTTTTCCATTCCGGGTGAAAGCCCTGGCGCGGATCGGCGTGCTCATAAAGGTGCGTGCCGTCAAAAAATCCCAGCCCATGACCGTCGTTCGGGAAGTGGGAGGGAACCCAATCCAGAATCACTCCAATACCGCGTTGGTGCAGGTGATCAATGCAGCTCATGAAATCCTGTGGCGTCCCGTAACGGCTGGTGGGAGCAAAGTAACCCGTAATCTGATAACCCCAGGAGGGATAATAGGGGTGTTCCATCACGGGCAGAAATTCCACATGGGTGAAGCCCATTTTCTCAACATAATCTGCCAGTTTTTCACCGAGAACTCGATAGCCGAAGAACTGCTCCGGATTGTCGGGCGACCGCAGCCAGGAGCCGAGGTGTACTTCATAAATTGCAATCGGGCCGCTTCGTGAATTGCGTTCGGAGCGGCTTTTCATCCATTCCGCATCGCTCCAAGTGTAGTCTAGGTCCCAGATAATCGAGGCGTTCTGCGGCGCAACTTCGTTATAGAAAGCGAAGGGATCGGCTTTATCGATCTGATAGCCCTGGTAGCGCGAATAGACCTGAAATTTGTACCTGGTTCCCTTCCCAATATGGGGAATAAAGCCTTCCCACACACCCGATTCCCCTCGCGCCTGGAGCGGGTGGTTGTTCTTGTCCCAATAGTTGAAGTCGCCGATCACGCAGACACGTTCCGCATTCGGGGCCCAGACAGCAAAATAGACGCCTTCCACCCCTTTCGCCTGCAAAAGATGAGCGCCTAATTTTTGATACAGCCGGTAGTGCGTGCCTTCGTTGAAATAATGGAGGTCATCATCAGTCAGGAGCGAGATATCGTACCGCACCATTCATTTTCTCCGTTTCTGGCAGATTGCTGAAAAACACTAAGGACACCGTCATTCCAAGCGAAGCGAGGAATCTCACTCCACAAATAAAGTACTTACGAGATTCCTCCCTCGTAAGCTCGAGACCGCCTTCGGCTCCTCGGAATGACAGGCTGCTGAAGTTTTTCAGCAACCTCGCGGGTTTTGCGACCAGGCTCATACTCCTCCTTGGAAAGCCACCTTTATTTGAGATGTTTTACTGCGTCTTTAGGACGCGAAGGCCAATAGATTTTGGCTCTCACCTGCTACGCGCAACCCTCTCTCGTCCCTCGCAGCAGGAGAGGGAATCAGAAGCAGCGGGTGAGGGTGTTTGGCGGCATGCCTGAAGAATCGAGGCGAAAAGCCTCCCGTTGTGTCAACCTGCGGGAGCGTTCTTATGCCGGATATGAGTCCGGATAAAATCCACAATTGCCTGGGTTGAGATGCCGGGTTGGAAGACCTCAGCCACGCCTGCGCTCTTAAGCCCAGGGATGTCCTCATTCGGAATAATTCCTCCCACAACCAGGAGTACGTCTTCCATCCCTTCCTGGCGAAGCAGTTCGCAGATTCGAGGCAGGATGGAGTTATGCGCTCCCGAAAGAATCGAGATGCCGATAGCGTCCACGTCTTCCTGCAAGGCGGCGTTGACGATCTGCTCCGGCGTTTGACGCAAACCGGTGTAGATCACCTCCATGCCGGCGTCGCGAAGCGCGCGCGCCACAATTTTTGCGCCGCGATCGTGACCATCCAAGCCGGGCTTGGCCACGAGAACACGGATGGGTTTGTCAGGCATAAAGAAGTTAAAAGTTCAGAGTTTTAAGTGCAAGAAAAGAGGTTAAAAATATCTCCTCTTGGACGGCCCGCCGTGGATCATCAACTCAGCCTTACCGAAATGCCGGCTCTTCATACTTTCCAAAGACCTTTCGCAGCGCGTCGCAGATCTCGCCGAGCGTCGCATACGACCGAACGCAATTCAGGATAAAGGGCATCAGGTTCTGATCCGTTGCGGCAGCGCTTCTCAGCGCTTCCAATGTTGACTGCACCCCAGCATGATCCCGCCGCTCGCGCAGCTCTTGCAATTTGCGGCCCTGCGCTGCGGCCACGCTCTGATCCACAACAAGGATGTTGATAGGTTGTTCGCGGGAGGTAAACTCATTCACGCCCACAATAATTTTGTCCTTCCGCTCGATGGCCCTCTGATAAGCATAAGCCGCCTCATGAATTTCCCGCTGCGGAAAGCCTTTTTCAATGGCAGCCACCATTCCGCCCATGGCATCGATCTTGTCAAAATACTCATAACAGGCGCGCTCAGTCTGAAGCGTCAGCTTCTCAACCAGGTATGATCCCGCCAGCGGATCCACAACTTCCGTAAGTCCGCTTTCGTAAGCCAGCACCTGCTGCGTGCGCAAGGCCAGCGTAGCGGCTTCTTCCGTGGGCAGAGACCAGGCCTCATCCAGCGAATTGGTGTGAAGCGACTGCGTGCCGCCGAGCACCGCAGCCAGCGCCTGGATCGCGGTGCGAGCCACGTTGTTGTAAGGCTGCTGCGCGGTCAGTGAGCAGCCGGCCGTCTGGGTGTGGAAGCGGCAGAGCCAGGAACGGGGATTTTTCGCCGCGAAACGCTCGCGCATCACGCGGGCCCACACCTTGCGAGCCGCGCGGAATTTGGCAACCTCCTCAAAGAGGTCATTATGAGAATTGAAGAAGAAGCTGATGCGAGGCGCAAAATCGTCCACCGCCAGTCCCGCGCGCAAAACCCATTCGACGTATTCGATGCCATCGCGCAGGGTGAATGCGAGTTCCTGCACGGCCGTCGAGCCTGCCTCACGAATGTGATAGCCGCTTACGGAAATGGGATTCCATCGTGGCGTTTCGCGGGCGGCGAAAGCAATAGTATCTGCCACCAGCCGCATGGAAGGCGCAGGCGGGAAGATGTATTCCTTCTGCGCAATATACTCCTTCAGGATGTCGTTCTGAATCGTCCCTGAAAGTTTCTTCCAGGCAGCGCCGCTCTTTTCCGCCGCAACCAGGTACATCGCCCAGATGACCGCTGCGGGCGAGTTGATGGTCATCGAGGTGCTCACCTGTTCCAGCGGCAGACCCTGAAGCAGCGTTTCCATATCCGCCAGCGAGGACACCGCTACGCCGCATTTGCCC
This sequence comes from Acidobacteriota bacterium, assembly GCA_902812415.1. Lineage (GTDB taxonomy): Bacteria > Acidobacteriota > Terriglobia > UBA7540 > UBA7540 > RH2-MAG17b. Next base: position 141,563 of record CADDZJ010000001.1, read on the forward strand.
ACTTCGCCTTCCGCCAGCGGATGATCGCTGTCGTAACCCATCAGCGTCGGCAGGTCAAATGCAATGGAAAGCCCGGTCTGGCCCTGGCTCAGAAGATAGTGCAAGCGCCGGTTCGTCTCTTCAGGAGCGCCAAAGCCGCTGAACTGGCGCATGGTCCAGACTTTTCCCCGGTACATCGTGGCGTGAATTCCGCGGGTGTAGGGATACTCGCCCGGATTTCCCAGGTCGCGTTCCGCATCAAAATCCGGGAGATCGGCGGGAGTGTAAAGTCGTTTGATTTCGACGCCTGAGATGGTGGTGAAAGTTTTCTGGCGCTCCGGGGAACGCTCCAAGGCAGGTTTCAAGACCTTCTCCTGCCACTCCATTTCAGCCGCAGAAGCCTGGCGGCTGAGAGCGTCCGCCTTCGGCTCAACGCCTGTCTCTGCTTCCTTCGCCATGTCACCCATTGCAACTTATTTGGCAGGGAAATGTCAACGGAAGGCCCGAGCGAAGCCAAATTCCGAATTTCAGATTTCCGAAAGCAACTCTCACAAAAACGACAGAACATGCACATGACCCCAAATAGCCGCGGCGGGAGAAAAATTGCGGATCAGCAATCGGAAAGGAGGTAGTCGGAGATCATTAAGAAAGCCTGCCTCTTCTCCTGGAGAGAGGGCAGGAGGAAGGAATGATTTGCTTCACCTGCCATTCTCACGCTGGGCGCAGCGAAGCGGAAGAATCCCTGAATTTCGTCGAAAGAATCCAGAGACCCTTCACTGCGCTCAGGGTGACAAATTATCGACTCGCCAATCTATTTTGCTCTAAGGTTTCTCGGCAACAGGGGTGCCTGGAATATTGGGCACGCGATTCACGTGCCCGGTCAGGGCTTCCACCAGTTGCACGTTATTCTTTTGCAGGATGGTTCCCGTAGCAAGCTGAAATTGCGTCAACGCTGTTGCATAGCTGGCGCGAGCCGTCACCAGCGTGCCTTCAGCCTGAGTCAGGGCGTTTTGCATCTGAATGACAAGCGTTACAGTGGACTCACCCACCTTGAACTTTTTCTGCTCATCTTCCAGTTGCTGGCGCGCGTAATCCACCGCTTTCTGCGCGGCCTCAATGCGCGCTCGTCCCTGGACCACGGCAATCTCTGCCTGCCGCACGTCCTGGTCGATAGTATTCAGGGTTTGTTGTACGGTTGTGCGAAGCTGGTGCTCTTCAAGTAAAGCGCGAGCTGCGTCCGCCTGCGCGGCGCGATTGCGGATCGGCATGGCCAGCGTAAAGCCTACGGAATAGTTGGGGTATTGGTTGTGAAGAATTTGCGTCAGAGCCTGACCCACCCCGCCGGGAACTTTGCCCACCGGCGGGCCAGGCAGGAAACCGTTCCCCGGGGCAAAAAGAACCCTTTCTCCGGCAAGGCCGCTGGGCGTGAAGGAAGCAAAAGCGTTCAGCGTGGGCAGCAGGGCATTGCGGTTGGCTTTCAGAATGATCTCTTCATTCTTCAAGTTGAGATCGTTCAAATCCACCTCAGGGCGGTTTTCGTGCGCCATCTGTAGCGCTTCTTCCACCGTCGGCACGGGATTGGCCGCCGGATCAGGCAGTTTGTCGGTCGGCTCGATATCCGCCGTCAGCAGATCGCCGACGACCTGTTTGGAAATCGCTGTTTTCATAAGTTCCTGCTGTTGCTGGAATGTGGTCTGGGCCACAATCAAGTTCTGCTGGGCCGTCGCCAGGTTCGATTCCGCCTGGATCACGTCAAGCGGCGCCATCGTCCCAATCTGCACCTGCCGTTTGTTGTCCTCAAGCAGCTTCTGATTGTATTTCACCGCCTCCTGCGCGACGAGCACGTTCTGCTTGTCCTGCACCAGCGTCCAGTAATCGTTCTCGACGGTGGAGATCACACTGGCCACCTGCTCGCGGAAGTAGTCCTTGGCGATGCCTACCTCATTGGCGGCAATGCGGATGAACTTGGCATTGGCTCGATATCCAAAGCCATTAAGCAGGGGCTGTTCGATGCCGATCGTCATCGAAGAGACCACCTGCGGATTGAAGATGTTGGTCAGAGAGTTGGTGGACTGGCGCGCGCCGCCTGCGACAATTTCATAGCTCGTGCCTGTGGGAAGTTCCTGCCCGAAAAAAACGTTGTATTGGCCCGTGTTTCCGGTAAGCAGGGAAACGCCATTCACAATGCTGCTGGCAAGAGGCGATTGGCTGTAAGCCCATCCGGCGGAAAAACCAACGACCGGATCGAACGAGCCGACCGAACCCACGCGGTTGACGTTGACGCCGCCCACGGCGCTGCCTGCCGCGCCTTGCTGGAATCCGCCCGACGCAGCGCCGACGCCGCCGCCGAGCGCTCCGGCAAACAAAGCCGATGACTGAAACATGCCTTCGATGCCGCGCGTGGCCTGGCCGCTGGCGGCGCGAACTTTGTCGATCTGCGCAAATTGAGGGTTGTACCGCGCTACAGCGATATTCAGATTATTCTCGACGGCGAGAGCGATGGCATCCTGAAGCGAAAGCTGCATCTTGCCATTCTGAATCAGTTCATGAAGAAGCTGAGAATTGGCCAGTTGAAAGCCAGGGACGCGAGGGTTCATATAGGGTCCCAGAACGTTCGGAAACCAACTGGTGCGCGTATAGCTGCGTTCGATGGATTGGTCGTAGGCGTCCTCAGCTTTTGCATTTGCATTTTGCTGCGCCCTGAGTGTGGGCAGCCCCAGCAAAGCAAAGATGAAGGCTCCGAGCAGGAGCATCCAAGGGTATCTGCGATTCATTGCTAAATCCTTTCTTCTTCCTGGCACATTGAGATTCACGTAAACGAAGGCCAAGATGGTACTTACGAATCTCAACGGCCAGAGGTTTCAATAATTCTTAGACGTCACCGCCATGACTTCGGGGTGACAGTGTGAAAAGAGTAGGGAATGGTTGATTGTCAATTCAGGCATCTTCACGAGCGGCGGATCAACAGGCGCTTTGCTAACATGTAAGCCAGTGGTTCCATACTTCCGCCCGTGACGCAGCATCCCCCTCGCGCGCTTCCCAGCCGGGAGCGCCGCATCACGACGCGAGCAAAGTTCACAACTTTTCTGGTCATAACGGAGTTTACCATCGCGCCCGCCCTCTTGTCATAGCCGTAGGGGGACGGCGCCCCTACGCGTGGATTTTGTCCGCAGGTACTCTATAATAACGTATACGCTTCTTGTAGCACACCTTTGGACACCCTTGATGAAGATTGCTCTCGCGCAGATGAACGCCACGGTGGGCGATTTCGCCGGCAACGCGGATCGCATCCTGAAGTTTGCTGAGCGCGCTCACCAGTTGCAGGCTGACCTGGTCGTATTTCCGGAACTGGCGTTGTGCGGCTATCCGCCCCGCGACTTGATTGACAGGCCGTGCTTCGTGGAGCGATGCGAACAGGAACTCAACCAATTGGCTCAAAAACTTCCTCCCATCGCCGCGCTGGTGGGTTACGTCCGTCGCTCCGGCGCGGAACAGGGAAAGGCGGTTTCTGACGCCGCGGCTCTGCTGCGGGGCGGCAAGGTGGAGCTTGATTACGCCAAGATTCTGTTGCCCTTCTACGATGTCTTTGATGAATCCCGATATTTTGAGCCGGGGAAGTCGCCAGCCACTTATCTGCTCAAAGGATGGCGCCTGGGCCTTACAATCTGCGAAGACGCCTGGAACGACAAGAATTTCTGGAAAAGGCGGTTTTACACGCGTGATCCGGTGGAGGAGACCGTTCGCGCCGGAGCTGAAATCATCCTCAACATCGCGGCCTCGCCGTTCAGTGAAGGAAAGATTCAGTTACGGAAGGAGATGCTTAAAGCCATTGCCCGCGAGCGTCGCGTTCCGGTGGTTTACGTCAATCTCGTCGGCGGCAATGACAGCCTGATTTTTGACGGGTCGAGCTATGCCTTTAACGCTCAAGGCGAGTTGTGCGCTCGGGCCAAGGCGTTTGAGGAAGACCTGGTGGTTTTCGACGCAGCGAGCGGTCGCGGCGATTTGCGCCCTGAACCGGCTTCAGAAATCGAGGCCATCCATTGCGCTCTCATCCTGGGCGCGCGCGACTATATGAGGAAATGCGGATTTCACAAAGCCATTGTGGGGCTGAGCGGAGGGATTGATTCCTCCGTCGTGGCCGCTCTGGCGGCCGAGGCGCTCGGGCCTGAAGCGGTCTATGGCATCAGCATGCCCGGGCCCTATTCCTCTCCCGGTAGCGTGCGCGACGCTGAGGCGCTCGCCCGCAACCTGGGCATTCACTTTGAGATTGTCCCCATAGGCTCCATCTTTGAAAATTACCTCGCCGCTCTGAAGCCCGCCTTTGCCGAGCGCCCTCACGATGTGACGGAGGAAAACATTCAGGCGCGCATTCGAGGCAACATTTTGATGGCATTTTCCAATAAATTCGGCGCTTTGCTGCTGAGCACGGGGAATAAATCCGAGCTTGCGGTGGGATATTGCACGCTTTATGGCGATATGGCCGGGGGACTTGCGGTGATCGCGGATGTCCCCAAAACCATGGTCTACCAACTGGCGCGATATATGAACGAGCAGGGAACGGGAGACGGCCCGATTCCCGCCGCCTGCTTTGCAAAAGCGCCCTCCGCCGAACTGCGGCCTAACCAGACGGATCAGGATACGCTGCCGCCTTACGAAATCCTCGACCCGATTCTGCGCGCCTATATCGAAGAGAATCTCTGCGCCCAGGAAATCGTCGCAAGATTCAAACTGGACCCTCGCCTGGTCAAGCAGACCATTGGCAGCGTCACCCGCGCTGAATACAAACGGCAGCAGGCCGCACCCGCTCTTAAGGTGACCGCCAAAGCGTTCGGCATCGGGCGGCGCTTTCCGATCGCCAACAAATTTGTGGAGTGACGAGGCTGCTTTGGCTGTCTAAGTCGCTGACCTGAAGACCGCTACTGAAAAATCCGTCTCATTTGTCTCATCTGTCTCCCTCGTCTCATCCCACTCTGTTACGCTGCATCCGGGGAGGCGCGCCAGCCTCTGTCACCCTGAGCGCAGCGAAGGGTCCCGGCATTGGTTTAATACAGGGATTCTTCACTGGCGCTCAGAATGACAAGGGGCCACTTAACGCCTCAAACCCAAAGGAACGGTTCTATGGCATCTCCTGAAAAACATCGAGTCAGCGCCAGGCGGCGGGTCGCCCATCGCGGCGGCCAAAATCCACCGATTGCTCCGAAAAAAAAGAATGTTTAGGTCTGATGAGCGCAAAAAGAATCTAGCGCATTGAAAGCCGGAAGGTTATTGGCTTCTTGTTCCTTGCGGTTTACCAACAATTTCCAAAGCACGATGTATCTTAAAGATAATAAAAGACTTCTGAATTTAATTTGTTTGCTTTCATGTAAGAAACAGAAAAGTAAAGACTTAACTGCAAAAACAGGGAAATTGTTCGTCATTTTGTGACATGGAATCAGGCCAAATTGAGCAGCTCGGAAGGCGCTGCGTTGAGCTTTCCGCCTTCTACTGAGGTTTACAAATTATGGTGACAGCATTTTCTGTAGCGCCGGTGTCCTCACCGGCGTTTTTTCGGCGCTGAGGACAGCGCCGCTACAGCCCGCGTTGTCAGTATAATTTGTAATTCTCAATAATCTAAGAGCAGATGACCTTTAAGCCACAATACGCAGCCGTACTAATCCTCCTTCTCGCTGCCGCCACGGCCACGGCGCGCGTCAAGCTGCCGCATACTACGCTCGACAGGTTTTATCTTCAGAATGGCCTGGAAGTGGTGATGGCGCCGGATGATCAGGCCCCGGTTGTTGATGTGCAGGTCTGGTACCACGTAGGCTCCAAAGATGAACACCCCGGCAGGACGGGGTTTGCCCACCTTTTTGAGCACCTGATGTTCGACGGCACGCGAAATCTGGCTCCGGATGAATTCTCAAATTACATTGTCCGCGCCGGCGGCATCGACAACGCCTTCACCACCGAGGACGCCACCGTTTTCTGGGAAACGGTGCCGAGCGCCGATCTGCGGGTGGTCTTGTGGCTGGAAGCCGACCGCATGCGGAACCTTCAGATCACCGAATCGACCTTCAAAAACGAAAGGGAAGTGGTGGAAGAGGAAAGGCGGCAGCGCTTTGATAATCAGCCCTATGGGAACGTGGTGGAAACCCTCTACGCCCACGCCTTCACCCTCTCTCCCTATCGACACATGCCTATCGGCAGCATGGATGATCTGGATCGCGCAGATGTGAGCGAGGTGAAATCCTTTTACGATACGTATTACGTGCCCAACAACGCCACGCTGGTCGTTGTGGGCCATTTCGATGCAAAGCAGTGTACCGAATGGGTGCAGCAATACTTTGGACCGCTGAAGCCCGGAGAGCGACCCATCGCTCGCAACTATCCCCAGGAGCCTGCGCAGACAGCCGAGCGCGTCGTGAAACTCACCCAGGATGTCGCCTTGCCTGCCTTCGTGGAGGGCTATCGTATGCCGGCAGATGGCACACCGGACGCTTACCCCTTGCGCCTGGCTTCTAAAATCCTCTCAGATGGCGAAAGCTCCTGGGTTTACCGCCGGCTGGTCTACGAAAGGCAAATGGCGATGCAGGTGGAAAGCGAAGGCAATTTTACGGAGCTGCCCAATCTGTTTTTCATCTTTTCTGTTATGAATTCCGGGTATACACCGGCGCAGGGCGAAGCGGAGGTGAACGCAGTCCTTGACCGGCTGAAGTATGGAACAATTCCTCGCCAGGACATGGAGCGGGCCCGAAACGAGATTCTGCGCGATTTTATTCTGAACCGACAAGGCGCGCAGAGCCGCGCCGACGCCCTGGGCTATGATGCGGTGATTCTGAAAAATCCTGATCTGTATAACACGGAAATTCAGCGCTTTATGGATGTGACCCCAGCGGAGATTCAACGCGTGGCGCGAAAATATTTTGTGCCTCAGAATCTGACGCTGGTCGAAGTTTATCCGAAAGGGAAAGCTCACCCGGTGACGGCCCTCAATGGCGCACGCTCACGTTTGCGGTGAGCTATCACCAGCCCGATGCGCATACCCTTATGAGTCTTTGAGTAATGACATCTGCAATTTGACATTTGAAATCGGGAAGATGAACTACTATTGGTCAAAATGTTTGCGCCTTGCGCAAATTTTACTTGCGTGGCACGGGGTTGCAGCCCTGCCGCGTTGAGTAATAATTTGCTTCCATTCAGCCGGATGTCGTGCTACTTTACGATTCCTTAGATAATTCAGTCGTGAAGGACGATCAGCTTTTATCATCTATCATCAGCCCAAGCTCTAAACCCTGAGGTGAGCCATGAAACGTCGGGAATTCATCGCCAGGACCACGTTGGGACTCGGAGGCGTTTGGTTAGGCTCGAAGTCGGTGGCGCAAACTTCGCCGGCGGTGGGCGCACAGTTCAGTGGAGCGGATACGGTCGTCCTCGGGAAAACGGGCATCCGCACCAGCCGCCTGGCTTGCGGTACGGGAACCGTCGGTTTCGCCTATCACTCGCATCAATCGGCGTTGGGCGTCCAAGGGCTTGCCGATCTTCTAGTGCATGGCTACGATCACGGATTGCGCTTTTTCGATACAGCGGATTCCTACGGCACGCACCCGGCGGTAGCAGCGGCGCTCAAGCGCTTGCCGCGAGAAAAAGTCACGGTGCTCACCAAGTCCGATTCCAGAGACCCTGATCGCATGTGGGCGGATATTGACCGCTTCCGAAAGGAATTAAACACCGACTATATCGACATTGTGCTGATGCATTGCATGATGTCAGATGACTGGACCACGCGCTATCGCCGCGCGATGGATGTGCTCTCCGAAGCCAAAGAAAAGGGTTGGATTCGCGCTCACGGCTGCTCCTGCCACACCATTGGCGCGCTGCGCGCAGCGGCGGCGTCACCGTGGGTGGAAGTCGATCTGGCCCGCATGAATCCCATTGGCTCGCACATGGATGCCGACCCGGCCACGGTTCTTTCCGTCCTGCGCCAGATGAAGGCGCAAGGGAAGGGAATTGTGGGAATGAAGATTCTGGGCCAGGGTGACCTACGCCACCGCCCGGATGAGGCGCTGCGCTATGCCTTGTCGCTGGGCGTGCTGGATGCGTTCACCATCGGCGCGGAGAGCATTATCGAGCAAAATGACCTCATGCGGCGGATTGCAGCCGTCACGGTGTAGGAGTCAGCAAGCGGTTTGCCCCTTCTGGGAAAAATCTGAATTGATCACTTTATTCCCTTGCGGATTCGATCTGCCGCGTCTCGCGGAATAAGTGCACGTTGGATCGCATGACGATCGCCGGTGTCAGATAGTAGGTGCGGGGTATCTTCCGATCATGAAGAAAATGCTCGATGAGAATCCTCACTGCCATCTGTCCTTGAACGTAGGGGCGCTGATAAACGGAAGCATGGATCGTTTCCTCTTCAAAGAGCGGAACCATCTCCTGGAATAAATCGGTGGCGACCACGCGCACTTTTCCAGCCAGACCGCAAGCGCGTAAAGCATAACACACGGGTAGGCAGATGCTGACGGTTACGTAAAGCCCTGCCAGCTGGGGGTACTTTTCAAAAAGGTTAAGGCATTTTTGGAAGGTTTCCTCATCATTCAGGTGGCCTTCCACAACCTCCACGACTTGTCCGCCATCGCAATAATGGGAAAATGCTTCGCAGAAACCTTCCGTCTTTCTTCGATGATCCTCTGTCTGCAACATGCCGGTGACGATTGCTACCTGAGAGCCGGGAGCCAGAAACCTTCCCAATAGCTCGGCGGCAAGCTTCCCTCCAACTTCAGGATCCACACAAACGACGGTTGACCGGGCGCTGTCAGGGGCATCCGAGGCGACGCAGGCCACTTTGATTCCTTTTTCCGTGGCTTGATTAATCAAGGGAGTAACACGGCTTGGGTTGCCCGGGGTGATGATCAAAGCTCTGACGTCTGTCTCAATCATTTCAGCAAGCCGTTCATTCTCTTTAACACCGAGTCTATCCACGGGGCGATAAAGCATCTCCACCCCCAGGGCCTCGTAGCGGCGGACTTCATCGACAATGCCATCGCGCAACTGATCATAAAAGAGATGGGTCTCACGTGGAATGCAAACGCCGATGCGAACGGTCGCTTTTCCTACTGAAAGGGTTCGGGCGGCAAGATTGGGCGTGTAACCAATGATTCGAGCGATGTCGAGAACGCGCCTGCGCGTCTTCTCGCTGATCTCTTTGCGGCCATGGAGCGCTCGGTCTACTGTCCCGATCGAGACGTTGGCGAGCCGGGCGATCTCGGAAATCCCCTTTCGATTCGGACGTGATTTATCCAAACGCCACAGCCCTCCCGGTACGTTTTGCTTTCATTCTGGAAATGGGTCCAGCACGCCAAGGACAGGAGACGCTTGCAAGGCTGGCTTTTGTCCCGCTATTTCCGGCTGACTGCCGGTATCCCGCGTCGTCCTTAACCTGTTTAATCTAAGTGTTTTTTCCGTGTGCGTCAACGGAAACGAGATAGATTTTTGAATATCCTTGCACAGCCACCGATTTGAGAGGTCGGTATCTTATCTAATCTATACTTTCCTAAGCTCATATGAGATGCATTCAAAGGCTAAAGGGAATCAAAAAATTTCTTGACACCTTTTCCATTTCTGGATAAGGTTTGTGTTTATCCGGTAACGCCAACGGAACGTTTCGGACTATTTTGAAGTGCACTGGTCACAGTCAGACCTCTTTGAAAGGCTTGTGGTCATGAGGTTTGCAAGAGCCTCCGAAGCTTCGCCGCCGGTGGGAGCATATCGTTCGGGGGCTGCTGTAGCTGTAGGGGATTGTTCACACCGCCCACAGTTGCGAAGGAGGGACTTCTTGCGAAGGGAGTTGCTCTTCAGTCGGTGGAATACTTGGGCCGCGGCAAGTCTGCCGGCACGGACGCAACTTCTTAAACAAGTCCGAACGTGTCGGGTGAATGATGGCGCCGGAAAAAATTTTGGCAAAACAAAATTCGAGATTGAGGAGGACTAGGACCAATGAGAAGGCCGGGCGTCAAAATATATTCCTCTGCCGCACTGCCGCTGCAATTTGTAAAGCGAATTTGCCTGTTTAGCAGGTTTCAGGAAAACCCTCCCCACCTGTCACCTCAAGGAGCCGAAGGCAAGGAGGAATTTCGCATTTACAAAGCACGATTCATTGCTTCGCTTGGAATGACAATGTTCAGAAAAGTTTTTCAGCAACCTGTTAAGGTTTGCAGAGTCCTGGCTATCTTCTTTTTGGCATTTTCAATGCTTCCTGTCGTTTTATGGTCACAGGGCGACACGGGATCGCTTTCCGGCACAGTCACCGATCCTGCTGGCGCCGTCGTGCCGGCCGCCAAGGTTGTCGCTATCCACGTGCCGACGGGGCGGCAATTCAGCGTTACGACAACCCAAGCTGGCGTATACGCTTTCCCTAACCTCCCAACCGGTCCATACGAGCTGACGGTTGAGCATGCAGGCTTTAAGAAATTCGTTCAGACAGGGATCGAGGTCCGCGTCGGCTTGGCTGAAACCATCAACGTCCAACTGGCTGTGGGTGCTGTTCAACAAACAGTTCAGGTGAACGCCTCGGCGCCCGTGTTGAATACCACAAACGCTGAGGAATCAACGGGCCTGAGCCCACAGACTATGATGACTCTTCCGTTGTGGAACGGCAGTCTGGAAACCGCTGATTCCTTCGTCGGCTGGATGCCCGGTGTGAACAGCAATGCTGAGAGGAGCATCAACGGTTCCATCGGTCGCGCTTCGGAAATTCTGGTGGATGGGGCAAGCATGGTTCTACCGGAATCAGGGGGAACGAACTTTACCTTCCCTGGCTTCTATGCCTTCAGTGAAATGAGACTGGTCACTTCGGGTTTCAATGCCAAGTACGGACGGGTGGGCGGCGGAATACAGGAGTATGTAACCAAGTCAGGAACCAATCAGATTCATGGAGGAGGGTTCTTCAACTGGAAGCGCAAAATCTTCGATGCGGTTCCATGGTCCACGAATGCGAATCCCGCTGCCCGTACCTGCAATGGCGTCACCCACGACAAGGCCTGCCGTCCCCGGGAGTGGTTTAATGAATACGGAGGTTACGCGGGCGGCCCGGTGTATCTCCCGCATATTTACAATGGCCGGAATAAGACTTTCTGGTTTGTTTCATACGCGCAAATCCACCAACCCGCCTCTCTTTCCGTGAGCACAGGTGAAACAGTGCCTACACCGGCGATGAAAAATGGGGATTTTTCGGCTCTGCTCAACCTGCCACAACCGATTATCATCTACGACCCGGCTACCACGGTGAACGGAGTCCGCCAGCCGTTTCCGGGCAATATCATTCCCCAAAGCCGCTTTAGCACCATCTCCAAAAATATTCTGCCTTACATTCCCGATCCGAATTCAGGTCAGGCAGGATCTTTAATCAGCAACTACACTTACAATTCCACAAGCAAATTCATGGACAGGGTTTGGTCTATTCAAATTGACCATCAAATCGGCAGCCGAAATCATTTGATGGGTTTTCTCACTCACCGCAACATGGAGAGTGATTCGGATCTATATTTTCCCGGCCCGCTGAATGGTGGGCTGGACAATTTCCAGTCTCCCTATCATTTCCGCGTTTCCGAAGACTTCGCAATAAATCCTCAACTTGAACTACACACGATCATGGGCTACAGCGTGGATCGGCAACTCTGGCACAATCCTTTCCAGAACGGCTTTGGAACTAAATTCGGCTTCCCCCTCCAGGCTGGCACTCCTCAAGATGCCACACCCATCATCGCGTTTGAGAATAACCTCACCATGCCCGCCGGCGGTTATATCTCAGGCTTTGTTTCCTGGGGAATGAATCAGGGTAAAGTCAATAACGGGGGCCAGTGGAATAAAACTTGGCAGTTTGCACAGAATCTGACCTGGATGCACAATACGCACGAATTCCAGATGGGATGGGACTTTCGTCGTCTGGAGACCAACGCGAACGATTGGGCAGGGACCAATGGAGTCTACGAATTTTCAAGCATCCAGACTGCCTCTAAGGCGGGCGCCAAGGATGGCTACGCCTTTGCAAGCTTTTTGCTGGGAGATGTGGACAGCGCCAATCAGAACGCCTTGCCAGTCTTCTTGCCACAGATTCGCTATCAATATCAGGCCGGATATTTTCAGGACACCTGGAAAATCCGCCCCCGTTTCACTCTCGATCTAGGTCTTCGCTATGAAGTACCTATTGGCTGGTACCAACTTCATGGCAATATGTCGACCTTCAGCCTGACCACTCCGAACCCAGCGGCGGGTGGTCTTCCGGGCGCCATGATCTTCATGGGCAGCGGACCAGGCCGCACCGGGCAACTTCGCCCCTATCCCACTGATTTCTCGGATTTCGGACCCCGGCTGGGTTTTGCGTGGAACCTGAAACCAAGTTGGGTGGTTCGGGGCTTCTGGGGTATCTATTACGAAGCGCTGGGCAACGGCGGCTGTGGATGCACAGACGGCTTTGGCGGGGGCAGTTTTGCACAGACTTCGGATGGCTTCAATCCAGCCTTCAACTGGGACCCTAGGGCCTTTAATCCGAATGCGCCCGTCAATAATCCGGGTGGTGTCCGCCCCCCCGTCAGCTTCCACCCGGCACAGCAAATTCCCGGAGTTGATAACTTTAATAATTTTGTCTACTATTTGGGTCCACATTTTGGTAACGCGCCTCGTATTTACTCCTGGAACTTCACCGTCGAAAAGGACTACAAAAACTGGTTGGTTGACGTGGGGTACGTCGGCAATCGGGGTACCCGCCTGCCTTCCTCCATTTATATCAACCAGCTTCCGACCAGCGATCTTTATCTAGGACATGTTCAGACCCTGAATGGCCCGGAGAACCTGCTTCAGGCAAATCTCAGAGGTCCATTGGCTGCCGATATTTGTACCTATACCAACGTGATCCCGTGCACCAACGGCCTTCCGGATCTTCCATTCCCCACTTTTATGCAATGGGGTGGTGCAGCAACGTTAGCCCAGGCCCTGCGGCCGTATCCGCAGGTGGGTAATGTTTTCTCGGCCAATTCAGGTGACGGCAAGAGTTGGTACGATTCCCTCCAGGCGAAAGTTGAGCATCGTTTTGGACCCCTGAATTTCACGGGAGCCTACGTCTGGTCGAAGACGCTGGACATGCTGTCGTTCCGCCAGGTTTTCACCCAGACGGTTCAACAAGGAACTCAGGATTCCTATAATCTTTCCGACGCCAAAAGTTACATGAACGAAGATATTCCTCATTATGTCAACATCATCCTCAGCTACCAGTTGCCATTTGGCAGGGGTAGGCGATTTCTGAGCAACGCCCACGGCTTGGTGAATGAGCTGGTGGGCGGTTGGACATTTGCCTCTGACCAGCAGTATCGTAGCGGAACTTTGATTGAGCTGACGAACCCGACTAATTATCTGGGGCAGGAGCTTTTTTCCACGCTGACCAAGGTCACAGCTACTGGACTTCCGATTCGGACTGGAGTCTCTTCGACGGCGCTGGATCCCAACAATCCGAATGTCCGGTGGTTCAACTACGGGGCGAACGCTCCTTTCGCGGTTACGCCACCCTTTACCCTGGGTAATGCATCGATTTATAACACCCGTTTCCGTAACCCGTGGTATCGTTGGGAAGCGTTTTCACTCAATAAACGATTCACGATCCACGAGTCGATTGCGCTTAATTATCAGATCAACGTGTTCAATCCTTTTAACCGGACGGACTTCGGCGGCATTCAGGGCAACATTGCTTCTCCGAACTTCGGTATGCCTACCGGTCCTATGGCAGGTCCGCGCAATATTACGATGGGAGCGCGACTGGAATTCTAAACCGCCAGGTATGCCGTGGAAGTTTGGCGGGTGGCTGGAAGCATTCTCTCTCGAAGTGATCCATCCTGCTGCCTGTGTGAAACCTGCCCATCGGGAGGTTCCCGCAGAGCAGAACCGTGGCCATCAGGAATAACCGTGATTATGGCCGCTGTCAGGGCCCACGGGCGCTTACCATACCCTGGACTTGAACCAAGTCGCCGCTTCGCCATCTGAGGCAGCTCGCTGGAGGGCAGCATCCCCGCCTGACCAGGATGCTGCTAGCCGGGAACTTGACCGGACAAGTGAAAACCGGGGATTCAATGGTCTCTTTCGAGAGGAAGCCATACTGTCTCCCTGTACAAACCCTCATGGCGCTTGGGAGCGGCGAACTGCAACGCATCTTTACCTGGGAGAAATTCCATGCCCGGCGTGAGTCGTCGCCGCTTTCTTACAATTCCGGCTCTCGGATTTGCTCTGCCTGCTGCGGTTCCTCTTAACCCGGCGAATGCGAATGGCTCATCAATAACGTTTGATCAGGCCTGGCTGACGTTGGAGCCGCTCTCCCGATGGGATGCCCAACTCGGCTTTGCTCTGGAGCCTCGGATCACTCAGTGGATGGCTTCAGGTGCAAGGAGTCGGCATCATGCTTCGTTTTACGCCGGTGGCTATCAACTCAAACTGGACTTTGCTTCTCCAGAGCCTGGTCTCGTTTCCTTTCAGTTCCGGCTGGCACGCGAGGATGGCCAACCTTTCACCGTTCATCGTTATTCCTTGAAAGCCCGTTTGCCCTTTCCCGGCATTTACAGATTCTGGGATTACCGGAGCGGCTCGCCGGAGATCGAGGCCGAGTTTGATGCCTACATGCGCGGCCTGGCTTCCGGTGAAAAATATACGCAAACCTACGCGGCTAATACCGGTATTCCGTTCGTGCTTTGCACTGACCGGAACGGAGAGAACCGTTTTTCCTTCGGCATGCTTGATCAAGTTGAAGTGACCGGATTGCACGTTGAGCCTTATTCCCTTGGCCTTTCCCGGAGAGGGGAAGGGCTGAATTTTTCGTTTGAATTTGTAAAACCTCTTGGTTATGCCCTGAAGCGATCAGAGTGGGTTGACGGCGCCTGGTTCGATGCCCGCCCCTTGAATTGGTTCCAGACCATCCGGGAGTACAGCCGCTGGGCAGAACGCTCAGCAAATCTGAGCGTCATGAAACCTCCTCCGGCAGCCTTTGAGCCTATCTGGAACACATGGTATCCATTCGGTTTCAACATCAATCAGGAAATCGTCTTGCGGAATGCGGAATTCTGCCGGCAAATCGGGCTGAGGAATCTGTTGATTGACGCAGGCTACCAAAATCCGTTGACCGGCGGGCTGGCGGCGGAATGGAATCAGTTCGTGGATTATACCGGAGACTGGACGCCCAATCCGCAGAAATTTCCGGATTTTCGAAAAATGGTGGAGCTTCTTCATCGTCAGCAGCAGTTCGTCACGGTCTGGGTGGCGTTATTCATGCTTGGTAAGAAGACCAAGGCGTACAGGGAAGCCAGAGACATGCTGCGTCGCGATATTTCCGGGAAGGAACAAAGTTACCTTTGCCCTTGCCACACGGAAACCCCCCAATATCTTGCGCGGACATTCCTCAAGCTGGCCAAAGACTACGATCTTGATGGATTCTGGCTCGATTTCATGGACAACATGCACGCCCCCTGTTACAGCTCACACTTGCATTTCACAAACTCCCCCGGCGAAGGCTACAACCGCTGCCTGGCGGCCGTTCGCGATGCCCTGATGAAATACAAACCCGATTTCCTGATGGAAACACGCATGAGGATGGCGAATGTAAATGCCAAGCAGTTTGTGAATGTGATGGAAACAAGTGATATGCCCTTCGATTTCGATCTGAATCGCAGCATGGGTGTTATAGTACGTTCGTTTTCTGAAGGCGTGGCCTCGAAGCTTGACCCGATTCAGTGGCACATTCGGGAGTCGGAAGAAAACGTCGCTGTGTGCTGTGCCACCGTAGCCCTCACCGGCATTCCCGTATTTGGTGTTGACCTCCGCCTCTTACCGGAGTCGCACCTCAGGATCATTAAGGCCTGGATGAGATTTTATCGCCAGCATCAGGATGTACTCTCCTGTGGTGAGCTCGAACCGTGCGGTTTTGCGTCTCTGTTCCCACTGCTGCAAGTTCGGGGAGGAAGGAAGGCGTTCCTGTACATCGGCTCCTCTTCAACAACTCCAGTCAGTGTGGAAGGAGCTAAGGAAATTTACCTCATCAATGCCTCGGGTCGAAGCCGGGTAGCGATCACGCTGGATGGGATTACCGCTGGAAGGTGGCGGATGGTGGTTCGAAATGGTCGCCTTGAAGAGGTGTCTGCACATGATCGGGAAGTCGACGCGGGCGCTCTTGCTCTTGACCAGAAGATTCCAGAAGGTGGCCTCGTGGAACTTCACGCTTGAGCCCGTAACATAGGCGCAAAGGTTAGGGGTGACAAGCCGATGGTTATGGCGCAACCCTTCAACAACGACCAGGAGACAAGGAGTGTGTGAATGAACCGAAGAGGAATGCTGGGGCTAGGCGCTGCGGCAGTGGCGCTTCCTGGAATGGCCTTCACAGAACGCCTACGCGACAGGAGGCTTTTTGATGTTCAGGCGTATGGCGCGCGCGGAGATGGAAAAGCCAAGAATACCGATACCATTCAGAAGGCAATCGATGCGGCCTATAAAGCCGGGGGCGGAGTGGTCTACCTCGGGCCGGGCGCCTATCTCTCGGGTGGGATCGTCCTCAAGGATAATGTGACGCTGTATCTGGAAGCCGGCGCCACGCTCCTCAGCAGCCGGAACATCCAGGACTTCGAGCCGCATTTTGGCGCGAATCCGCGTGTCACCGATAACATCCGCCATCTGATTTTCGCGCGCGACGCGGTCAACGTGGCGGTCTGCGGGGCCGGGAAGATCGACGGGCAGGGGCCGCTGTTCTGGAAGCGCACAAAACCAACACCCAGAGCTGAAGATCTTTGGAAAGAGACGATCAACGCCGAATGGGAGGCGCTGGATGGAGGCACGCGCCTGGATGTGCGCCCCTCGCCGTTGCTGGAGTTCGTCAACTGCAGGAACCTCCGCATTGAAGGAATCACGGTGGAAAACCCGCCGGGATGGACGCTGCGGCCCATCAACTGCGAATCGGTATTCATTCATGGCTTCCGGGTTCGAGGTTCGGTGCATGGGCCGAACACAGATGGCATGGATATCACGAGTTGCCGGAACGTTTTCATCTCCAACTGCGATATTGCGACCGGAGATGATGCGCTTTGTCTCAAAAGCGAGAATCCCTATGGCGGGGAAGTCGCCCCGACGAAGAATATCACCATTACCAACTGCGTCCTGACAGGCTCTTCCAACGGCTTCAAGATGGGGACGGCCAGCCAGGGAGCTTTTGAAAACATCACCTTCACCAACTCGGTGGTTTACAATGACGACGTTCCGCTGAATGCCCGCCTCATTTCGGGAGTCGCCATTGAAATGGTGGATGGCGGGAACATCGAGGGCGTGCTGGTTTCCAACATCCGGATGCAGAACGTCCGCACGCCCATTTTTGTGCGCCTCGGCAACCGCAGCGGCAACCCGCCCAGCGGCCCGAAGCCCGGATCTCTGCGCGGCGTCATGATCGATAACGTCCATGCCACAGGCGCAATCCTGACTTCTTTGGTCACAGGTCTACCGGGCCATGATGTCGAGGACGTAACGCTCACGAATATCCGCATTGACACCTGGGAAGGCGGCGAGCGTGAATGGATGACGCGCGAAATTCCGGAGCTTCCTGCCGACTATCCCGAGGCGCGCATGTTTGGCCGCCTGCCGGCTTACGGCCTCTATTGCCGCCACATCCATGGAATACGGCTGGAAAACGTTTGCGTCGAATCCCGCAAGCGCGACATGAGGCCGCTCCTCGTGTGCGAGGATGTCAAAAACCTCACGGTCAGCGGCCTTGCAGGGAGCCCGCCCGCCTCAAGCGAACCCTTCCTTCTTTTTCGCAACGTGCGACGAGCCTTCATTCACGGGTGCGCGTCGCCGCCACACACGGAAACCTTCCTTCGCGCCGAGGGTACGCTCAGTTCGGACATCAGCCTCATAGGAAACGACCTGAGCGCGGCGGCGAAGGCCACGCAACGGCTCAATGGCACGCCTGATGACGCCATCTCTGAAACAGCCAATAAAATGCCGTCTGAGTGATTGGTCGGCAACCGGTAAGGCTACAAAGTTGGGAATTATCGATTACAAATCGGCAGTCTCGCTGCCGTCCTTGCCGCAAGCTTCCTGAGTCCTACTCACTCCAACGAACCCTCCAGCGCGCGCTCGCATCTAAATAAATGAAAATGAGGCGATTTGACTATGTATATCATTACGGTCTTATCCGTCTGTGTCGCGCTGGTCATCGCCTTGGCCATCATTTTGTTTCTCGCTTCAGTGGCGATTATCCTGGTCAAAACCGGCGCGCGAGCATTGACGGACGTTTTGCTTAACCTTGCGCGTCGAATGGTTCACTCGCTGGCGCATCAGCCAACCGTTGCAACTTATCCACAATCTCTGAAACATCCTGCTCGCATCACCACCCACTGACATCCGTGGGAAATTGGTCCCGCACGTGAGCTTGGTGTCGCGCTTCGTTCTTCCGGCAATTCGGCAATCCGGCGGTAAATAATTCAAAGTCTTTGATCCCGAGCCGAATATTGCGTGATTTTATTACGTCCGATAAGTTATATTATGTTAACTAATGAACATAACCGAACAGCCGCACCCGGTAAGGCCTTTTGCTCTTGCGACCGAATAGGTTTCAAGTTCTTGCGTTGCGAAAATGGACTAATTAAAACCAGTTGGAGGAATCTTCAGGATCAGAACAATAATTAAACATTACCCTTCTTCATCTCCTGCAGGAGGTAGTCGCAGGAACGCACGGCGAGCGCCATGATGGTGAGCGTCGGGTTCTGGCAGGCGGTGGATGGAAACGCAGCGCCATCCATCACAAACAGATTCTTAACGTCGTGGGACTGCTCAAACTGGTTCAGCACGGAGGCTTTGGGGTCATCCCCCATGCGCGCGATGCCAACCTCGTGGATGGCCCAGCCGGGGGCGTTGGCATGAGCGTGCGCGCTGACGTTTTTGGCGCCGGCGGCTTCGAGCATCTCGGCGGCGGAGTCAGCCATATCCTTGAGCATGGAGAATTCGTTTTCGCCGTAAGTCATATGGAAACGAAGCACCGGAATGCCAAACGTATCGACCACGTTCGGATCAATTTCAACGTAATTATCCCACCGCGCCAGGCACTCGCCGAAGCCGCCCAATCCGATGCCGGTGATGGGGTTCTTGATGGCGCGCTTGTAAGCCTCGCCGAACCCCGGCGCGCCCCAGTTGAAGCGGGCAGCGCCGCCGCCTTGGTAGCCGTAGCCGCGCAGGAATTTCGTCGAGCGCGGCCCGTTGTGCGTATTCCGAAAGCGAATCACGTAAATGCCATCCGGGCGGTTCGGCCCGTTAATGTTGGGCTTGCCGCCCAGGTCTTCGAGTTCGCCGTAAGCCCCGGCGCCGGTGATGTGGTCCATCAGATAATGGCCCAGCACGCCGCTCGAGTTTCCAAGGCCGTTCGGATATTGACGATTGGCGGAGTTGAAAAGAATGCGCACCGATTCGAGCGATTGCGCGCAAAGCACCACAACGCGCGCATAAACTTCTTTCGGCTGGCGTGTGACGCGATCGATATAAAGCACGCCTTTGGCGCGATTACGATCCATATCCATCAGCACCTTGTATGCCATCGCGTTGGGGATCAAGGTGCAATTGCCGGACTTTAAGGCATCCGCGACGGTGGTGAAGTAAGAATTGAAATAAGAATGCGTGATGCAGCCACGCTCGCACGGCCCGCAATAGTGGCACGGCGCACGGCCGTTGATGGATTTCGTCAGGTTGGCAGACCGGCCTAAGGTAACCGTCCGGCCAAATTTTTCCTTGATGCGGTTGCGGAACAAAGTTTCGGCGCAGGTCAGACCCATGGGCGGCTGAAACTTTCCGTCTGGCAGCTCATAGACCCCCTCTCGGATTCCCGTGATGCCGACGTATTCTTCAACGATGTCATAGTATGGAGCGAGATCCTTATAGCTGATCGGCCAATCGACGCCGTAGCCGTCGTGCGACGCCGCCTTGAAGTCCAGATCGCTCAACCGATAGCTCTGGCGACCCCAGACGTTGGTGCGCCCGCCGGTGATTCGCAGCCGCCCTTGCCAACTGAAAGGCATATTGGGATAGGTGGTGTAAGGTTCTTCAATGTCGTTGCAGAACCAATCGTAGTTGTACTCCATGCAGGCGTAGCAGTCTTTCTGCACGGGGCGCGTCTTGCGAATGAGTTCCGGGGCCATGTTGCGGTATTTCAGCTTGAAGTCCGGCTCGTGCTCGGTGAAGTTGCTGTCCTTTTGCGGACGCCCGGCGTCCACCAGCGCCACTTTCAGACCCGCTTCGGAAAGCCGCTTCGCGGCCCAACCGCCGGATGCGCCTGAACCCACGACGATGGCATCATAATTTCGAGTTTGATCGTCCATATCGATTCACCCCTTATGGAAAAACTGCAAAGATTGGCGGCCAACGCCTGCTCACGGCCTCGCCCAGTCATTATGTCTTCATGTCTCCGCAAGCCGCTATGACGCTTCAGCAACTTTACCTCTTGCCGCTGGCTCACGCCAGTGATAATATCACAGCGCGATTTGAAAATAGCAGGGTGAAACCTATGGAAAACAAAATGGAGCGGGAAAACATCATGGATAGCTCGCAGGCCATCTCAGGCGCGCGCGGCATCACGCGTCGCCAGATGGTGCGTCGGCTGGCCACTGCGATTGCCTCCGGCGCTGCGCTGCCCGGAGTTGCTGCGGCGCATCCTGTTCACAAGCACCTGGCCAGCCCCGCCACGATGGAGCGCGCGGAGGGAAAGGCCGCCGACCCCGAATGGACGCCCGAATTCTTCGATGCCCACCAGAATGAGACGTTCACCGTCCTTGCCGAGCGCATCGTGCCGGGTTCAACTGAGGCCAAGGTCAACCGCTTTGTCGATCTGCTTTTAAGCGTTGATACGCTTCCAGCCCAGAAGAGCTTTGTGGATTCCCTTTCGGCCTTTGACGCTTATGCCATTCAACATTACAGCCGCCCCTTTAAGGACCTTACCGAAGATCAGCAAAATGAGGTTCTCACGGTTGCCTCAACCACCGCGCCCGGACACGAAGCCCCCGGGCGGCGCTTTGGCCTTGGACCTGCGCCGAAACCCGGTAACGAAGAAGTGAAACACACTTTTCGGGATCACTTTGAGAATATGAAACATTGGGTGAGCGGCGCCTATTACTCCTCCGAAGTTGGAATGAAAGAGATGGGCTGGACGGGCCAGGTGATGTGGCCTGAATTCCCCGGCTGCCAACATCCGGACGAGCACCATTAGCGGATGTTGTAGCGCCGGTGTCCCCACCAGCGTTTTCGGCGCTGAGAGCCTACCCCGAATGAGGTGCAGAGGCAGCGCCGCTACGGAAAGGGCTTTCCCAGCAATTTACAGACCTCAGTAGAACAGTCTTTAACATTTGTTCCGCATTTAAAAACTCACGGAACTCAGGAGACATTCTTATGCTCACACGACGCGATTTCCTCCGCGCGACGCTCATCGGGAGCATAGCGGGCGCTGCGGCAACGACGCGAAGTCTCTGGGCTGCCGGGCGGCTTGCCTGGCCGAAGCCGATCGGCCTGGAGCTTTACACCGTGCGCAACCTCCTGCCGAAGAATCCTTTGGGAACCCTGAAAGCCGTGGCCGCCGTAGGCTACAAGGAACTCGAACTGGGCTTGCCGGCGCCGCCCCCAATCACTCCTGCCAAATTCAAAAGCTATGAGCAGGAAACGGGTCTGAAACTGATCAGCGGATTTCTCTCCCTGCCCAAGAACATTGACGACTGGAAAAGAGGCCTGGAGCAGGCCACCGCGTACTCGGTCTCTTATACGGCATGCAGCAATGTTGAGCGGATTGACGCAGATGCATGGAAGCGCATGTCCGATCTCTTCAATGAATGCGGCAGACTCTCAAAACCGATGGGCATTCAATTCACTTACCATAACCACATCCGCGAATTCGAGCGCCTGGGCAATACGGATGGTTACGAGATACTGCTGACCCGATGCGATCCTGAGTTAGTGAAGATGGAAATGGACATCTTTTGGATCACTTACTCCGGGCGCAATCCCCTTCCCTACTTCCAACGCTTTCCGGGCCGCTTCCCTCTGCTTCACATCAAAGACCTGAAGAAAGGCATCACCGTTAATCCCGACGAATTTCCGGGTCGAAGCCCCAACCCTTTCACCGAGGTCGGTCAGGGCCGCATTGACTGGCCAAAAATTTTCGCGCATGTCGGCCAGGCGGGCGCAAAGCACATCTTCGTGGAACAGGATGAGTGCGACGTGCCGCCGCTTGAAGCCATTAAGATCAGCTATCGATATCTTAAGAACCTTCGCCTGAGTTGATTGGGTTCGAGGAACTCCCTCACCCGGCTCGCGACGCTCGCCACCCTCTGGGGCGAGGGCGACCGAGAAGCCCAGGCCATCACGCGCTCACCGGGCAATAACCCCTTGCAGGATATCGACGATTCGCCCCGTTCGTGTATTCAGGATCAGGACATTCGACCCGAGCACACCTCGCCGGCAGTAACAATCCCGCGGCAGGGGCGGCAATTCCCGCTCAAGACCATACGGGAGCGGGGTCAGCCGCTTCTGCAATCCTGGAGGCAGCGTGCCATCGCGCTCGAGATGCTTTTCAAGTCCCGGCGGGAGATTGCCTCCACGTTTTGCCAGGCCGGGCGGCAAGCCCCGATGATGCGAGCCGTAGTAGGCTCGGATGATTCTGACCTCGCGGGGTCCAAAGGCGATTGCCTCATGGCCATGATCGCCGTGGCCGTGCTCGCCTTCATACTCCTGTTCTTGATGGCCATAGCCATGCCCGTGCTCCCCGTTCTTTCCCTGCCCTGCCAAAGGGCTGGGAGCCGCATAGCCCAGGCCCAGCGGTCCAAGGAAAACGGTCAGCATCCACAATAAACCGCAAAGTAATTTCACAGAGGACTTCACATCTCGGGTGTTCCTGAGACCCATCATGGCGTTCCTTTCAAGTGATAAATTAATACGATAATAACACTAAAATTACGGCCATGCCATAGCGCGCCGTAACTGAGATGCGTCACATAATTCGCGACTGGGGTCATGCTGAACCTTCGCCTCTGTCATTCTATTGAGAATTACAAATTATAGTAACAACGCGGACTATAGCGGCGCTGTCCTCAGCGCCGAAAAGCGCCGGTGAGGACACCGGCGCTTTAGAAGATGCTGTCACTATAATTTGTAAACCTCAGTAAGCGAGCGCAGCGAGCGAGAATCTCAGTATTTTGCCTTCCTTGTAAGCGCCGCGAAACACTCGTGCGCCAATACGGGGATTCTTCACTAACGCTTGGAATGACAGGCAAAGATACGGTATGACAGCATTCAGAGCCGTTTTCAGCAACCTGATAGACCTCCGCTTGCGCGAGGACGATTCCGCCTTCCACTTTCTGCTTTCCGCCTTCTGCCTTCTGCTTACCGCTCCTGGAAGCCCTTGTGCGCGCGGCTCACTTTTCGCTCGCTTGCCGCAGCCATTCATCACGAAGTTGAATCTGCCGAGGGGTGGCATTGGGAATTTCCGTGATCGTGTAGCGGTCTGGCGTGGGAGGATCAAGTTTCACAAAGATTCGCTGGCGCTCGCCGTAGCGCTCAACCACAAAGGGAACAGAAGCGCCCGGTGGATACATGCGAAGGCGCTCCCCGAGCGGCTGTGTCGCCAGGGAGAGGTTATCCACCGAAATCAGGATGTCGCCACGGCTCAATCCCGCCCGGTCTGCCGCTCCGCCCGGCCTGACGGCCAGGATTTGGACTCCGGTATCGGCGGGCCGGGTCAATGCGCCCAGCGAGGGCGGAGCTCCTGGATCCGTTGAAACATTCAGTCTGAGACCCACGGTCGCCAAGGCCTGGTCATAGGGCAGAGGGACCGTTCCCTGAATGTACCGTCGGAAGAAATCCGTAAAGTCGCTGCCGGTTACCGAATTCAGCGCTTTCAGAATATCGTCCTCCGTGTATCCCCTGCCCGGCAGATAATACGTGACCGCCGGAGCGTCATAAAAGCGATTGAACATCGCGCGCATGACGTCATCCAGGCTTTTGCGCCCTTCGGTTTGCGCCCGGATTTCAAGGTCCATCAGCATGCCCAGGATCGCGCCTTTGTTGTAGTAGGAAATGGTGGAGTTTACAAAATTGGTCTGCTGCATTTGCGGCGCGCGGTCGTAAAACCAGGCATGGAAGCTGGAGCTTTCGGCTGACATCATCGCGCGCCCCGGCTCCCGCTGATATTCCCGAATCTCACCGGCCAATCGATCCAGAAAATCTTCGCGGCTCCAAACGCCAGATCGAAGAAGGTGAACATAAGAATAATATTGCGTGACGCCCTCGGCAAACCAGAGCGAGCGCGTATAGACCTCATGGGTGTAATCAAAAGGCCCCAATCCCACAGGCCGCAGCCGCTTGACATTCCATAAATGGAAGAACTCATGGGCTGCCACTTCGAGAGCCTGGGAAAGCGTCTCGCTGCCGGTTTCGCCCCGCAGGATGATCTCTGTGGAATTCAGGTGCTCCATGCCGTCGCCCTGGGTGATGAAAGGCGTCACATGAAAGAGAAACGTGTAAGCCTGGAAATCCGGCGCGGGCATCATCGACATTTCAGAATGAACGATCTTGCGCAGCCCGTCAGCAAGCTCCTTTGTCCATTGCGAAGCGCTCTCAGTCCCATCGCCATAGGCATGGACGACCACCCGGAAGACTTTCCCATGATCATTAAATTCGGTCGCCTCATCGTGGGTTGAGATTTCCATGGGTGTGTCGATCAGCCGGTCATAGTTTGGCGCATGAAAAGCGCGTTGCGAGGTTGAAAGGGAAAAACCGCTGAAGACCTTCGTTCCCTGCCCCCAGGCCGCCGGCGTCTCGACCATGAGCGTGATCGGGTCGCGCTTATGACCGGCAACGTACATATAAACCGCTCCGCCATTGATGTTGGCATGAAGCGGGTCAAACTGCGCGAAGCTTCCGGTCAGGTCGTCAGCAAAAACAAAATAACGGACGGTTAAGGCGCCGCCGGCGTTTTGCGCATCCACTTTCCAGGTTTGCTTGTCCGTGTTGGTCCATGGCAGCGGCTGGCCCTGAGCGCCCGCGGCCTCGAATTGCTGCACGTTCTTGGCGAAGTTGTAAATGGCGTAGCGTCCGGGCGCCCACGCCGGCATCACAAAATCCAGCGACGGCTGGCGGATGTCTTCCACGCGAATCTCCACCTGGATCAGGTGGGTTGAGGGACGCAACAAGCGAAGGTGATACTCAAGTCCCAGGGTGGAACGTTCGCTTGCCGTTACGGCAAGCCGCGCGACGGTCAGAAAAACGACAGCCAGCAGGAAAGATTGTGGAAGCCATTTGGCCCGAGAAACCCTTGCAGGTTGCTGAAAGCCGTTCCCAAACCGTGTCACTCGAAGCCCTCCGCCTGTCATTCTGAGCGCAAGCGAAGAATCCCTGTATTTCCGCTCAAGGATAAACTTCTCGAGGAATCTCGCTCTGAAAATTCGGCGGAATCTGGAAGCACACAACCGGCTTTTTCCGATCATGGTGGAAACGTCCTGAGGGAAGGTGTGGCTCAAAAGGCGTGCCCGATGTTTCCGTAAGGCAAGGGCTCCCCGCAAACATGACGCGCTGGACAATCCGTAATTCTCTTCATCACTTGGCCAGTATAGCCGTTGCGCTGGAAGTTGGTAAACCGCCCTGGAGATAGACGCTGGATCGAGCTGAATCTCATTTGCGCGAAGCGTCGTCGGGCAAGCCTTGACTTGCTCAGCTAGCTAGGCCACAATCAGAATGTTTCTCGAAAGGCCGGCGTTCGACTCCTTTTCCTGGCGGGAAGAGGGCTCGCCGACCACTCAGGGCGCGTGATCGCGTGAAAAAGCGTGAGCAGAATGGCGCAAGACTCGCTGATCTTCTTTCCTGCCCCGACCTGGACGGCGCTACATTGTCACCGAGAAGGTCGTGGTTTTCAATCGTGTCACCGCACGAGAATTCGCCGGACGTCAGCGGAAAAAAAGAATGTTTAGGTCTGATGAGGGCGAAAAAGAATCTATCGCATTGAAAGCAGGAATGTTATTGGCTTCTTATTCAGACACCTTTTACGAACAATTTCCAAAAGTCCTTGTATCTAAAAGAAACTAAATGACTTAGTGATTTAATTTGTTCGTTTCAAGCAATCACATAGAAAAGAAACGACTTAACTGAAAAGTGGGGAAATTGTTCGTCTTTTTATGGCC
This sequence comes from Acidobacteriota bacterium, assembly GCA_902812415.1. Lineage (GTDB taxonomy): Bacteria > Acidobacteriota > Terriglobia > UBA7540 > UBA7540 > RH2-MAG17b. The sequence continues at coordinate 167,737 of CADDZJ010000001.1, forward strand.
TGGAATCAGGCCAAAAGTAGAACGCATGGCATGCGCACCGGTCGTCTGTCACTATCGTTTTCAGACAACGTGTGGTCATGGCCAGGATGGCCATGCCACAACCGTGGCGCATGCGTCCCGCCCGTGAATTCAGCCGAAGGCATTGATGTGACATACGACTGAGGTGGGCGCTGTCCGCTCCTATGAACGAAAATCGGGCGGCGGGTTGTCAACTCAAAATTGAGGAAATCCCGCGATGTCAGTTTTTTGACGGGCCGCCATTTGCGTGGCATAATCAGTTTGTTAAGCTGGATTCAAGAAGAAGGAAATATGCGCGAAATTGTCAAGAAAGCGGGGGTCAGGTTGGCTCTCTTTTTATTTTGCGCGGGATGCGTGATGGGACTCGAAGCGTCCGCGCAATCTTCCACGGCAAAGGCTCCCGCGTCGTCTTCCGCCGCCACCCCCGATCATGCGGGTTCCTATTATCATTTTATGCTGGCGCGCCGCTATGAAGAACTGGCGGGCATTTATAACCGCAGCGATTATATTGAACGCGCGATTTCAGAGTATCAGCAAGCCATCGCGGACGACCCGGATTCCCTCTTTCTTCGAGTTCAGCTTGGCGAGCTCTACTGGCGAGTTGATCGCATCGGCGACGCGCTGAACGAAGCGCAGTATGTATTAAAGGCCAACCCCAACGATCTCGACGCTCATCGGCTGCTGGGCGACATTTATCTGCACAGCCTGCGTGAGAATCAGACGCAGGCCAAGCAAAGGCAAAACCTCGAAAAAGCCATCCACGAGTATGAGGCGATCATCCGCCTTGCCCCGAATGACACCCGTTCGGCGGTCCTGCTTGGCAGGTTATATGGCCTTGACAATCACCCCGAAAAAGCCGAAGCCATCTTCAAGAAGATCCTGAACGATCATCCTGATTCCACCAGCGCGTTAAGTTATCTGGGCAAGCTTTATATCGATCAGGAACAGTATCAGCAGGCCATCCAGCTTTTCCAGCGCATCCCTGAGAATCAGCGCGGGCCTTCGACTTTGGCCATGCTGGGCCTGGCTTACTCGCAAACAGGAGATTACGCGCAGGCCGTTAAAAACTTCAAGGCAGCCCTTGACGCCGACCCCGAGAACGTGGACGTTCGGAGGCAGTATGCGGACGCGCTTATGCGTTCCGGAAAGATGGACCAGGCGCGCGAACAGTTTGAGCAGATTCTGAAGGTGAATCCCCAGGATGGCGTCGCCTATCTTCGCCTGGCGCAACTCGACCAGACGCAGGGCCATTACGACGCCGCCTCCAAAGATCTGGACCAGGCGCAGAAGCTTTTGCCCGGCGATCTTGAAATCACTTACCAGCAGGCCCTGCTTCAGAACTCGCTGGGGCATCCGGATCAGGCGGTCAAAATTCTTCAGGGCTTATTGGATCAGACCAGGAGCGCCAACGGCCAGTATTCAGCGGGCGAGGCCAGCAATCGCGCCACCTTCCTGGAGCATCTGGGCATGATTTACCGCTCGCAGGGAAAATACGACGAAGCCCTTAACGCTTTCCGGCAGATCACGACGCTCGGCAAAGACCAGGCCGCCCAGGGAGAAGGCTTGATCGTTGAGACGCTTCAGTTGCAAGGCCAGCCGCAAAAAGCGTTGCAGGAAGCGGAACAGGCGCTGAAGAAATATCCTCAGAACCGTTCGTTGATTCTGCTGCACGCCTCGCTTTTGGGAGACCAGGGGCATGTTAATGAGGCGGTTCAGGAATTGCAGAACCTGATGAAAAATCATCAGGATGATACCCAGGTTCAGCTTGCCATCGTTCAGGTTTATTCTCAAGCCAAGCGCTACCATGAAGCGCAGAACGAGCTTGACCAGGTGTTGGCTCAGCCGAGTTTGAAACCGTCTGACCGTGAATTCGCTGAATTTCTGCTCGGTTCGGTTTATGAGCGGCAGAAGAAGTACGATCTTGCGGAGCAGCAGTTCAAGAAGGTCTTGCAGGTGGATCCGCTGAATTCAGCCGCTTTCAATTATCTGGGCTATATGCTAGCAGACCGCGGCATACAACTGCAACAATCGGTCGAATACATCAAGAAGGCCCTGCAATTGGAGCCTAACAACGGAGCCTACCTCGATAGCCTGGGCTGGGCCTACTACAAGATGGCGCGTTATGACCTGGCGCTGGCTCCTTTGCAGAAAGCCGCGACGCTGCTTTCCAACGATCCGACGGTGCTCGAACATCTGGGCCATCTCTACCTGAAACTGGGCAAGGAAAAGGAAGCGGCTGAAGAGTGGGAGCAGGCTCTTAAAAAGTGGCCGAACTCATCCAATGGCGATTTTGACGCTGCGCAGGCCGCAAAGCTCCAGAAGCGTCTCTCGCAACTTGAGCACCATTTAGCCAAAGATAATTCCAAAAATAATTAAGCGGCTCCCCCAACAGGTTGCTGAAAATACCCGGATCGTGTCATTCCAGGTCCTTCACCTGTCAATTTTCCGCCGAGCGAAGCGAGGCGGAAGAATCCCCGTATTTCGGCTTTTTAGAATGACAGTTCGGCTGAGCTTCCAACAATCTATTGAGGCCGGTCGCTGAGTTGGACCTCTTACCTGCCTTGAACCGCACCATCCATCTGCGCGCCTTCGCCAAAATCAACCTGGGCCTCAAGATTCTCTTCAAACGGCCGGACGGCTATCACGAAATCCGGACCATCTTTCAAACTATTTCGCTGCATGATCGCATCCGACTGACGCTTAGTCCGGATTCCCGCATTTCCATCGAATGCGCCAATCCGTGCGTTCCAGCCGATCAGCGCAATCTGGTTTATCGCGCCTGCGAAGTGTGGAAAGCGGAACGCGGATGGGTAGGCGGCGTGCGCGCGAAACTAGAGAAGACGATCCCCACGGGAAGCGGGCTTGGAGGCGGCAGCAGCGATGCGGCGGTCGCTCTGTTGGGTCTCGAGCGGCTCACGGGCGACCGTCTGGACTTTTCCACGCGCTTCAGGCTGGCCTCCGCTCTCGGATCGGACGTGCCCGCGTTTCTTTTCGGCGGCAGGGTGCTCGGTTGTGGCCGGGGCGAAGAAGTCTATCCGCTGGTCGATATCCCTCGCAAACATTGTCTGGTGGTTCACCCGCCCTTTCCCATTGTGACGGCGGAGGCTTATCAGGCGGCGAGCCGGAAGTTGACAAGCGCGGATTCGGGCTTTAAACTAAATGCTTTCGGCGTGTGGTCACAATTTCCCTCGAATGACTGGGGACCGGCCGAAAACGACTTTGAAGAGGTTGTTTTCGCAAAGTGGCCAGAACTGGGCGAGATGAAAGACCAGTTCATCCGGGCCGGAGCCGAAACCGCATCCTTGACAGGAAGCGGTTCAGCCGTCTACGCGATCTTCGATTCCGCCCGACAATCGACCCAAGCCAGAAAATCAGTTCCGCCGGAATGGTCTGTCTTTCAGGCCCAGACGCTTTCCCGACGGCAATATCAGCGCTTGATTTTCGACCTGTAGGCTCGACCCTCAGTTTGGGAGGTCGTCCAGTGGTAGGACACATGCCTTTGGAGCATGGAACCCTGGTTCGAATCCAGGCCTCCCAGCCAAATGTGCATGGGATCTAATTGATTGGAGGCTTTCAGCACACCACCATGGCCGAACGAGCACGTAATACGCTCAAGGTTTTTTCAGGAAACGCGCACCCGACGCTTGCCCGGGAAATTTGCAAACATCTCGGAGTGCCCCTGGGAAAAGCTCAGATCGGGCGCTTTCCAGACGGCGAAGTGCGTCTTCAGATTTTAGAGAACGTGCGGGGGACGGACTGCTTCCTGATCCAGCCGACGTGCCGTCCTGTGAATGAGAATCTAGTGGAATTGCTCATCATGCTCGACGCTTTCCGGCGCGCCTCAGCGGATCGCATCACAGCCGTGATCCCATTTTACGGATATGCTCGCCAGGACCGGAAGGACCGGCCGAGGGTTCCCATCTCCTCCAAACTGGTGGCGGATCTGCTCACTTCCGCCGGGGCAAATCGGGTTTTGGCTCTCGACCTGCACGCTGGACAGATTCAGGGATATTTCAACATCCCCGTAGACCACCTCTACGCCACTCCGGTCACGGTGGAATATTTCCGCAAACTGAAACTGAAGGATATGGTGGTTGTATCACCGGACCCGGGAGGCGTCGAGCGGGCGCGGGCGTTTGCCAAGCGCCTGGACGCGCCCCTGGCGATCATCGACAAGCGGCGCGAGGATGCGCAGACGGTCGAAGTGATGAACGTGATTGGCCGCGTGGAGGGTAAAATCTGCCTGATTATCGACGACATCATCGACACCGGCGGCACTCTGGCGCATAGCGCTCAGGCGCTGCTCGATAACGGCGCAAAGGAAGTCCAGGCCTGCTGCACGCACGGCGTTTTTGCCGGAAATGCCGTCGAAAAGATTTGCGCTTCCCCGCTGACGCGGGTGGTGATCACAAATTCTATTCCGCCGATGCCCGAAAACGCGAATTGCAATAAAATCAAAGTTTTGAGCGTGGCCAAGCTTTTGGCGAACGCCATTCAATCGATCCACGAAGAAACTTCGGTGAGCAAGTTGTTTATTTAAAGTCTGCAAATTACAACGACAATATTTCCTGTAGCGGCGCTATCCCTTCGCTTCGTTCAGGCCAAACTCTCAGCGCTAAAAACCGCCGGTGGGGACACCGGCGCTACAGCAGAGGTTGTCACCGTAATTTGCAATCATCGGTAAGGAGCAGGTTTTATGGCCCAGGCTTTAAAGATTGACGCGGAGCTTCGAGAGACTCGGGGCAAAAACGCGGCGCGCCGACTGCGGCGTTCGGGGCGCATCCCCGCTGTCGTCTACGGCGGCGGAGGCTCGGCGGTCTCTGTCGCAGTCGATCCCCGTAAGATTGCTCCTGTCTTGCACTCGGAAGCGGGCCACACCTCCATTTTGACGATGGAAATCAAAGGCTTGGAAACTGCCCGCGTGATGCTGCGTGATTGGCAAGCCGAACCGGTTCACGGCAGTTTGCTTCACCTGGATTTTGTCCGCGTCACCCGGGATACACGGCTTCGAGTCAGAGTGCCTATCCACGTCACCGGAGAGGCCCAGGGCGTTAAGGTGCAGGGCGGCATTTTTGAGTTTGTCCTTCGTGAGGTTGAAATCGAGTGCCTTCCGGATGAGATTCCAGAGCACATCAGCGTCGATGTGACGGACCTCACCATCGGACGGAACATCCGGGTCGCTCATCTGCCGGTTTCACCGAACATTAAGGTCCTGACAGACCCGGACCGCGTTGTGGCTCACGTGGTGGCCCTCAAGGCAGAAGAAGAAAAGCCGGCGGTTGAAGGAGTTGAAGCCGCCGCCCCTGCCGAGCCTGAATTGATTCGCAAGGGCAAGGCCGAAGAGGAAGCCGGCGAGGAGGCCGAGAAGGAAAAGGAATCCAAGTCCTGAGTGCGCTCCGGCAATGGGTTGCAGGATAACTCTTTTTATCCGTCATGATAAGGAGTTGAAACGGGGAATTCTTCGCTTGCGCTCAGAAAGGCGGGCGAAAGCAAGCCTCATGACGGGTTCTGGACGTTGCATCCATGAAGCTGATCGCGGGGCTTGGCAATCCGGGTTACGAATACTACCTGACGCCTCATAACCTCGGCTTCATGGCCGTGGATCGGATTGCTGAGATTTGCGGAGTGGAAATCTCGAGGCCGGAAGGACAGGCGCTGATCGCCAGGACTCGAATTGATCATACGGACGTGATTCTGGCCAAACCGCAAACCTACATGAATTTGAGCGGCCTTGCGGTGGGACGGTTGCTAGAACGGCACCAGATTCAAAGTGATGATCTGATCGTGCTTCTGGATGAGGTTGATCTCCCTTTCGGGATGATTCGCATTCGAGACCACGGGAGCGCCGGAGGCCATAACGGCTTGAAATCCATCATCGGCGCCATACGTTCTGACCGATTCGTTCGCGTCCGAATGGGCGTCAAGCCGGATCATCCGATTTCCGACCGGGCTGATTACGTTCTGCGCCGGTTTCGTAACGCCGATCTGGAAGCTGTGGCGGAAATGGTGGACCGCGCTGCCGAGGCCGTGGGCGTTATTTTTCGGGAAAACGTTCAAACGGCGATGAATCAATATAACCGGCGGGCTTCATCCTGAACGACGAGTGAGGATTTATGCATCGATATGAAGTGCTCTTTATCCTTCGGCCGGATGCGCCGGATGACGAAATCGACAAGGCCATTACGCAGATGGAAGGGTACGCCGCCGCAGCGGGCGGAAAACTGGAAAAGACCGAAAAATGGGGCCGGCGAAAACTGGCTTACCGCGTGCGGGGTCATCGCGAGGGTTTCTACGCGCTCTTTGTTCTGGAAGGAACTCCCCACACGGTGTCCGAACTTGAGCGTCGCATGAAGGTGGCTGACGCCATCATCAAATTTCTGACGATTCGGATTGACGAGGAGCAAAAGCGCGCTGCCAAGAGGGCGGAATTGCGCGCGAAAAAATTGTCCAGGCAAAAGCCCAAGCAACCGGCTCCCGCCCACGCTTCCTCGCATCAGGCTGCGGAGGCCGGCCAGGTTTAAAGGAGATATGGGTTTATGAATGGAAAAAGAAACGGAAAGCCCGAGGCCCGTGGAACCAGGTCTGGCGCTCCGACAACCTCTGCCGCAACGGCGGGTCGGAAGCAATATTTCCGACGCCGCAAGGTGTGCAAGTTCTGCGATGAAAAGATCGACGTGATTGACTATAAAGAGGTCAAACTCATCGGGCAGTTTATCTCCGAGCGCGGCAAGATTCTTCCGCGCCGGCTCACCGGCACTTGTTCGCCTCACCAGCGGCTGTTGGCCGTGGCGATCAAACGAGCGCGAAACATCGCGTTGCTGCCCTTCGCAACCAAACTGTAGGTGAAAGGTTAGGAGTGAGAAGGTGTGAATTAATTGAGCCGCGCGGTTGTAGCGGCGAACGATGTTCGCCGAAGTTTTTGAAAACCAAAACCCGGCGATCACAGATCGCCGCTACAGCGAGGTTTTTTCACAATTTCTGATGAGTGACGGGCGAAAGCAACCAGGACCTGGGATTGATGTTCTGCTCATCACTGCTTTTTCAGTCCTTCGGAATGACAGGCTGGCGACGCATTCTCAAGCCAAGTTTTTGGAGCAAAAACCATGGAAGTGATCCTTATTGAAAACGTAGACAATCTGGGCGCGCGCGGGCAGATCGTCAAGGTGGCGGACGGCTACGGGCGCAATCACCTGCTCCCCAAAAAACTTGCCATCGCCGCCACCCCGCAGAATCGGAAATGGGTTGAGCAGCAAAGACAGAAATTTTTGAAACAGGAAGCGCAGGAAAAAAGCCAGGCGGAAGAGCTGGCCAGGCTTCTCGAAGGGTTGCGCCTTGTCTTCACGCGCAAAGCCGGCGAACAGGGCACGCTTTTCGGGTCTGTCACCACGCTGGATATTGCTGAGCAGTTGGCTTCGCAAGGATACAACATCGATCGAAGGAAGATTCACTTATCGAACCCTCTGAAGACCATTGGCGAGCACGAGGTTCCCATAAGGCTCCATCGCGAAGTCACGGCTAAAATTAAAGTGGCTGTGGAAGCTGAGGGTCAGGCTGAAGCTCAGGCCGAACAGCCGGCAAAAGCTGAAGCTTCAACAACCCCGGCGGAACCCCCGAAGGAATCTCAGAACGCATAAGGCGGCGCCCTGCTTTCCACTTGGAAAGGCAACGCCGCAGCGGCTTGCAATCGTTAAGCACTCCCCTGGGACGCGCTTGACGTTTCCACTTGGACGAGGCACTGTTGAATTCATGGCAGCCAGCCCGGTCACCGATAAAGCCCCTCCCCACAACCTGGAAGCTGAGCGCGCCCTGCTCGGTTCCATTCTGCTCGACAACAGTTCCTTGAATGTCGCGCTGGAAGTTTTGAAGACCAGCGATTTTTATTCCGAATCCCACCGGGTAACCTTCCAGAAAATGGTGGAGCTTTCGGAAAAGGGTCGCCCCGCCGAATTGGTGACGATTGCCGAGGAGTTGGAAAAGGATGGCCTGCTTGAAAAGGCGGGCGGCACAGCCTATCTCGCGTCGTTGATTGATGGCGTGCCGATTGGTTCGACCGCCAGCGCCGCCGAATACGTCCGGATTGTTAAAGAAAAGTCTGTGCTTCGCGGACTGATCAATGCCTCTCATAACATCATCGCCCGCTGCCTGGAGGCGGCGGACGACCCTGAAACGCTCCTGGACCTTGCTCAGAGCCAGATCTTCGAGATTGCCGACAAGGACGTGCAATCCGGCTTCTACCGGGTGCAAGACATCGTCAAATCCAGTTTCGGAACGCTCGACGTCCTGTTTGATCGCCGTCAGGGCGTGACGGGAATTGAGACGGGGTTTGAAGCGCTCGACAGCATGACTTCGGGACTTCAGGCCGGGGAACTCATCATCATTGCGGCGCGCCCCTCGCTGGGTAAAACCGCCCTGGCTTTAAACATGGCAGCCCACGCCGCCACCCAGCAGAAGAAAACAGTGGCTGTCTTTTCCTTGGAAATGAGCAAAGAATCGCTGCTCATTCGTTTGCTCTGTTCGGAGGGCCGCATCGACAGCCATAAACTGCGCACCGGGTTTGCCAGCCAGGAAGATTGGGCCAAAATGACCAAGGCGCTGGGCCGCCTGGCGGAAGCTCCCATCTATATCGATGACACTCCGGCTCTGAGCGTGATGCAGATCCGAGCCAAGGCTCGGCGGTTGAAGGCGGAGAAAGGGCTGGACCTGATCATTATCGACTATCTGCAACTGGTCACCGGGCACGGTCGCTTCGAGAATCGCAATCAGGAAGTCAGCTATATCTCCCGGGGGCTGAAAGGCATTGCCAAGGAGCTGAACGTTCCCGTTGTGGCTCTCTCGCAACTCAGCCGGGCTCCGGAGGCCGGGAAAGGCCGCGAGCCGCAGCTTTCCGACTTGCGGGATTCCGGCTCGATTGAGCAGGATGCCGACATGGTAATCTTCATTCATCGCGGCGCGAGCGAGGGAGGCTTCGATGAGCCAGGCGTCGTTACGGAACTCAATATCGGCAAGCAGCGCAATGGACCGACGGGACCATTCAAACTTGTATTCCTGAGACCTTATACGCGCTTTGAAAACTACGCCGCTTCAGAAAATGGAGCTTAATATTCTATTCGAGCGGTGACCGAGAGTCGCTGCTTCGCTGCGCGTATCTGGTGAAACAACAGGTCCCGACCATGACAAATACGCATCGTGCTCTTACACACCGACAAACTTCTCCGTCCCACCTGGGTTGAAATCTCCCGCTCCGCGTTGCGCCGCAACTATGAGCGCGTGCGCCAACTGGCAGGCGCCCGCAAAGTCATGGTCGTGGTCAAGGCGGACGCCTATGGCCACGGAGCCGTCTGCGTCTCCAGGATTTTGGATGAATGCGGCGCAGACTGGTTCGGCGTCGCCACGGTCGAGGAAGCGCTGGAGTTGCGCGCAGCCGGCATTCGCAAACCCATTCTGCTGCTGGGCGGGCTTTATATGAGCGACCCGGCGGCGCTTATTGAGTACGATCTGACGCCAACTGTCTCCTCAACCGCTCGCCTGGATACCTATACGGAGTGCGCGCGCCATTATGGCAAGCCGATTCGCTTTCATCTCAAAATCGATACCGGTATGGGACGGCTCGGTATGCCGCCCGATTTACTGGGCTCATTTATTGAGCGGCTGAACGAGTTAAATCAAGGATCGGACATCCCGCAGAATGCGCTGGTGCTTTCCGGCTTTTTTACCCACCTCGCCTCGGCTGAAGATCTGGTGGCGACACAGACGGACGAGCAATTGGTGCGTTTCCGATCAGCGCTCGAACGCCTGCGGTCGCTGGGTGCGCATCCCGAGTGGGTCCACGTCTCGAACAGCGCGGCGTTGCTGGCCCGCGCGGACATTCCTGAGAATCTGGTTCGAGTGGGAGCGCTCCTTTACGGGTATTGCCTGCCCCTGCTCTTTCCTCCTAACTCCCGGCCGCTGTCTTTGCCTGTCTTCGAGCCAATCCTCTGCCTGAAATCACGAGTGGTGTTTCTGAAGGATCACCCGGCGGGCGCGCCCCTGGGCTATGGCGCTTCGTTTTTCACTCGCCGGCCTTCCCGCATTGCCACGGTCCCAGTCGGCTATGCAGACGGGTTGAGTCGCGGGCTCTCCAACCGCGGCCATATGATCGTGCGCGGCCAGTATGCGCGCATTGTCGGCAACATCAGCATGGACCTGACGTTGATTGATGTGACGGATATACCCGGCGTTTCAGTAGGGGATGAGGTGACTTTGATTGGCAAATCGGACGGAGCATCGATTACCGCTGCCGAACTCGCGCGGCTGCTTGGGACGATCCCTTACGAGGTGCTCTGCTCGATTGGCAAGCGCGTGCCGCGCATTTATGTGGATTAAAGACGTAAAAGACTACGGTCGTGGAAGACGAGTTGAAGCCGCGCCAAACAGCTCCGGAAAGAATCGGCGATAAATGGCCACGCCCAGCGCGGCATGCATGCCCATTTCTTCAAGAACTTTTATTTCCTCGTCTGTCGTAATCCCGCCCGCCGCTGTGATAGGCAGTGCCGTGGCCTCCCGCAGTTTGCGGAACCACTCAAGCCGCGTGCCTTGATGCTTTCCCTCCACGTCAATGCAAGTACACAGGAACTCCGAACAGTAGCGCTCGAGCTGAGGCAGCGCCTCACTCGAGGTAAGCGGCAACACTTCTTTCCAGCCGTGGATCGCCACATGATCGTCGAGACAATCGACGGCGATCATGAGCATTTGCCACGGAATCGCCGCCGCGAGCTTTTCAAGAAAGGGGTGATTGATTCCCTGCCCCGTGAAAGCTGAACTCCCCACAATTACCTTGACCGCTCCCTGGCGGATTACCTCCTGCGCCCGCTCGACGCTGCGGATTCCACCACCCACTCGGCAAGGCTTGCGGGCGGCAAGCTTCTGAATGATATCCGTCTGGGCGGGGCGTCCCATGGCGGCATCCAGATCGATAATCTGAAGTTGAGGGAATGCGGCGAAGCGTTTGAGGACAGCGAGAGGCTCAGGCAACTCCAGAACTTTTGAGTTTTCCTGGCCCTGGACAAGCTGCACAACCTTGCGACCCATCAAATCGATGCAGGGGATAATCATCATCCGGCACGATCCATCACTTACCTGACAGCTTGTCCAGAACTTCCAGCACCTCGTTGGGCGAAGGCGTGGTTCCAATCTCGTAGACCTTCGACCAGGCGATTCTGCCATTCTTGTCCACCACGAAGATTGCCCGGTCGTTCACAAAAGGAATCGTATGCCTGGCAGGAGGGAACACGCCATAGGCTTCCGCGACTTTTGCGTAAGGCCAGCGATCAGTCGCCATAGGAAAGCTCACTCCACCGAGCTCCTTCTGAAAAGCCTGGTGTGAAAAGACGGTATCGGTTGAGATCGCCACAACCTCCGTGTTGGCATCTCTGAATTTCGCAATCTCTGCCTGAAAAGCCGCCAGTTCGCTTTCACAGACGGGCGTAAAATCAAGAGGATAAAAAAGAATGACGACGTTTTTGCCTCTGTGAGCGGAAAGCTGGAATTCGCCTTGAGTATCGCCCGTCGAGCACACAACTTTGAAATCAGGAGCGGCATCGCCAACCTTAAGCGCCATTCATCACCTCCAGAAAAACAGATTGCCCGCCTACTTATTGATTCACTGGCTCAATGAATCAATGATTCGATTTCCTACTTGTTCTGGTTATCGACAAGCTGTTTGGCTCGTTCAGCGGCCCGGACTACGGCCTTGATGAGGGTCACGCGCAGGCCCCCTTCTTCAAGTTCGAGCAGACCGTCGATGGTGCAACCTGCCGGCGTGGTTACCATATCCTTTAACTTCGCAGGATGCTCGCCACTTTGCAGCACCAGGGCCGATGCGCCGAGCAGGGTCTGCGCCGAAAGTTCCGTGGAAAGCTCGCGCGGTAAGCCAAGCTTCACGCCCGCCTCAGCCAGCGACTCGATAATGGTATAAACATAAGCCGGACCTGAAGCGGAAAGCCCCGTGATGGCATCCATATGCTTCTCGTCTACGGTGACGGTCCGCCCCATCGAACTAAAGACCCGATTGGCCATCTTGAGGTCTGCATCCGTCGCGTGCCTGCCGCGCGCCAGGGCAATCATTCCATGACGGATAAGGCAGGGGGTGTTCGGCATGGCCCGCACGACCCGCACCGGGAAAGGCAGTTCCCGTTCGATGAATTCATTGGTGACCGAAGCCGCGGCAGAAATCAGCAGCGCGTCCTTGCGAAGATCTTTCCTGACTTCCTGAAGAAATCCCTTCACCTGCTGTGGCTTCAGGCAAATCAATACCAGATCGGCGCCCAAAACCGCCTCGCGATTATTGGTGCCCGCCTTGATGCCATACTTCTCCGCGATATAATCAGCGCGCGGCTGGTGGGCCACGGTCGCAACCACGCGGCTGACGGGAACCAACTGCGAGCCGAGAACGCCGGAAAGCAGACCCTCTCCCAACTTCCCTGCCCCAATCACCGCCAGGCGTTTTACCGAAGCGTGCCCGTCTTTTGCAAGATCGAGCCCTTTGGAGGAATCTATCCTGGTTTTCATAAAGTTGAATTAAACGATGAGTTTTAGTTTCCGCTCTTCAACTAGCGGCGCGCCTGAGCCTGCGCCGCCGTGGCTTCTTCCGCCGGACGATTCCAGGCCATCATCTTGCGCAGTTCGGCGCCCACTTTCTCGATCAGGTGATCCTGCGCCTGGGCGCGCATCTCCAGAAACCGCTTGCGGCCGGTTTCGTTCTCCTTCATCCATTCCCGGGCAAAAGTCCCGTTCTGAACTTCCGCCAGTACTTTTTTCATCGTATCGCGCACGTGTTGATCGATCACCACCGGACCGCGCGTATAATCGCCATATTCCGCCGTATCGCTCACGGAATAGCGCATATATTTGATGCCGCCTTCGTAGATGAGGTCCACAATCAGTTTCAACTCATGCAGGCACTCAAAATAGGCAATCTCCGGCTGGTAGCCCGCGTCCACCAGCGTCTCAAAGGCTGAAGTAATCAGCGCCGAAACGCCGCCGCACAACACCGTCTGCTCGCCAAAGAGGTCTGTCTCCGTCTCCTCCTTGAAAGTCGTGCGAATGACTCCCGCCTTCAGACATCCAATGCCCTTCGCGTAAGCCAGGGCGGTTTTCTCCGCATTTCCTGAAGCGTCCTGCTCAACAGCCAACAGGGCAGGCACCCCGACGCCCTCCTTGAAAAGCTCCCTCATGCGATGGCCCGGAGATTTCGGAGCAATCATCACCACATCCACTTCCGGCGAGGGCACAATACCCCTGAAGTGAATGTTGAAACCATGCGCAAAGAGTAAGGTCTTACCCTTGCCAAGATGCGGCGCAAGCGATTCCTGATAGACCTTGGGCTGGACGTGGTCTGGAATCAGAATCACAATGACGTCACCCCGTTTTGCCGCTTCCGAGGGTTCAACAACCTCCAGCTTCTGCGCCCTCGCTTTCTCGCGTGACGCGCTCGACGCCGGCAGGCCGATGATCACCTGATGACCGGTATCGCGCAGATTGAGGGCGTGGGCGTGTCCCTGGCTGCCGTAGCCAATCACCGCGATGGTTTTCCCAGCCAGATGTTTCGGGTCTGCATCCGATTCATAGTAAACCTTGGCCATGAATTCCTCCTGTAGATTTGCTCTTGACCTTGCAAGATGCGGATCGGTTTATTTGTGACGTTCGATGGCGACAACCCCGCCGCTTTCGGCGCTCCCCTAAGCACCGTTCCCTGCGGACGCAAGTGCGATTTGCAGTATCTGTCAGGATACCATCTCTTGCGCTTTCATGAAGTTGAATTCTGTTATTGCAGCGCCGCGCCTGCCGGGTTTGCTTCTGAGCTTCGAGTGGTTCTCACTCGAGCGAAACGCAGAAACTTGTACTGATCTGTTTCCGAACTCGCCACGCGAGGCCCAGGATGAGAGGGGGTTTCAAAAAGCGCTTTACCGTGGCTGGCAAAAATCAGTTTGGCGCCCGGGAAAAGCTCCTGCCATCGCTCAGCATCCAGCGAGCCAGGCTCTCCATCGATGAAAACGAACGAAGTTGAATGCGAAGGCTCATGCCGATAATAGGCCACGTGCTGGACGCCTTCGGTCCGGCGCAGAAAATTATAGTGATGTTCAATATCCGCTTCCGGAGCTTCAGCGACGACAATCAGCTTGTAGCCTTCCGGCGCCGAAGCCATCGCCAAGGTAAGCAATCGAATTCCCTTGCGACGAAAAATGTTCATGAGCCGGCAAACGACAATGAGATCATTTTCCGTTTCGATGGTAAACAGCCATTTCATACTTGGTTCTCCTCAGCCTCTGAAGCGCGCGGGCGGTCAAAGCTTTCGCATGCCTTCTACACTGCCCACAGGTCATCCAGGACTTCTTCCTCTTCCAGGACCACGCGCGGCGGTTCAACAATCATCTCGGCAAGCGATGCTCCGGGCGGAACGATCGGATAAACGTTTTCGGCTGGGTCAACCCAGAAATCCACCAGGCAAGGCTCGCGATCACTCAGCATGTCGCGGACCGCATCTTTAACCCCGTCACGATGCTCCACGCGCACACCCCGAATGCCATAAGACTCCGCCAACTTGGCAAAATCCGGAGCGAAATTCAGGTCAATGTCGCAGTAACGCTTTTCAAAAAAGATTTCCTGCCACTGCCGGACCATTCCCAGGGCGCGGTTGTTAAGAATCGCAATTTTAACCGGAACGCGATATTGCGCAATCGTCGCCAGGTCGTTCAAAGTCATCTGGAAGCCGCCATCGCCGACAATGGCAATGACCTGCCGATCCGGAAAAGCCAACTGCGCGCCCATGGCGGCCGGAAAGCCATAACCCATAGCGCCCAACCCGCTTGATGAAAGCCAAGTGCGCGGCTGGTAGAAGTCATAAAATTGCGCCGCCCACATCTGGTGCTGGCCCACGTCCACGGCGACGATAGCATCCTCATCAGCGTATCGGGAGAGCATCTCAATCACGTATTCCGGCTTGACGTTGGGCGCAGACTTATCGTAGTTCAGCGGGTGTTCGTTGCGCCATTCCTCAATCGACGCCAGCCATGCCTGCCGTTGGGTATTTTCAGAATAGCCGCTGATGCGCTTGCGCAGCGCAGCCACCAGGGCGCTCAGCGTTTCGCGAGCATCTCCCACCAGGGCCAGATCCGCGGGAACGTTTTTATTGATCTCCGAAGGGTCCACGTCAATATGAATCTTTTTCGCCTTGGTGGCAAAGCCGTTCAAACGTCCGGTTACCCGATCGTCGAAGCGCGCTCCTACGGCAATTAATAGATCACTTTCGCAAACCGCCCTGTTGGTGGCATAGGAGCCATGCATTCCGAGCATTCCGAGAGAAAGCGGATGACTGGAGGGAAATGCGCCCAAGCCCATCAGCGTTGTGGTTACGGGAATTTCCGTCAGCTCCGCTAATTCGCGCAACTCACGCCAGGCTTCGGCATGAATCACGCCTCCGCCCACGTAAAGCAGCGCCTGCCGGCTTTTCAGAATCATTTCTGCAGCACGGTCGATATCCTCATCGCGCCACTCTTGATGGCGCAACGGATGCCGCGAGTCATCATGTTCTGCCGGATAACGTGGCGTGGTTTTTTCCATCAGCACGCTTTTAGGAAGGTCCACCAACACCGGCCCTGGCCTCCCGGAAATGGCAGCCTGGAAGGCGCGATGGATGATCGCCGGAATCTCCGCCGCCGCCCGCGCCTGGAAAGACTGCTTCGTGGCCGGAAGGCTGATGCCGATGGTATCCGCTTCCTGGAAGCCATCTTTACCAATCAGCGAGGCAGGCACCTGCCCCGTCAAGGCCACCACCGGGATCGAATCCATGAGGGAAGAGGTTAGGGCCGTCATCAGGTTCGTGGCGCCCGGCCCTGAGGTCACCAGACAGACACCTGGCTTGCCGGTGACGCGGGCATAACCATCGGCCGCAAACCCCGCCGCTTGTTCATGTCGCACCAGCAGGTGGCGAATGCCCGCGCTATAGAGCGCATCGTAAAGGGGTAGTACCGCCCCGCCGGGTAGTCCAAAAACCACTTCCACTTTCTCGCGTCTGAGACTTTCCAGTAAGATTTCCGACCCTGTGACCGGATTTTCCATATAAACCTCGTCGAATGATTGTTACCGACCAGTCGGTAGGTATTCTATGCGATAAAAAATACGACGTCAACAGGAATTTTCGAAATTCCCAAAACTAGCCTGTAGCACAAACTATACCCATGGAAACATCCCGCAGTGTTTTTCATCCTTTGACACTCCGCCATTTAGCATACCGCGACACTCGTATTCGTCAAATCAGCAATTTTTATAATTGGTATCAATGAAAGCCATCATCGTGGCGATCCCCATGTACGTCCTGATTTGTGATGCCTCAGCGTGGCTGAAACCTGCAGAGCTTTTAATCTTCGATAGAAGATATTACGAGTCTCAGGATTTCCTTTGGACTTTACTTTCGTTTTTTGTTCGCTTATTATCTTGACTCTGGGGGGAAGGAGACATTTTCATGGAAAGATCGAGAATAGCTTCCGCCGTCGCGACCCAACCCTGGCAACTGCCGATAGAGGGCCTGGCACTTTTCGAGGGTAATTCCGATGTGACACGTCTAAGTCACTACTTTATACCGAGCATTATTCAGGACGGTAAAAGCATCCTGTTCCTCGATGGAGCTAACTGCGCCGATCCCCGCTTGGTGGCCAAGCTAACCGGTCGGCGCGGCATACGCTTTGGAGAAGTTAGCCGCCACATCCGGATCGCTCGCGCCTTTACCTGCTTTCAACTTACAGAACTTATCGCGCGTGTTTCGCGATTTATTGTGGCATTCCCTGTCAACGTTTTGATTGTCACTGCGTTCCCAGAACTCTATTTTGATGAAGATGTGCGAAACCCGGATGCGTGCGTCGCCTTTCAGCAAGCTCTCTTTCATCTGCGCCGGTTGAGTAGGAAGGGTGAGCCACCACTGAGTGTGGCTGCTTTCACATCTTCCGAACGGTTTGTTCCACCAGCTGCCCGCAGAAACTTCCTGCCCCAGACCCGCGCCGTAGCAAGCGAGCTTTGGAGATTTGAAATTGATGCGGAAGGCAAGCTTGCGCTCGTGCAGCGGCCTCAACCCTACGAGCTACGAGCGCAGAGCCAGCGGACGCCAAAGGGAGCCATACCGGTGAGGCCATCCATGAGGTGATTTATGGGCCGTACTATCGCGACCTTTCGCGATCTTATCGAACAGGAGTTACAAAACTGGCGGCGCACGTTTGGCCGCGCACTTCGGCGGGATGAACGCGCCTACTTGGAATCCATGTTCAGGAGGGTGCGCTTGTACGCACAGGCTTGCACCTATCAGTTTCCAGTGGACGCGATGGACGCGATCAACGTGTCCGTAGAACTCGATCACGAAATTCGTTTGCGCGCGATTGAGGCGCGCCTGGGGATTAAGCTTGAAGCTCTTTGGATGGATTCTCGACCTTTATCCGAGTCGCGAAGGGATGACATTGTGGCTGGTCGAAGCGAACGGGAAGCGCCGCCGTCTAATTGACCGGTCATTTCGCGCCCGCTTCTACGTTCATGGTCCGCAGGCCCAACTTTCGCGCCTTGCCCAAGCGATTACCGCACGTTTTCCTGCCCACTGCGCGCTTGCCGAGAGGCTTAACATTTGGGACAGGCATGCGTTGCGCGTACTGGAAGTCGCAACCCATCACCTGCCGCTGTTTTCCACACTTGCCCATTTTGTGCGCCGGTTTGATGGTAGCCTTCGGCTCTACAACTCTGATTTAATGCTCGCCGTCGTCTATTGCTGGGACAAGGGAGTCTTTCCACTGGCTCGCCTCTCAGCAGAGGCCAGCGACTCGGGTGAAATCCGCTCGCTCGCCTGTGAGGATGATGAATGGTCCAGCCGCTACGATCTCCCGCCGCTCCGCATCATGCAGATTCGGCTTGAAGGTTTCGGTCGAGTGAATCCGAAACATGGACGTTATGGAGCGCTCGAAATTGCCGTCGACGATAAGTGGCTGACTTTGGACGATTCGGACGAGCCCGCTGTAGCAGGCTTCGCGCGCCTCCTTCGCACGCACGATCCCGATGTCATTGTCAGTGAGTGGGGAGACGCGGTGCTATTTCCGAAGTTACTCCGGCAGGCGGCCTGGCGGAAGGTTCGTCTTTCTCTGAACCGCGAGCCAGGTTCTGTCCAGCGAAGCGCGGCGCGAAGCTACGTGAGCTATGGCCGAATTCTGTTCAAGCAGAGCGCCACCACGTTGCTCGGCAGACTTCATATTGATACGGAGAATTCCTTCATCGCCGGCAACTGCGAACTTGCGGGCCTGTGGGAGTTGGCGCGAGTGACGAAGCTTCCCATTCAATATGCGGCGCGGACGACCACGGGCACCGGCATTTCTTACATGCAGATGGAGATGGCCTATAAGGACGAAACCTTGATCCCGGAGCAGAAGGCCGAGCCGGAAAACCCGAAACCCCTTTCAGAGCTTCTCGTGGCTGATCGGGGCGGATTGGTCTTTGCTCCACGGCCGGGTTTCTTTGAAAATGTCGCTGAGTTGGATTTCATCAGCGAATATCCGAGTATCATGTCAAGGTTCAATGTCTCGCCCGAGACGGTGAATTGCGCGTGCTGCCCGAACAGCCCGCGAGTGCCTGAAATCGGCTACCGCGTGTGTCAGCGCCGACGTGGAATGACCAGCCGGGTCGTCGAGAAGCTCATTCGGAAGAGACAGCAATACAAGGAGCAGGCCGCTGAGAATCCCTCTCAGGCCACGCTCTTCAAACTGCGGAGCAATTCCTTAAAGTGGCTGCTGGTATGTTGTTTCGGCTACACCGGCTATAGAAACGCGAGGTTTGGGCGCATTGAAGCCCATGAAGCAATCAACGCCTTGGCGCGTGAAAAATTGCTTCAGGCGAAGGAGATCGCCGAGGAGCAGGGCTTTCAGGTGCTTCACGCGCTGGTGGATTCACTCTACGTCCAGCGGGCCAATGCCACACATGAAGACTATGAACAACTTGCCCGCCACATCGAAGCGAGCGTTGGCCTGCCACTGGCGCTGGAAGCTGTCTACCGTTATGTTGTCTTCCTGCCTTCCAAGCAAAGCGCCGAGATCCCGGTTCCAAACCGATTCGCTGCTGTTTCTGGAAATGGCGAGTTGAAAATTCGGGGTCTCGAATGCCGTCGTCATGACACACCCCCACTCATTGCCAGAATGCAGCGCGAGGTGCTCTCGATTCTCGCTGAGGCCGTTGACTTTGAGACCTATTGCATCAAGCTGAGCGATGCGCGCGAAGTCTATCAGCGTTATCTCAAACGCCTAACCGATGGAAGCGTACTGCCTGAAGAACTCATGGTCAGCAAACGCCTCTCACGCACGCCCCGCGAGTATCGGAAAAACAGTTTCACGGCCATTGCTGCCCGGCAATTAGAGCGAGCAGGCGTCAAGCTACGTCCAGGTGAAGCGATTGAATTCATCCTCACCCACGTGGATTCCGCCCTGCCCGATGATCGCGTCCGCGCCTGGACATTATGGGAAAACTGGAGAGGTTACGATATACAAGCGTACTGCAAGGCTTTAGAAAAAGCCTTTCAGCCTTTCGTACACTTTGCACCCCTCGTCATGTGCGAAGCCACTTCCAGGTCTCGCCCTGGGGTTAAGAAATCGGCAGACCCCACCGGTGTTATTCCGCCGCTCTTCCGATAAACTCATGCTATGGCAAAAACTTGGATGATTCGCATCGGCACGGCAGGGTGGTACTATCCCGACTGGCGCGGGATTGTCTATCCCCAACACAGGCCCCGAAACTTCCATGAGTTGGAATACTTGACGCAATTCTTCAACACCCTGGAAATCAATACGAGCTTTTATAATCCGCCTCGCGCCGAACTGGTCAAGGAATGGATTCGCCAGATCGAAGGCAATAAGAACTTTCTGTTCACTGCGAAACTCTGGCGGCGATTTACTCACGACCGGAATGCGACACTGGAAGATGAGAGACTATTCAAACATGGGATCAATCCGCTCGCAGAAAAAAACCGGCTTAGAGCAATTCTCCTTCAGTTTCCTTGGTCATTCAAAAACGATCCGGAAAACCGCCGGTATCTTGCAGAACGCTGCAGGCAGTTCCGCGAATACCCTCTAGTCCTCGAAGTTCGGCATAGTTCATGGAACACACCACAAGTTCTGGAAATGCTCAGTGAACTGGACGTGGGATTTTGCAATATCGACCAGCCCTTCCTTAGTCGCTCGATCAGACCGACCGAGCACATCACGTCTATGATCGGCTATATCCGCCTGCATGGTAAGAACTACAAGGAATGGTTTTCAGCCAAGGATGACCCAGGCGAGCGCTATAACTACCTCTACAGCCTCGAAGAACTTGATCCGTGGCTAAAAAGAATCAAGCACGTGGCAAGCGGCAGTAGGATAACCTTTGTCATCACAAATAACCATGCCCGGGGGAAGGCTGTTGCCAATGCCCTGCAGTTGGTTGCGCTTGTGAGCGGAAGCACTGTTCACGCTCCCGATTCGCTCATTCACGAATATCCGGAGCTTGCCAAAGTTGCGACACCATCCCATGCCACAGTTCGCCAGATAGAACTAACCTTTGGAACGCCACCCGGCGATTCCTGAGAAGACACTTTTTTCGATAGACTTTCAGGGCTTTCCTCATTTTTTGTCATTCGATTCAGGCAAGCCATAAGACTGCAAAGGGTTAGCCCGCATTTCTCACGGGAAAATTGAAAAAGGCTGTCGCTTCATGGCATAAGTGTTTTTGCGAGAAAAACTTCGGCCAACGAAGGAGGACAGCCTTTTGCAAACACAGTGTAGCCAAAAATCCTGCGC
>CADDZJ010000002.1 GCA_902812415.1 Acidobacteriota bacterium
CTTTACGAACAATTTCCAAGGCACAATGTATCTTAAAGATAATAAAAGGCTTATGAATTTAATTTGTTCGTTGCACACAATCCTACAGAAAAGAATGGATTTAGCTGAAAAATCGGGAAATTGTTCGTCATTTGTGAAGGATAATTGGACTACATTGAGCGGCTTAGAGCAGTGTAATGCACATCCGCGTTGGCTCGTGCAACTGCTATCACGACAAGCCACTCCTGCGGCCTGTCATTCTGAGGAGCCGAAGGCGGTCCTGAGTGAAACGAAGGAAGAATCTCCGCATTTTTCTTGATTCTTTAAATGCAGGGATTCTTCCGCCTCGCTGCGCTCGGCGTCAGAATGACAGCCGAAGGGCCACTCAGTCTGCTATGTCTTTTATGACACCCCGAAGGAGGAAAAGCCGTTACTATCATTCCGCGAAAGCAGGGATCCCATAGTGGACCTCCGCCTTCGCGGAAGTGACGGGGTCAGAATTTTCAGAGCGAATGACCAATGAGGACTGAGCGCTAGGATGAGAGGATCTGAGGCTTGGGCGAACTCGTTTCCTGGGAAAGGCAAGGGTGAAGCTGGAGGACAAGCTGGTTTGCCTCCTGCCTCTCTTAGCCCTATAATTCAGAATAGGCGTTAAGCTCTGGCGGAGATTTTATGTACCGATTATTTCGCGGTGGTAGCCGCAAAACCCTGATGAAGTATCTGTTGATTTTTTTTCTGGGGATTGTGTCGATCGGCATGGTCCTGACGCTGGCGCCAATCCCCGGCGGCGATACCACTACTCAGGCCAATGTTTTAGCCTCCCTCAACGGAAAAAATATCACCATTCAGGATATCCAGCGGGCTATCAACAATCAGTTGCGGACAGTGGGAAACGATCCCAAGACGATCAGCCGCCTTGCCCAGTCGGCGCTCGATCAGATGATTCTGCAAGACGCGCTCATTACCCAGGCGCATAAGATGGGCCTGACTGTTTCGGATTCAGAACTGGTCGCCTCGCTGCGCCAGATTCCCTATCTTTACCAGAATGGCCAGTTCATCGGCATGGCGGAATACGAAAACCTGATCCAGCAGGAAACCGGCATGGCGGTGCCGCAATTTGAAGCTCAGATGCGCAACACCATTCTGATCCGCAAACTGCGCGAGACGGTGACCGACGATGTCCAAGTGACTCCCGAGGAGGTGCATGAGGCATACCTGCGCCGTAACGAAAAGGCCAAGATCAATTACGTCGTCTTTGAGCCGAATCAGTTTGTCAACGCCGTCAAAGTGACGCCACAAGCGCTTGAGACCTACTTTCTCCAGAATCGGCTGCGCTATAAGATGCCCGAGCAGCGCAAGGTGAAGTACGTCTTGATTCCGCCCGATAAGGTTCGCGCGCAAGTGAAGATCACCGACGCGGACCTCGAACAGTACTACAACCAGCACCTCTCCGAATACCGGGTACCCGACCGCGTTAAAGTGGCGCACATCCTCTTCAAGACCACCGGCGAAACACCTCAGCAGGAAGCCCAGACGCGCGAGACCGCAGAGAAGGTTTTGAACCAGATCAAGGGCGGAGCCAATTTCGCAGACATGGCCAAGAAGTACTCCCAGGATACCGGCAGCGCGGCAAATGGCGGCGAGATTGGCTGGATTGAGCGAGGGCAAACCGTAAAAGCCTTTGAAGATGCCGCCTTTTCCATGAAGCCGGGCGAGATCAGCAACCTAATCAAAACGCCTTACGGATTTCACATCATTAAAGTTGAGGATCGCCAGGTCGCGCACCTCAAGTCGTTTGCCGAAGTCAAGGACTCCATCCAGCAGACTCTGGAAAAACAAGCTCTTGAGCAGGCCCAGCAGAACCTGGCCAATCAGATCGAGCAGGCCCTCAAAGATCATCCCGATCATTTTGACGCCATCGCTCAGCAGAATGGATTACAGACGGGGGAAACGCCCTTATTTGCCTATAATCAAGCGGTCCCCGATCTGGGCAATAATGAGAGCTTTGAAAATCTCGCATTCCAATTGCCTCTCGATGGCATCGGCGAGCCGATTACGGTTCCCAAGGGCGTTGCCATCATCCAGGTGACGCAAATCGTTCCCGAGCACCTTCCGAACCTGGATGAAGTAAAGCAGCGCGTGGAACAGGACTATCGTACGGATCAATCGAAGATTCTTGCGGCGGAAAAGGCTAGGCAGTTCGCGGCGCAAATTAAGAATGGCAACTTTTCCAAGATCGCGCAGGCTGATGGCTATAAGGTGAAACAGAGCCAGGAATTCACCGAACAGGATCAACTGCAGGATATGATTCCAGGCTCGGCGCTGGCCTCGGCTTTCACTCTCCAGCCCGGGCAAACCAGCGACCCGATCTCGGTAGGTTCAACCTATGTCGTTTTCCAGGTGGTCTCGCACACGCCCGCTACGGAGTCCGATTTTGCTGCGCAGAAAGACAATCTTACGGACCAACTGCTCCAACAGAAGCGGGACCTGGCGTTTGAAATCTACCGCGACAATCTCAAGCAGGAATTGCTGCGATCCGGCAAGTTGAAGATTAACCAGACCGCTTTGAAGCAATTCCTTGCCGGCTACCAGGAAAACTCGTAGCTTTCCTATTCATCCGATGCCTCGCTTATCCAAACTTTCGCCCGATGAGGTGGACGCCCGGTCACAGGAAGTCTTCAACCATTTCCTGAAGGAGCGCGGAAACATCCCGAATATGTTCCGCACGATGGCACACCGCCCGGAAATCATGAAAACCATGACGGATCATTTCCGCGCCGTCATGAACACGGGCACGGTCGAGAAAAAGCTCAAAGAAATGGTTGCGGTGCGTGTTTCCCACATCAATCACTGCGATTACTGACTCAATTCTCACACCGCCTTGGCAAGGCGGTTCGGAACTACAGAAGAGGAACTGGCAGCGCTGGAGCGAGGCGATCTGGCAACCTTCGCCCCGCGAGAGCGGAAAGCGTTGGAGTTTGCGGAGAAGTTGACGCGGGATTCAAACCGGGTCAGCGATGATCTGTTCCGGGAACTTCGCTCTTTTTTTAACGAAGGGGAGATTATTGAAATCGCCGCCGTGGCCGGAATCTTCAACTATTTTAACCGCGTCAACAATGCGCTTCAGATGGAACCCACACGGTAAGGGCGACGGCCAGGCATCCCGATAACGTTTCCTGATTTTTGTGCAGCATGGCGGCGCCGCAGGAAAGCTTCTCTGACACCTGTTCCCTCACACCTGACGCGTGTCTGTTACGATGCCGCCTGGAGCGCTTCCGCTTTTCGCCCGGCGACAGGCGGCGGGGTATAACCTTCCGGCAGGTCGCCATTATCGGCGCGCAAATATTGCCAGTAGTTCGGCCTGAGGCTGGCAATCAATTCCTTCCGACTCTTTGTCTTGAGGGGCTTGCCGATATAAATCTTTCCGAAGCGCGCGAGCAGTTCTTCAGGAACCACGCCAGAAAACATCCAGATCGGCCAGGTGAAGTTCGGACCGTTCGTGCGGCGCAATTTAAAAAGCCACATGGCAATCGACCCGACACGCCACGCCGTCGGTCCCCACCAGCTATAGAGTCCGGGGCGAAGACTCAGCTTCCAGCACTTCAAAATCAATTGCCATTGCAGCGGCGTGAGCTTTTGCGTTTCCGCAACGCCCTTCTGCCGCTCCATGCGAGTATCATGCAGCGGGGTAAAGATGGAAGGCACCAGAAAGGCGAAAAGCCCGCGGCGTTCCATCTCATAGACCAGATCAAGCGTGGCTTTCACATCCTCATCGGTTTCCTCAGGGCTGCCCACAATGAGCGTCATGACGGGGAACCAGTTGTTTTCATTGGCGATCCGCAGACCTTCGAGCACAACGCTCGGCCAGTCTTCAATCGAAAACGGAATCGCTTTGCTGGGCATGATCTTTTTGGCGATACGCACCGAGCCGGTTTCGAGGCCAATCAGCGGCGCGAGAATCTTCTTCTGCGGATGCGTGCTCAGCCGGGGCAGGTGAATCGGGCTCTTGGGCAGCAGAAGTTCAGACAGCTTTCTGATCAGTTGCGGATCGACGACAAAAGGCGCCATGGTGCAATGGCTCAGCACGTGGCGCTCCACTCCGGGTGTATTCACAATTTCAGAATAAAGGTCCAGCAAAGCCTCGCGATTGGGAAAGAAAAATGGCGTCTCGGTGCGCACTTGCCCCCAGATAAACATATCTTCTGTGGCGAGCGAAATCTGGTGGTTTCCATCGCGCACGTTGGCGCGCACCGCCTTGAGTATGTTTTCCTTCGGCAGATCAATTTGGGGATTCAAGTCGGGCAGGCAGAACTGGCAGCGACGGCCGCAACCCGTGGTCATTTCCACGACGCCGAACGTGGTGCGAGCGTCCGGAAAGAGGATCGCATCACGGCTTTTCGGATGCGCCGCATTCACTTCTTGCGGCAAATCTTCGCCGCGGATTGCTTTACGGAAAAGCTCCATCACCTCTTCGGACTCGCTGCGCCCCTCGACGACCGAATCGACGCCCAGCTCCTCAAAGCTGTTGGTTTGTGAAATCTGCCAGCCTCCCGAGCCGCCGACAATCACCTTGAAATTTGGGCGATAGGGACTGGCCTTGATTTTGGCAAAGAGAAGTTTCGCGTAATGCGAGTTGATGGGCTCACGGGAAGAACCAAAAATCGAAGCGTAAACCCCAGCCGCGAAAGTCACGCCCAGCGGATTATGAGTTGAAACGCCGACCACTCGAGTGCGAGGTCCGATAAACTTATCGAGATCGTCCGGGTAGCAGGCAACGATCTCCTCGCGGGGAAATACTCTTTCAAGCGATCTTTGCACCAGTCGGGTCCCGGCCGGCATGTAACGCGCCGAGCCGTCGGGATTGTATTCCACGTTTCGCCAGTGCGGATATTTATTGTTTAGGACAAACTCCATCCAGGTCGGCATCGAAGCCAAGGCCATCTGAATAAAATAACCGGCGTGATCAATCGTCTCGGTCAGCGGCGCGGTGAGGACAATGAGCTTTCCACCGTCCTGGGGAGGCGTCAGTTCAGACGCCCATGCGCTCGGCTCCTTTGGCATTGGGCCTTGATTTTCATTGCGTTCAGTGGAACTCCGCATGAGACAACGCCTCCACTTGAAGAGATCAGAGCCAACTCCCATGCCGAACCGACATTGAGGGAGCGCGCAGTTTACAGAAAGATCAGCCGCGATGGCTCATCGATGCTACAGAATTGATTCATCCCAGTTCTCAAGCTTGGCCTTGATTCTGGACATGAATTGATCCGCTACGGCGCCATCCAGCACCCGATGATCGAACGAGAGCGTGAGATAAACCATCGTGCGGATGGCAATAGCATCGTTGCGCACAACAGGACGCTTTTCAATAGCTCCAACGCCGAGAATGGCAACCTGCGGCTGATGGATGATCGGCGTACCGATCAGGCTGCCGAAAACTCCGTGATTGCTGATGGTAAATGTACCTTCCTGCACTTCCTCCACGTTCAGACGCTTGGCCCGCGCACGCCCGGCGAGATCGCGCACCGCGCGCGCAATTCCCAGAAAACTCTTCTCATCCGCGCGCTTGATCACAGGAACAATCAGCCCGGTTTCAAGCGCCACCGCGATTCCCATGTTGATATCGCGCTTGTAAACGATGTTGTCGCCGTCGAGCGACGCGTTCACCACGGGAAATTGCTTAAGCGCGTCCACTGCGGCCCGCACGAAGAAGGGAGTATAGGTCAATTTCAGGCCATTTCGGCGCTCAAAATCTTCGCCATGACGCGACATCAGCTCGGCAACCCGCGTCATTTCCACCTCAAACACGGTGGCTACATGCGGAGAAGTGCGCTTGCTCATCACCATGCGCTCGGCGATCTGCCGTCGCATGAGCGTCAGGGG
Source organism: Acidobacteriota bacterium (assembly GCA_902812415.1). GTDB lineage: Bacteria > Acidobacteriota > Terriglobia > UBA7540 > UBA7540 > RH2-MAG17b. Next base: position 5,860 of record CADDZJ010000002.1, read on the forward strand.
TACAGTCTGAGTAGGGCCGCTCCATGTCATCCTGGAAGGAACAGCCGGCGAAGGCGCGATAGACGGCGCTGCTGGAGTGGGAGCAGGCTCGGTAATCGCAGCAGGGGGCTTGCCCTTCTCTTTTTGCGCCGCGAGATATGCCAGCACATCCTTCTTGCTGATACGCCCGCCAAGCCCCGTACCATGAATCTGTGTAAGGTCAAGCTGATGCTCACGAGCCATCCGGCGCACCACGGGCGAGGATCGAACCTCTCGCGTTGCCCCACTTGGCGGCGCAGCAGCCGATGCGCTTTCTGTTTCGGGTTTGATCAATGACTCAGAAAACGTTGTCTCATCTGGGGCAGGCTCTTTTACGGAAACCGACTTCGCAGAATCCATGGCTCCTTCGCCATCAATTTCGGCAACGACCGTATTTACCTCAACGGTTTCGTTTTCCTTGACCAGAATCCTGGTGAGAATTCCGGCAGCCGGCGAGGGAATCTCAGCATCCACCTTATCCGTGGAAATCTCGAAGAGCGGCTCATCCCGCTCCACGCGATCGCCCACCTTCTTTATCCATCGCGTGATCGTCCCCTCGGCAACGCTTTCCCCCATCTGAGGCATGATGACGTTCACGGGCATAAGGACAACCTCAACAAAACTTCGGGGTGGTTAAGAACAATTGACTCCTTGGCCCCCTTGTCAACCGTTACAGAGAACGCGGAGCAGCTGCCGCGTGGATTTTGATGGCCGAAAACCAATGAGCCAATTGACCTCAATAGGCTGCGAGCTTCCTGGCCGCAGCCATCAGTTTCTGCGCATTGGGCAAAAAGTATTCCTCGAGCGGCGGCGCAAAAGGCACGGGAGTATCCGGCGCTGTCACGCGAATGATCGGACCATCCAGATCGTCAAAGGCGCGCTCGCCAATCAAGGCCGCCAACTCTCCCGCCATGCCGCCCGTCCGCGTATCCTCATGCAGCAGAATCACTTTACCGCACTTTCGGACGCTTGCAAGCACCGCTGCCTCATCGTAGGGCAGTAAAGACCGCAGGTCAACAACCTCGAGCGACACGCCCTCCTTTTCCAACTCGGCGGCGGCTTCGAGGGCCGTCCACACCATGGCGCCGTAAGTGATCACAGCGATATCGGCACCTTCTCGCCGAACCGCTGCCCGGCCCAACGGCACCAGGTAGTCTTCATCCGGAACCTCATCTTTAATCCGGCGGTAAAGGAACTTGTGTTCGTAAAAAATCACCGGGTTTTCGTCGCGGATGGAAGCTTTGATGAGACCCTTCGCGTCGTAGGCTGTGGAAGGAATCACCACTTTCAGGCCGGGTGTATGAACAAACCACATCTCATTCGACTGCGAATGATAAGGCCCTCCGTGGACACCCGCGCCGGAAGGGCCTCGAATCACCATAGGCACCTTCGCGCCCCAGCGATAGTGAATCTTTGCCGCCATGTTCACAATCTGGTCGAAGCCGCAGGCGATGAAATCCATGAACTGCATTTCGACCACGGGCCGCATGCCCATCAAAGCCGCCCCGGTAGCCGCCCCCACAATGGCAGACTCGGAAATAGGGGTATCAATCACACGGTCTCGACCGAACCTTTCCAGCATTCCATCTGTAACCTTGAAAGCGCCTCCGTATTCGGCGACATCTTCTCCGATGACAAACACAGAAGGATCTCGTTCCATCTCCTCCCAAATTCCCTGGCGAATCGCCTCAACATAAGTCAAAACGGGCATTGACAGTCTCTTGGTTTGACGACCGATAGCCGTGATGCTTGGATGCACTCAATCGGAAAATCACGCCTGGGGGTCAGCTTTCCTTCCCGGGCCGCTCCCACCAACAATCCGGGCCACAATAGACCCCTTCCAAAGCCTCGGGCCCTTTCGGAAACGGCGAAGCCTCCGCAAAAGCAACGGCTTCATCCACTTCTTTTTTGATCGTCTCATCCAACTCCCGGATGTCTTTACGACTTATGATTTGCCGCGCAAGCAGATACTTTTCAAGCCGCAATATGGGATCTCTTGCTTCCCACCGTTTTATGAGCTTTTCAGGGACGTATTCCGCTGCATCGTGAGCGGAATGCCCCGTCATGCGAAAGGTCTTGCACTCAATAAAGCTTGGCCCGTCACCCTTCCTTGAACGGGCGATAGCCTTTGCCACGGTCTGATAAACAGCCAGAACATCGTTGCCATCCACTTTGACCCCCGGCATGCCATAGGCCGCTCCCCGCACCGCCAAGTCTTCAATAGCATATTGCTTTTCCGTGCTCGTGGAATAGGCATATGCATTGTTATTACAGATGAAAATGACCGCCAACTTCATCACCGCCGCCAGATTCATCGCCTCGTGCACATCCCCCCGGCTGCTCGTGCCTTCGCCGAAATGCACCAGCGCAACATTCTTTTTCTTTTGCTGTTTCATGGCGAGGGCGACGCCGCACGCCACAGGGCAGGTATCGCCCAGGGGAGAAATAATCGGAATAAGACCGCGCTCGAGATTCCCAATATGCAAGGTATTTTCGCGGCCGCGCGTAGGGCCATTGGCGCGCGCCATCCAGTTGCAAAAGATATCCTTCAAAGGGATGCCGCGAATCAGGAACGAAGAAAAATCTCGATGACTGGGCAAGACGACATCGCCCTCACTCAGCTGAATCGCCGAGCCTACGCCGATCGCTTCCTGCCCGCGCCCCACATAAACGCCTCCGACAATTTTCCCCTGCCGATACAGCGCCTTTTCAATGCGGAATTCAGATTCGCGGGTGAGCTTCAAATAATAAAGCATGCGCCGAAGCGTCGTGACATCAGGAGCATGCGATTTATGTCTTGAAGTCGTTTTTCCCACGGTAGATCGGCGACCTGTTAAGCATCGGAGCGTCTGGCGTCAAAGGCCGCCATCCAGCACGAGGATTGGCGGCCCCTCGGCGATATCCCATGGCAAGGGCAGTGAGATTACCTGCCGCGGCCCAAAGCGCAAAAGGCCGCTTACAAATCAACCTCTTCAGAGCTTATCGCCCGCTCATCGTGCGCCGGCACAGGAGCGCTCCCCATTCGCATCTCCATTCCAAAGACTTCTCCGAATCGCTCCGTAACCCGATCGATCACTTCCTCCATCCCGATGGATCTGCCCAAGAGTTTCTTTAATGAGGTCACACCCTTTTCGCGAAGACCGCATGGGATGATCCACTCAAAGTAACGCAAATCCGTATTCACATTGAAAGCGAAGCCGTGCGAAGTGATCCAGCGCGTGATGTGCACGCCCAGAGCCAGAATCTTTTCATCTCCCACCCACACGCCCGTAAGCCCGGCGATGCGAGCCGCCTGAACGCCGAAATCCCCTGTGACGCGGATGAAAACCTCTTCCAGCGAACGCATATACCAGGCGACATCGCGCCGGTGCTGGGTGAGATCAAAAATCGGATAACCCACCAACTGACCGGGCCCGTGATACGTGATGTCGCCGCCGCGGTCGGTTTCAATGACCTGGGCCTCAATTTTTCGCAGAAATTCCGGCGTGACCAACAGGTTTTCGCGGCGCGCATTGCGACCCAGCGTATAGACATGGGGATGTTCCAGCAACAGAAGCGTGTCTGATGTCGCATGAGCTTTGCGCTGCGCAACAAGGCGCTTCTGGAGCTCAAGACCCTCCGCGTAATCGACGAGTCCCAGCCGCTCAACCTGGCAGATGATCACGAGCTTCTTGGCGCCAGCGAGGAATTTCTACTCCAAAATACTGGGCGCCGCCTCCGAACTCGGAAAATCCCTTATTTAAGACTGTCCAGATAGGCAATCAGCGCCTTCATATCCTCATCGGAAAAAGGAAAAGCAGGCATGCCCCCTGCCTTCATCCTGGCATTCGGATGACGGATGAGGTCAGCAAGCTTATCGGGCGGAAGCTTTTGCCCGACCCCTATCAATTTGATGGCCATCGCCGTGCCTACACCGCCTGCCCCATGACACGCCACGCACCCATTCGATTCAAAAATCTGTTTTCCTTTGGCAATAAGCGGATTCTCAGAGCCCGAAGCTGCGGCGGCCGCAGCGCTCGCCGAGCCAGCCGCCATTTCGGGCTGAAAGGGCTGGCGCATGAATTCCTTTTCTGCCTCTTCCTGGCGAGCCAGTTGGGCGGCAACGCTTGGATCAGCATGGTCCACGTGATAGCTGACAATGCCCAGCGCGATCAGAGCGAGAAGAACCACCGAATAGATTCCCACCGCAATCGGCCGCTTCCCCGGGCGCCTTTCGGGTCGTCGGTCGTAAAAAGGCAGCCCGACCAGGAGCACGGTGAGAATGCCCGGCACAACCAGAATGCCAATCACGGCCAGCGGCCCCTCCCAATACTTAAGCCACTGAAAGATGGGACGGTAATACCATTCTGGCCGCGGAATGAACTGCGTATCCGCGGGATTGGCTTTGGGACCTAAAGCTTTCGGCACAAAATGCGCCAACAAAGCCAAAATCACGATAAGCAGCAAAGCAAAGGCTGAATCCATCAAGAGTTGCTTGGGATAGAACCTCTCGGTTTTGGCCTTCAGAGCGACTGGATCAGCGCTGGGAGGACCTGCCGGACCTGAGCGGCGGAACAGAAAAAGGTGAGCCCCAACGAAAATCAACAAGGCAGCGGGAAGCAAGAAGACGTGCGCCACAAAAAACCGCGAAATGGTCAGCGTTCCCATTCCCGCGCCGCCGCGCAGCACTAACTTAAGCCACTGGCCAACGACGGGAACCTCGCTGATGACGTTCGTGCCCACCGCCGTAGCGAAGTAGGATCGCTCATCCCAGGGCAGCAGATAACCGGTGAAGGCCATCCCCAACACGAGAGCGAAGAGAATGCAACCTGCAACCCAGAGAAGCTCTCGCTTCCCCTTGTAGGCGCCGAACAGGAACGTTTGCGTCATGTGAACTACCAGCAGGATCACCATGATGCTTGCGCCGTAGGAGTGCACGCTGCGCAGGAAGGCGCCGTCCGAAACGACTTTTATGATATAGGCGATCGTGGTATGAGCGTGGTCGGCGGAAGGAACGTAGTACATTGCCAGAAAAATGCCGGTCACAACCTGAGAAAGCAAAATGAAGAGCAGACCTGAACCAAAAACATACGACCACCGCGCGCCTCCCGGGATGCGTTCATCCAGGAATTCGTGCATCATCTCTTTCCAGCCGGTGCGTTCATCCAACCAGTTGGAAACACCCTGTGGCTCTTTGCTTTGAATGTCCATAGGAGGCTTTGCCGTAACCGGAGAATCTGACATAGAAAACACTCTCAATCGACATCACCTGCACTTCAGATTGTTCACCAGGGGCGCGGTTGTCGATTACAAAATATTATCCAATGACTTCTTTGTTCGGAACGAGATTACGGAAATATTCGTATCGCACCATCAAGCGGCCGTTTTGAATATCCACCGGCAGAGTATCCATCCCGCGCGGCGGAGGTCCGGAGAGATACTTTCCGTCTGGCGCGAACGTCCCGCCGTGACAGGGGCATTTGAATTTATTGAGTGACGAGTCCCAGGCTACTTCGCAGCCTAGGTGCGGACAAACAGCGGTGAGCACCCGCAGCTTTCCGTTGGGACCTTTCGTTACGTAGACCACTTTTTCCGAAATCGTCTGCCGCCATCCGTCAACATCCTGAATCTGGATCACGCGCCGCTCGGGCGTTGACAAGGAAGCGTATTGATTCGCATCACCGAGGTCTGACCATCCTGCCCTGCCGGATTTGGCAAAAAGCGGGTAAAGCGCCATGCGAACCAGCGGGATGCACAGTAAAACTCCGACAACGGCTCCTACAATACCCAGGAGCCAGCCCACGAACCGGCGCCGCGCTCGCTCTTCAGGCGACAACGACTCCTCGGATACTAATGGCTGCGGGATTGTCGGCTGATTGTCCTGGTTTTCCACTTTTTGTCTATACCTCTTCGCAACAAGCTTACGGCCCAAACTGTTTACCACATAGTCTACGGCACTCCGCCATCTTATATGGCGCTCCACGGATGCGCAAAACTAGCATTGTATCTTGTTTTCTCAAAAACAAAGGTAGTCAGCGAAACATATGGGACTTCACAGACCCACACAAGGCTTCTGTGCGCAGTCGCTCGCTTCCCACGCCCCTACCTATAGTCTGTTTGAAACAAGAACGCTCTCCAACGCATCTGAAATATAATAGTGCTGAATCTATGCGTTGAAGTTGTTCGTGGAAGCCTACAAATTCAAAGCGAGGAAAGATCATGTCTTTGCTGAGGGAAATCGACTTGGCCGAAATCCGCGAAAGGTTGCGGGAAATGGCAAACCCGGTGAAATTAGTCCATTTCACGCAGGAACTCAACTTGGAATACGGCCGCGAAGCTCGCATGTTGCTCGAAGAACTCTCCGGAACCTCTGACAAGCTGTCACTCGAAGTCCATAATTTTCTGCTTGAGAAGGAGAAGGTTGCCGAATATGACATCGACAAGGTTCCGGCCACTATTATTCGCAACGGCAAAGACTACGGCGTTCGATTCTACGGATTGCCCGCAGGGTATGAATTCTCCACCCTGCTCGACGCTATTCTCCACATCTCAAAAAATGATTCCGGACTGAAGCCCGAAACGAAGGAAAAACTTACCCGCATCAACCAGCCGCTTCACCTGGAAGTATTTGTAACGCCGACTTGACCCCACTGCCCCCAGGCCGTGCGTCTGGCTCACTCTTTCGCAATCGAGAATGATTGGATTAAAGCGGATTGTATCGAAGCCACCGAGTTCCCTGACGCTGTTGCGCAACATCGAGTTTACGCGGTCCCAAAAACCGTTATTAATGGAAGTTCTTACATCGAAGGGGCTCTCCCGGAAGAATTCTTTCTCGATGGCATTCTCAAGGAGTTAGGCGTCGATCCTGAAAAAGATGCACAGGACTCACCTGCATAACCTGTCATCACCTTTTAAGCGTACACTGGGAGCTAACGAAGGTCCCCCCAAGCTTCGGTTCTCTCAGAGCGCTTGCGCCGCAAGAATCTTCTCAAAGCACCTCTTCGCCTCAATACCGCAAGACCGTGTGGATGTCATACTGCGCGAGCTTCTCTCTCCCCTTCAGGAATTCCAATTCAATCAGGAATCCCAACCCCGCCACGCGCGCGTTGACTTGTTCCACAAGCCTTGCGACGGCGGACGCAGTTCCTCCCGTGGCAAGCAAATCGTCGATGATTAAGACGCTGTGCCCTTCCCCAATAGCATCCCGATGCATTTCAAGCGAATCTGTGCCGTACTCCAAATGGTAGCTGGCCCGCGCAACCTCCGCCGGAAGCTTTTTGGGCTTGCGAACCGGCACGAAACCCGCATTGAGCCGATAAGCCACCATCGGAGCAAAAATAAATCCACGCGCTTCAATCCCTATCACCCGATCAATCTTCCGACCCACGTAGTGGTTTGCAAGCGCATCGACAGCGCGATGGAGCCCGACGGGATCCTTCAGCAAAGTCGTAATATCATAAAAAAGAATTCCGGGCTTCGGGAAATCCGGCACTTCACGAATCAGACGCTTGAGGTCCTCCACAATTCCTCCACGAATCGAATGTTGAATAACAGCCTGTAACCTAACACCTGAAAAAAGGCGCTCGGAGAAAATCAGGTCTCAATGACAAAGCGGTTATAGTCACGGTCAATCGGCAGCTCGGTCTCTTCGACGCGGGTGACATAGGCGCCCCGCGGGCCTTCCTTCAGTCGTCGTTTGAACTCCGCGAGAGCGCCTTCACTTCCGATGGCGTAAGCTTCCACATCTCCATCGGGCAGGTTTTTTACGTACCCGCGAATGGCCAGACGGCTTGCCTCCCGCTCGGCAAAGAAACGGTATCCCACCCCCTGCACCCTCCCTGAAATGAGGTATCTTTTGGCGATCACCATGCTGTATCTATTCTGACGCTGCCTGCTTATTGAGAATTACAAATTATAGTGACAACCAAAACTGTAGCGGCGCTATCCCCAGCGCCGAAAAGCACCGGTGAGGACACCGGCGCTACAGAAAACGGTGTCACTATAATTTGTAAACCTCGGTAGAACCGACTCTTGGTGACGCGACAGCCTCCAGCGACCTCTCCTCGGAGGCAAGCCCGGAGAGAATAGCTGCCCGAACCCGATCCTGAATCGACTCCAAATCCTCCATATTACAGCCATGGGTTTCAACAATGTCGTGAAACATAACACGAACAACTCCAGGACGAATCACCGGCTGTCCCTTGGGCATGATCTTTCGGCTGCCTGAAATCGAGATGGGGACTATCGGCGCCCCCGCTTTGAGCGCCATGATGAAGACGCCTTTCTTGAAAGGCAGGAGCCGGCCATCCACACTCCGCGTGCCTTCGGGAAAAGCCAGAAATGAATGCCCCGCCATGAGAAATCGAGTTGCTTGTTCCAAGGCCTGGATGGCTCCCCCACGATTTTTACGATCAATCGGGATAAAGCCCCGCAAGCGCATGGCGCGCCCCAGAACCGGCACACGGAAAAATTCCCTCTTAACTAAAATCAAGACCGGCGGCAGTAAGCTCACAATCGCGGGCGGATCACAATTGCTCTGATGATTGGCCATGTAAACCGCGGCGCGTTCTTGAGGAATTTTTTCCGGCCCGCGCACCTCCAGCCGCACACCGGCCAGTCGGAGAGTCAACTTTGCCCCCAGGACTCCCACCCGGTAAATGGGATCCGTATTTCCAGTCAGGATCGTGTAAAGCAGATAGGGCGCACCGACCACCAGAACATAGGCCAAGGCGAGCGAGATCACGAAGAGCGAGCGGATCATTGAATTTCAGGGCCTGACAAGCCTGAAGTTTTCCCCTCAAGCCAGCCGGTTCGGATAGCAAGCTGTTGAGGCGACGGACTCGAAACCTCCTCCACGCGATATTGCGTCTCCTGCCGTTTGCCGAGATTGAATCGAATTGTCACTAAACGCGGGCCGCGCCGCACCTGCACGCTCACTTTCTCACCTGGCTTCACGCCGAGAATGTCCTGCGGCAATGCGTAAATCACCTGGCCGTTAATTTTCATCAGTACGTCGCCGTTCTCAAGGCCCGCGTGTGCCGCGTTGCTTTTAGGATCGACTGCGGCAACCTGAATCAATCCCTCAAAGTTGCGGGCCGCCTGAAATCCCCAATCGGGCTCCGGGGAAGCCTCAGTCACCAGCCTCAGCCCGGCATAGGTCAGGTACTTGTCGTAATCCAGTTCTGCGGTTCCAGTTACATCCTGCTTAAAAAAATTATGCACCCACGAAGCTGGCGGGGCCAGGGAAGCGATAAGGCGTTCCAGATCCTTGTCTGTAAAATAATGATGCTGCCTGGCAAAGTGCTGATTCAAAAGCCGCATCAGGTCGTCCAGGCTGTGACGATTTTCACTGAAGTGGCGAATGCCCAGGTCAAGAAGATAACCCAAAAGCTCGCCTTTATTGTAGTAAGAAATGCTGCGCTCGGGACGGCCGTAATCCGGGTATTTTTCAAGCCATGCATCCATTCCCGCCGACTCCACGCTCTGAAAATGCCGGGCGGGCCGCCTCTGAAGCTCGTGAATTTCCTGCGCCAGGCGCTCGTAAAACTCCTGCCGGTCCATTAACCCGGCGCGAAGAAGCGTGAGCCTTGCATAAGTACTGGTGACGCCCTCGGAAAACCACAAGTCCCGCGTGTCATTGCCGTGAATATAGTCGATGGGTTCGAGTCCTTGCGGGCGAATTCGTTTTACGTTCCACAAGTGAAAGAACTCATGCGCGATAGTCGATTCCAGTCCATCCCAGTTATCCTGAAGCTGAGCGGCTGGAAAACTGATCGCCGTTCCATTGCGATGCTCCATCCCTCCTCCGCCGTCGGTTTCAGGGAAATGAAAAATGAACGTGTAGCGGGAAAAAGGAACGTCGTGCATCAAGGCGGTTTCAGCAGCGGTGATCTTTGCAATCGAATTCAAGAGACGCGCAGACGAATAATCCGCTGGGTTTCCCCTCACGACTACGCGATAAGCAGCCTTGCCTTGCGAAAAGGAATAACTCTGGAATTCTCCCGCCTCAACCGGACTATCCACCAGCGCATCATAGCCGGGCGCGACGTATTCTCCGCTGCCAGAATCTTCCGGCATCAGCGTAACCAGCTTCCACGAAGGCGGCAGAATGAACCGCACTCGCGCAGGTTCATTGCGGCGGTCCGGAATATAAAAGAGGACTTCGGCCAGGTTCAGGAAAGCATGATCAGGGATCAATTCGCTGGAAAAAACTCCGGGCTCATCAGCATAGACCTGATAGCGAACGACAAGCGGGGAGCAGGCGCGTTCACTTGACCACGTGTTTCGGTCCTCGGGAATCAGTGCAGCGGGCTGGCCGCCGCATTGAGCCTGGAGATTTTGAACGTGCCGCACGAAATCGCGGATCTGATAAAGAGCATTCCACGCCGGAAATTGAATTTCTGTATGAGGGTGAGCTTCGGGAACGGTCAGCGTTACACCCACCAGATGGGAATCCGGAGGACTGAGGTCTACCACATAAGTGATCGATGGCGCCGCTGGGCCAGCCGTCGCTGCGAGAAAAATGCACGCGACCGCGGAGAACAGGCGGACCGAGCGCCGGCCCAGCGCGTTTTTCATCAAAGCTGCCATTCTAAGAACCGCTTCTCGACCGTCGTGCGTCGCGCACCCTGGAAATTCCAACTCCGGCTTGCCCCGCGTTGCGCAAAGTGCGTAATATAACATGAGAGGAAGATCGAGATGGCAGCTAAACTCTTTAAGGCGGATCTTCATTGTCACAGCCGATTTTCCGGTCAGGTGAAGCATCTGCGCTTCCTAAGAGCCCGCGATTGCTACTCGAAACCCATCGACGTCTATCGCCGCGCCAAAGAGCGGGGTATGGACCTGGTGACTATCACCGATCATGATTCCATCGACGGTTGCCTCGAACTTTTGAACCAATTCGGCGACATGCCAGACTTCATAATGGGCGAGGAAGTCACCGCCCGCCTGCCCAACTTTCATCACGAAATTCACATCGGCGTGTATGGCCACAACGAAGCCCAGCACCGCGAAATCCAGAAGCTGCGCGGCAACGCCGAAGAACTGGTGGCCTATCTTCGTCAGAACAACCTGCTTTACGTGCTCAATCACTTTTTCCACGATTTCTGGAATGCGGCGCGCGTGCGGGAGTTTATCGAACGCATGTCGGAGCTGTTTAACATCTTTGAAGCGCGCAACGGCACGCTTCAACGCGAGCACAATGCATTGATTGTGGCCTTAATCGAGTGGTTTCGCAGCATCGGACGGCAGGTGAGCATGGTGGCCGGAAGCGACTCTCACACTCTGCGCCGGATTGGTCGCAGCTACACAGCCAGCCCCGCCCGCAACCGTGAGGAATTCATCGCCGATATTCGCGTCGGTCGAAGCCAGGCCTTTGGGCCGCATTCCAATCATTTGTCGCTTGCCGCGGACATTTACGGGGTGGTGCTGCGTTACTATCCGACCGTGCTCTCGGTCCGCAATGGCGAATTCTCGCCGTCCTCTCGCGTGCAGAAGTTTTTCCTGAGCATCGCTGCTGCGCCGTTCCTCTTCACGCCCTATGTCGCCGCCGTCCGGCACATGCGCACCGAGCGCGAAAGGATCAAAAAGTTTTCCAGTTTGATTTTCGGACAACAACCCGCGCTCGCATCTTTCTGAGCAGGCGCAAGGCTGCACGGATCACAACCCCTCCCTGAACCTCGAGCGATAAACGAACCACCCGCCGACGATCGTCAGCAGACCAAGAAGCGCCTCTTTGGGGCGTAAAGCGGTCGTATAGACCAGCATCCAGACGCTTGCCGCGATAAACAAACCGGCGGCTCCCGGCACCCACCTGCCGGCCACCCGGAGACGCTTCCAACCCGGGCGACCTCGCACCCGAAAGAGACCTGCGGCAGCCAGTGCGGCGAAAAGAATCAAGGCAAAGCCGATGTAATAAATCAGGCTCTCGAAACTTCCGGTCAGCAACATCGCAATCGAAGCTATTGTTTGCCAGATGATGGCATTCGCAGGGGTCTTCCAAACCGGATGCAGACGCGCGGCATGGGTGAAAAACAATTTGTCCTGAGCCATCGCATAGTAAACACGCGGGCCTACCAGCGCCATCGCGCTGACACAGGAAACCAGGGCCAGAGCCATCATGCCGCTGAACACCGCGCCGCCCGCTCTTCCGAACAACGATTCAGCCGCAATCGAACCCACCTCGACCCGCCCCTCCAATGGATCCGGCGGAACGGCCATCATAAACACCGCATTGAGAGTCAGATAAAAAACAGCGACAATCACCGTTCCCGTCACGAGCGAAACAGGCAGCGCGCGCTCGACATTTTTCATCTCCTCGGCAACGTAAGCGGCAGCGTTCCATCCCGAATAGGAAAACATGACAAACACCAGCGAGATGGCGAACTCCGCCGCGAGTCCGTGCGCCGAACTTCCAAAGACCGACTTTTGCAAATTTGAACCCTGCAGCTTGCCGGAGATAAATGCAAAGGTGAGGAACGCCAGAAGGACGACCAGCTTCATGCCTGTCAGGGCGTTTTGAAGATCAGCCGCGCTTCGCACGCTCAGGATATTGATGCCTCCGATCAGCGCAATCAGAAGAATTGCGATGCCTTCACCCGGGCCGAAATGCAGCCATGCCAGCCGAACTTGAGCGTGGCCAGGGGGCGGCGCTGGAGAGAAATAGCTCAGATAACTGGCAAAGGCCAGGGCTGTCGCAGCAATCGGAGCCGAAAAGCCCGCGAAAAATGATATCCAGCCGCTCAGAAATCCCCAGGCTCCTCCCCAGGCTTCGCGCAGGTAGGCGTATTCTGCGCCTGAGCGAGGAAAATTGATGCCCAGTTCAGCGTAAGTGAGACACCCTGCTACCGCGACCACGGCTCCCGCCGCCCAGACGCTCATCACCCACCAGGGCCGGCCCAGGTTTGCAATCAGGAACCCGGTGGTCGTGAAGATTCCTGTCCCGATCATGTTAGAGATGACTAGCGCAGTTGAGTGGGTAAGGGTGAGCTCACGACGCAGAGAGGAGTTCATAGACCATCAGACGCGAGCCTCGGAACGCGCTTCAGCGAGCTTCCGGGAATTCTTTACTCTTCTCGCTGCATGAATTCTTGCGCCCCCACGGAGCGGGAAGCTTTGGAGATCAGGTAAATCGAGAAATTCCTGGGATTCGCGGGAGGACCAAAAAATAGACGACCAGGAAAAGGCCTAAAATCAGCAAATCTACCATGAATGTATTATACGCTATGGCGCGCGCAACACACCATTCTCAGCCGCCATGCGCCAGACCATCAACAACACGGCACTTCCAGCGACTTGCACAAATTCTTCTTGCGTGGGCGCGGGCCTCCCGCCCGTGCCCACGACCGAGACGACCGTGCCACAATGGGTTGCTGCCGCGCGAAAAACTCGCCAAACCGTCATCTCGAGGAGCCGAAGGCGGTCCCACTCGCTGCGCTCAGGGCAGGCTCTGAGTGAAACGAAGGAAGGATCATTCTGTTGAGCAAATCCCACAAATACCGGGATGTCTCGCTCCGCTCAGCACGGCAGTCCCCGGCTTTTTCCGGAATCCATCGGACGATTAGGAACCGAGCTTTCACAACATCGACGCGTTGAGATGTTAGAGCGCCGGCCACAGCGATTCCCAGATTTTGAATTCCGTGTGATAGCCAGCCTCTTCAGCCCGCGTTAGCTTCCTCCCCGACGCGACATCCAATGTATCCTGAAATATCCTTCGACCCACTTCTTCTGTCGTCGCCTCCCGGTCAAGGATGGTTCCCGCATTGATATCGATATCGCCATTCACACGGGCAAGTGGCGTATTGGACCCAATCTTCAACACCGGACCGAGCGCGCAACCGATGCCGGTTCCGCGTCCGGTGGTGAAAAGGGCCACTTGAGCGCCGCTCAGGAAGAGAGCCGGAGTGGAAATCTGATCATAGCCGGGAGTATAGAGCACGTAGAGTCCCTTACGGTCTCCCAGCCACTCTCCGTATTCCACCAGGTCTTCGACAATCGACGTTCCCCCTTTCGCCTTGACGCCCGATGACTTGAGATAGATATTGTAAAGCCCGCCTTTCTTGTTCCCCGGCGAGGGATTATCGCGGAAGTCGCCGAAATCATCGCCGAAAGACTTCACGTAATGCTCATAACGCTTCAGAGCATTCATCAGCTTGCGCCCCACCTCGCGCGTGCGCGCGCGACGCGCAAGGTCCACCATGGCCGCGCCCTGAAGCTCAGGAATTTCGGGAAGGAAGACTGCGGCTCCAGCCTTTACGAACATGTCGGCGGCAACCCCCACCGCCGGGTTCGCGGTCACGCCAGACCAGCGATCCGATCCGCCGCACTTGGTGCCCACAATCAACCTGGAAATCGGCGCCGGCTCACGCCGGAATTGATTGGCGTAATGGAGTTGCTTTTCCACCAACTCCAGCCCGCGCTCCACCGTCTTGCGGCTGCCGCCTGAATTCTGAATGACCAGATTGATGACGCGTTGATTATAATTCGGCACGGACTCCTGAAACACCGGCGCCGAGCATTCCACGCACGTCTTGCCGCAACCTAGATCAATATAAATCGCAGCTCCCAAGTTCGGGTGGCGCAAAGTATTGGCAAGCAGTTGGTTCAGCAAGTCAACCGCCTTGCCATCCGGCATGCCGCAGCCGGATTCCTGCGAGATGGGCACAACGCCATCAACATTTGGAAATTTTTCGCGCGAATAGATTTCCCTCATGGCGCGCGAAGCGATGGCGTGCGCCTCAGTGGAAGAGCACATGCCAGAAGTCACGATTCCCACGTAATTGCGCGCGCCTACCGAGCCATCCGGTCGGTGATACCCCTCAAAAGTCAGGCTGGCGAGCGTGGGATCCTGCGGCGTGGGCTGCGGGTTGTCCCGATAGTGGGCCCTCAGTTTCGGCAGTCGATCTTCCAGATTATCCTCACTGATCGGATCGCCCGGTTCAACATCTTTTGAAGCAAGCCCGATGGGATCGCCCAACGTAACGTAGATTCCGCCCTTGGCAATTTTTTGAATGGCGAAGCTTTGACCTCGCATGACCCGCCCGGTCAGAATGATGAGTTCGCCGCGATAGCGAAGCGGCGTTTCCTTTTCCAGATAATCGACCGTCGCTACCGCGACGTTGTCCTTTTCAGGGCGAATCACAATCGCAACATCTTCCAAATTTCTGGGTTCCATAATCACCTTTCTCATATGCTGACGAAGACTTTGTAGCGGCGGCTTTATGCTGCCATTCATGCGTTATCAACGCAAGACCTATGGCGCGATCTAAAAAAACCGCCACATCCCTCATGCAGGTTTTCCGCCTTTTGGCAAATGGGTTGGCTCATTACACATCAAGATTCCGAACCCAAAAGCATGAGCCATAATGTCCGTATCTATTGTATGACGCGAATTCCCCAATAACGCAATCGGGGCTCGTCTATTTGCTGCTGAAGGTAATTCAAGGCCGTGTGTCATTCATCGCTGGCTTCGCACTCGGCTTGCCCTTGCTCGTGGAAACATGATAGATTGCGTGTTTTCTTTGCAGAATGCCATCTCGGAGATCAACTTCATGGATCCTCTTGAAATTGCCACGATTGGAAAGACCGGACTTCAGGTTACGCGCCTCGGGATGGGATCTGCGCCCCTGGGCGGCCTCTTTCAGGACGTTGCCGAGGAGCAGGCGCTGGCTGCGGTAAAACGCGCGCTGGCTCTCGGCATCAACTTCTTTGACACCGCTCCGCTTTACGGCCACGGCAAAAGCGAAACCTACCTTGGCAAGGCTCTGGCAAGCGTTCCGCGCTCTTCTTATGTTCTGGCCACCAAAGTGGGACGCTTATTGGTTCCGACAGATCCGAACCAGCTTGAGAAGCGCGAATTTGATAATCCTTTCCCATTCAAGCCGGTCTTCGATTTCAGCTACGATGCCGTGATGCGCTCTTTGGAGGAGAGCCTGAAGCGTCTGGACCTGGATCACGTGGACATCCTGCACATTCATGATCCGGATGACCATTATGAGCAGGCCATCAAGGGCGCATATCCGGCCCTGGCCAAACTCCGCAGCGATGGCGTGATTCGCGCGGTCGGGGCTGGAATGAACCAGGCTGAAATGCTCGCGCGTTTTGCGCGCGAAGGGGATTTTGATTGCTTCCTCCTGGCCGGGCGTTACACGCTCATCGATCATACTGGCCTGAAGGAATTGCTCCCTTTGTGCGTGGAGAAAGACATCAGCATCATTATTGGAGGCCCCTATAACAGCGGCGTTCTCGCCACTGGCGCCCGGCCGGGCGCCAAATTCAATTACGATAATGCTCCCGAAGAGGTGCTCCAAAAAGTCCGTAGAGTTGAGGAAGTCTGCGCCCGGCACCATGTGCCGATGAAGGCTGCTGCGCTGCAATTCCCTCTGGCCCACCCCGCTGTGGCTTCGATCATCCCGGGTGGACGCTCGGTTGAAGAAATAGAGGAAAACTTCCGGCTGGTCAGCCATCCCATTCCGAAGGATTTCTGGAATGACCTTCGCAAAGCCGGAATCATCCCTGATGAGGCCCCCACACCCTGAGCGCTCTCCAGCGAGGGGCTTGGGGGCGTTCTGTGTCTCGACGTGTTCGCCGCAGGGCGTTACATCCTGTTCGCCACTCCCGAAACGCCGGAAGCAATCACGAGAACGATCAAGCCCACCAGCATGTACCACTTGGCCTGTGAACTCGATCCCTTCCACTCGCCTGTTACAAAGCCCCAGATGCCGGAAAAGATAATCATGGTGGCCATGAAGATGGGCCAGCCTACCACGGTTCCGATTTCTCCCATCAGGCCGGCGCCGCGTCCGTAGAAAACAACCCCGCCGTACCAGAGAAACGCCATCCCCAAGCCAATTAGAAATACACGACCGGACTTCGGCATGGCGAAGTTCTTCCATGTCCGGTTGCGGCTCAGCAAAAAGAGGGTATAAATGGCATTCGCAATGAAGCCGCCCACCAACGCCACCATCCAGACAAAGTACTGCGCCCCTCCCGCCTCAGCCCCGGCCAGGAGCGCTGTCTGCGTGATAGGTTTGCTGAAACTGAAGGCCAGATTCAGCATGCAGGAGAAAATGCCGCTGAAGATGCAGATGAGCAGGCCGACGGTAAAGCTTCCTTTCTGGCCCGCCTCGTTCTGCGCGGCTTTGGAAGCGTCACGCTTCTTTCCCGCGATCCCCACCAGAGTCACCCCGACCAGCAGGATGATGACCGAGAGGATCACCATTAAACCTTTGGGCTGAAACACCAGTTCCGGCGTTCCGACAACCAAAGGGATGAGCGAGCCGAGCGCCGCCGTGATTCCAATCAGCACCGCAACGCCCATGGCCAGCCCCATGCGATCGACGCCCAGCCCGGAAAGCACAGAGCCAATTCCCCACCCGGCCCCATAAAGAAACACCAGTTCCAGGTTCTTGCCCGGAGCCGCGCCGAGGGTCTGCATCAGATGCGGCACCGTAATCGCGGCCAGAACGATCGGCATGATCAGCAGGGAAAACAGGGCATAAATCAACCAGATGTTCTCCCATTTCCATGGCTCCGTCCGTTTGAGGCCCAGAAAATAAGTGCCCTGCATGAACCCACCGATAACAATTAAGAAAAATCCCAGCGATTCGTTCATGGTTCAGGCCCTCTCCTTGTGGAACTCGCGTGATCGACGCAGTTTTTGATGTGCGCGCTACCGCGCGGCCAGTTGGGGCTCGTCGCGCTACATTCGCAACAGCCCTTTAATATAGTCCTCGCGTTGAAAATCCTGCTCAAAGGCGCGGTGAATCTCTTCGAGCGCAGAGTAGCGATGCGTCACAAACGGCAGCGCCCGGATCTTGCCCGAGGCCATCAGATCACGGGCGAGGCGATAGGTCGAGGGTCTGCCGTCAGCATCAAATCCCCCGGAAGCGCCCACCGCGGCTACGAGAGTTGGCTCGAGAAACAGCACCGTGCAGAGAAGGCCGATGTCTCGCCCCTTGTGTCCGTGCCCATAGAGCAGGATCGTCCCCTGTTTTCGAAGCAAAGCCGGAATCTGCTCGAAAATCACCGGATTGCCGCAGGATTCGATCAGATAATGGATACGCTCGCCGGAAGTCAACTCCTGAACGGCTTCCACAAGATTCTGCCGCGCGACGTTGATAGGCGTTCCGCCAAACTGTCGCGCCAATTCCAGATTTCTTTCGCGAAGATCGCTGACCAGGATCAGCCCTTCAAACTGCTTGATGTTGCGCAGATATTGCAGGAAGAGCAACCCGGCGGGCCCCGCCCCGCAGATCAGGATATTGCGGATTCGCTCCCCCCCGTTCAGAGTGTAACGCCCCGGCGAGCGCTCAGCGCGGTCGCTCGAATGGAGCACGCAGCCCAGCGGCTCAATCAGCGCTCCCAATTCCGCAGAAACCCCTGCCGGCAGCTTGAGGCAGTTTAGAGCCGGAATGGCAATATATTCCGCAAGCGCGCCAGGCAAGCCCGTGATCCCATGCTCACCATAGAACTGGCACTGATGCGAATCTCCGGAAGCGCAATAGGGACAAAGCGGATAACGGCCCTGGCTGTAACAGTTTCGTCCCTGATCGCATACAACCCAATCGCCCGGCTTCAAGTCTTTCACCGCCCGGCCCACCTCTGCGATTTCGCCGCAGAATTCATGACCCAGTATCTGGGGCTGAACCGTGAGCGGAATGGGCTGCCCCTTCGAATCCAGATTGTAATTTCCCTGGCCGCGAAACAGGTGCAGATCAGTTCCGCAAACGCCCACAGCCCGTACCTTGACGATCACTTCATGGGGCGAGACCGTGGGATCCGGCGTCTGACGCACCACAATCTTCTCAACGTCTTCAAGAACCGCAGCTTTCATCAGGAATCCTTATGTGAACTGCCAACATGATAGCAGAGGAACTCCATGGGTAGGCTTCATTCCTCTGCTCCAAACAGATGGAGTCGAGTCAAACCTGCGCCTGTCGTTTTATCTCTGCCGCTTTCTGTCTTCCGCCTTCTGCTTTCCGTTTTCTGTATCCTACTCCTCTAAATCCGAGGTATCCAGCCGCCCTTCTCGGTTCAGCTTTTCAAAAATGCCGATTGTTTCCCGAATTCCCTCCTCCAGCGAAGTCCTCGGCACTTCGCCGAGATCGCGCACCAACGCACTATCGTCCAAATCGGCGGCAATCGGAAGCTGCTTTCCTTCCACGCGGATCAGCTTTCGCGCCCCCGGTGCGACCTTTTCCAAAGTGTCGATGAACTCCTCCATCTGGATCACGGAGCCGCGAAGCGAATAGACACGAGCCCCCGGCAGGTCCGCTTCGGCGCACTTCAGAAAGATGCGCGCTGTATCGTCGACGTACTGCATATCAAATCCACCGGTGAACCGAATGGTATAGGGCCGGCGCATAACAATAGACTTTATGGCTTTGGTCGGGGCGGAAGTTAATCCCTGATCGCGGCCTACGCCGTAGACAGCCCATGGCCGGAGACCGATGCTTGAAATACTCTCGGTTGCAAAATAGACGCGTGCATTGCCCTCGTTACATTGCTTGAAAACTCCATAATGCGTGCCCGGATGCAAAACGGCATCTTCGGCCACAGTCACTCCACCGTAAAATTCTTCTGGCCCAAACACCGCTGCGGAACTGGCATAGACGATGCGCCTTACGAGGTCCCGATGGCGCCGCGCCACTTCAAAAACGTTCAACGTGCCAAGCACATTCACCTGAGCGCCCAGCACTGGATTTGCAGCGCAGGCAGGAACCTGAAGCGCCGCCAGGTGGATGATATGTGTGATGCCATGTTCCACCACCGCGCGTTCCAGGCTCTCGGTCTGCGTCACATCCCCCTGGATGAAGCCTGCCGCGCGGAGACGCTCGTCGGGGAGGAGCGCCTCAAGCCGGTGGGCTTTGGGATCGGTATCAAAAATCCACGGCTGATCCCCCCGTTCGACAAGATTTTTCACAATCCAGGCGCCAATGCACCCTTTAGCACCTGTTATCAGGAAGCGTGAATTCCTATTTCCGCCCCGCCGGGCTGTTTCTCCATCAACTCTTTTATTTTCCATGCGACGCATTATAAGCATCCGAGGGTGAATCTCAAAGTAAATTTCAAAGCATATCGTATGATTTTAGAATAAGAAACCGATGCGATTGGTCTTCTTAACTTCTCGCTCAGATGCCCTCTAAATCTCGTCCACCGGTCAGAGTATTTTCTTGCTGAATTGCGCGCATGACGAAAGATTATTCATTCCAGCAGACGAAATACTTAACCATTTTTATTGACGCGCGCGATACGGATGTGCTATAAATAGAAATTCAACAAACAATTTCTCTAAAATCTCTCCTAAATGTTATCCTGACTCTTTCAGATATGAATTACCCCCCAATTTACTGCGTCTCGCCGCAGTTGCGGAGGCGAAGCGCAACCGGAGGCTAGTTTCTATGGACCTGCATGCCCTTGCACTCATCACGGGCATTGTCATTCCGACGCTCGTTATTGCGTTCGTGCTTGCCCGTTACGTGTTGCTCCAGGATACCCACGCCACAGCAAGGCGGGCGGCCTTGAGCAACTTCAAAGCCTGCGCAGCAGCGTTTTTTTACCCCATACACCGCTGCCTGGCAGGCGCCTGGGCTGAACGCGTTCAAATCGCCAGAAAGCTCGCTGGCAGCATGGCGTTGCTCCTGCTCGGAGCAGCCGTTGCCGCTGCCCATCCTGCGGAGCAGGTTGCCGGCGAAGCCAATCTGCAACTTCCTGATTTCACCAAAGTCCAGTTTCTGGGCTTCGATGGCCACAGGCTGCTGATGTTCGGCATTCTGTTTTGCATCTTCGGACTTATCTTCGGCCTGGTCATTTACAGCCGCCTCAAGGGCTTGCCTGTTCACCAGTCAATGAAGGAAATGTCCCAGTTAATCTGGGAGACATGTAAGACTTATCTCGTCACCCAAGGCAAGTTTTTGTTCCTGCTTTGGATATTTATTGCGGTGATTATCCTCGTGTATTTCGGCGTGCTTCTGAACTTCGAGGCCGTCCGAGTCGGCATTATTCTGGCCTTCAGCGTCTTTGGAATCTGTGGAAGTTACGGCGTCGCCTGGTTCGGCATTCGCGTCAACACCTTCGCCAATTCGCGCACCGCCTTCGCCAGCCTTCGCGGAAAGCCCTTCCCGGTTTATGAGATTCCTCTTAAAGCGGGCATGAGCATCGGCATGATGCTGATCAGCGTTGAGCTTCTGATGATGCTGATCATCCTGCTCTTTATCCCGGGGTCCTATGCCGGGCCGTGCTTTATTGGCTTTGCTATTGGCGAATCGCTGGGCGCGGCGGCGCTCCGCATCGCCGGCGGCATCTTCACCAAAATCGCCGATATCGGCGCCGACCTGATGAAGATCGTCTTCAAGATCAAGGAAGATGATGCGCGCAACCCGGGCGTGATTGCGGACTGCACCGGAGACAACGCCGGCGATTCCGTGGGGCCAAGCGCCGACGGCTTTGAGACCTACGGCGTGACGGGCGTGGCGCTGATTGCCTTCATTTTGCTGGGCGTCCGAAATCCCGTGGTACAAGTGCAACTGCTGGTTTGGATTTTCGTCATCCGCGTCGCCATGCTGGTGGCGGCTGCCGGAGCTTACTATGTCAACGGCGCACTGGCCAGGGCCAAGTATGCGAACGCCAGTCATATGAATTTTGAAGCCCCGCTAACTTCCCTGGTCTGGATCACTTCGTTTGCCTCGATTGGCCTCACTTACCTGATCTCCTGGATTACAGTTCCGAACCTTGGCGGCGACCCAACACTGTGGTGGAAGCTCTCTACCATCGTTTCCTGCGGAACGCTCGCCGGCGCGATTATTCCAGAACTGGTGAAGGTATTCACCTCCACCGAGTCGCGCCACACGAAAGAAGTGGTGGTTTCAGCGAGGCAGGGCGGTGCGTCCCTGGATATCCTCTCCGGCTTTGTAGCAGGCAACTACTCCGCCTATTACCTCGGGCTGGTGATGGTGCTGCTGATGGCCATTGGCTCCTGGATGAGCATCAAGGGTCTGGAAAATATCATGCTGGCGGCGCCGGTATTTGCCTTCGGCCTGGTGGCCTTCGGTTTTCTGGGCATGGGGCCGGTGACGATTGCGGTAGACTCCTACGGCCCGGTCACCGACAATGCCCAATCGATTTATGAGCTTTCTTTGATCGAGCATGTTCCCGGCGTGAGGCAGGAAGTGAAGCGGGATTACAACGTGGACGTCGATTTCGAGCGCGCCAAGGAAATGCTCGAAGCCAACGACGGCGCGGGAAATACCTTCAAGGCTACGGCCAAGCCGGTGCTGATTGGCACGGCGGTGGTGGGAGCCACGACGATGATCTTTTCCATCATCATGGCGCTTACCTACGGCTTGACGGCGAATGTGGACAAACTCTCCCTTCTGCACGCGCCCTTTGTGCTGGGCCTGATCACCGGCGGCGCCATCATTTACTGGTTCACCGGCGCTTCCACACAGGCGGTCACTACCGGCGCATATCGGGCGGTGGAGTTTATCAAAGCCAACATCAAGCTGGAAGGAGTCGAGAAAGCGTCGGTCAGCGACAGCAAAAAGGTGGTCCAGATCTGCACTCAATACGCGCAGCGAGGCATGCTGAACATCTTCATTGCGGTGTTCTTCGTCACACTGGCCTTCGCGTTCGTCGAGCCTTTCTTCTTTATCGGCTACCTTATTTCGATAGCCACCTTCGGCCTCTATCAAGCCATCTTTATGGCAAACGCTGGCGGAGCCTGGGATAACGCCAAGAAGATTGTCGAGGTGGAGTTGAAACAGAAAGGCACCGAGCTTCATGATGCTACGGTAGTGGGCGATACGGTAGGCGATCCGTTTAAGGATACCTCTTCCGTGGCGCTGAATCCCATCATCAAGTTCACCACGCTCTTCGGATTGCTGGCAGTGGAACTGGCCGTGAGGCTCACGGCCACCACGGGCGGTGCGCTGACGCATATTCTGGCCGCCGTATTCTTCGCTGCGTCGTTCTACTTCGTGTATCAGTCGTTCTATGGCATGCGGATTCGCGCCACAGCGCCCGCAGATGCTCCGGCCCCGACCACGGCGGATAAAACTTTTGTAGACGTCCAGTAAACCGGGGGGGTACACGTGGCCTATAGGGTTGCGTGTGCGCCCCATTTGTCATGCCGGTTTCGTTGAGCTTTTTCCATGTTCTCTATATTCTGTGTCTCCCTTTAGCACTAACCCCCAAATTCTTCTCGCGCCTCCGAGGTTTTCCCTCAGAAGTCGAATTTTTAGTAACCCGTTAACGCGCCAGATAGGCTAGAATTCCCAACTTCGGAATTACAGGAAGGGAGGAATTCGATGTCTTACGGGTTGCCGACCTCTACCCTCAAAGGCCCATCTTCAGTATGGCTGTTCGCATTCGCGCTCACCCTCGCCGCGCCCATCCTGGCGCAGCAATCTCTGGCAATTCATAACGACCATTTAACCGTTGCCGTCCGGCCGAAAGATGGCTCCTATGAAATCTCAACGCCAGCCATTCACGGCCCGGTGCTGATTTCGCGCGTGGCGGCGGAAGTCAATCACCGCTGGATCCGCTCAACGGATTATCCACGACATCGGGCGAAACAGGGAATCTCTCATGATTTGCTCGGCGCGGGCCATACTCTCGAAATCACTTTCAGCGGCCTTCCGAACGCACCTGATCTGGTTTGCCTGCTCACACTCTATGACCAGCAATCCTACGGCTCGGCCCAGGTCACCATACAGAACACGACGCGGCGAGCCGTGACCGTTCAGGCTATTCGAGTGGTCGATGCCCAGGGCGAACCGCTCATCAATCTGGGCGCCCCGGAAGAAGCCGACCGCATCATGGCCGAGAGCTACAGCGAGGATCCCTCCATTCATATCGGGAATCTCAGCCAGGCCCCGCACGGAGTCTATTTCGGGGTGCGCGATGACCTGATTTACAACCTGCAAAGCAAGCAGGCTCTTCTCTTGGCGGCGCTCACCTCCGACCGCTTCCTAACCATCTCCCACCTGCGGGTGACGCAACCGGCGTCTTCAAGCGCCGCGCGGATTGACTCTTTCACGATGGATTCCACCGGAACGACCGAGGCCGTCCTGATGCGCGACCCGATCGCTCCGGAACAAAGGGTAATGCTCAGCCTGCCCGTAGCCCCGCGCAGCGGCGTTCTCTCATCCGAGCTTGTGCTTTTTGACGCAGGCTCACGCTACTTCAGCATGCTCGAACGTTACGGCGCCGCGGTGCGCCGCCTGCATCATGCGCGAGTTTCGAGCAAAGCTCCCATGGGCTGGTGGAGCTGGACGGCTTTTTACGGCGGCATTGATGCAGGCGATACCCTCACGAACGCCCAATGGCTGGCGGCGCATCTTGAATCACAAGGCTACAACTTCTTTCATATCGATGAGGGTTATCAATACGCGCGCGGCGAATATGCCACAGCCAACGCCACGCAATTCCCGAACGGCATGGCCAGCGTCGGTCATGCCATCTGTCACCTGGGTCTGAACTTTGGCATCTGGACTGCGCCCTTTGAAGTTTCAGCCCGAGCGTGGGTCTACGAGCGCCACCAAGACTGGCTGGTGCATGACGCGCGCGGGAAGCCCATCATGATCGGTTACGTCCACAACCACAGCGATCCTCTTTACGTACTCGATGCCACGAATCCCGAGGCGCAGGACTATCTCACCCGGACCTATCGCACGCTCACCCGCGAATGGGGCGTGCAATATATCAAGCTGGATTTCATGGATTCGTCCGCCATTGAGGGCTTCTATCACCGCCCTCACACCACGGCGCTCGAAGCGCAGCGAATTGGCTTGCAGGTAATTCGCCAGGCGGTTGGCGACGATGTGCTGCTCGATAAAGACGGCAGTCCGATGTTAAACCCCGTCGGCCTGGTAGATGAAGGGCGCATCTCCGTTGATACCGGGCATTCTTTTGAGGCTTCGAAAGAAGCTGCGACCAACATTGCCGCGCGATTCTATATGAACCGGCGATTTTACATCAGCGATCCCGACGCCTTTTCGGTTTCCACGCAAGTCATTCCGCAGCAGCATTGGCATCAATCGCCAAAACCTCTCACGCTGAACGAAGCTGAGGTTCAGATTGTGCTGGCGGCAATTGCGGGAGGTATGTATGAAATTGGCGACGATCTGCCGACCTTAGGTTCCGACCCTGAACGTCTGGCCCTGGCGGAAAATCAGGAACTCATTACCGTGAACCGCCTCAGTCGCGCCGCCTTGCCCCTGGACCTGATGACTTTTCAGCCGGAAGACGAGCAGCCCAGTATTTTTTATCTGGAAGAAGACCGGCGGCAGAGGATGCTTGCGGTCTTTAACTGGACGGATCAGCCGCGCTCACATTCCTTCAGTTTTTCTGACCTCTACCTTCCCGCCGGCCACACTTTCCAGGCGTTTGATGTGCTGAATCATGACTCGCCAATTGCTTTCCAAAACGGAATGTTGCAGCTTCAGAATCAGCCGCGGCATTCCGTGCGGCTCATCAAACTTGTGGACCAGTCGATGCCGGCGATGATGCCTGCGGTGACCGCCGACGTCCCTACGTCAGCGCAGGCTGGTCAGCCGGTCACGTTCTTCGCGAGCGCCGTCGGGAGCCTCGTGCCGGCCCTCTCCTATCACTGGGATTTTGGCGATGGGACAGCGGCGGATGGCGCCCGCGCGGCTCACACCTACACCCGGGCGGCGAATTACACCGTACAACTTTCTGTGCCGGGAATCGACGGACTTACAGCCCGCCAGAGCTTCTCAATCGCGGTGACCGGCTATCCGGGTTCTGCCTTCGATCTGGAGCACAACCGGCGATATACGGAGAGCGGAAAGCAGAAGGTGGAAGGCAGTAAGCAGTAGGCGGAAGGCTGAAGGCAGGGATAAGGGGTGGATGGCTGGTCGGT
This sequence comes from Acidobacteriota bacterium, assembly GCA_902812415.1. Classification (GTDB taxonomy): domain Bacteria; phylum Acidobacteriota; class Terriglobia; order UBA7540; family UBA7540; genus RH2-MAG17b. The sequence continues at coordinate 31,736 of CADDZJ010000002.1, forward strand.
GTTGCGGTTTTGTTCTTTCACCATAGCGAATCGTGTCATCTTACGAGACCAGGAAGAATGAAAGAGGGAATTTGGGGAGTCTACGGCGCAGGGCGGTATCGATGCAGCCAAGGCTAAATTTCAAATTCCAGATTCCAGACAATAACCCTCAATCAAACAAGGGGCTGCAGGTCGCATGACGAAAAATCCTGACATCATGAGGAGAATTTCATGACCGTTAGGACATAAGAGGTACAGAGATCTTTTCTCAGTACTCTCGGCGTCCTCTGTGGTTAGTCCTTTTCTGTCTTACCCATGTAGAGGCGTTGCCCGCCGCACTATCTATCCATCAGTGGGGCGTGTTCGGTAAGTACGGAAGCGATAAAAATGCTCGCAGAATGAACTTTTTACTCATAGGAACTGTCCGAAACCTCAAAATTTCGGGCAAATGAGTCTTGATGTAAGTTGGCAATATACTTGCAGTTAGTGAGGATGCGGCGAGTTTTCTCGCTCCTGTTTTGCTGGCCGCGACGAAAAGTCCAGATTTTGTCAGGGGCAGGATTCTCTCATAGGCTTCGAGAACGTTATAATAAGTAAGTCAGATAAGGGGGATTCTAATGATGATGCGTTGGGTCTTTGCTTTTGTATTGTTCGGCTTGATGTTTGCCTTGGCTTGCGGACTCCAGACTCTGAATCTGGTATCCGCCGAGGTTGAACAAATTGCATTTTTGCTGGTTCCGGTTGTTTTCATGATCGCTTCGGTTGTGGGTCTCGGGCTTCGCAGGCAAGTGTGACCCAATAACTCCTTTTAAATCAACTTCTGAGTGATCGATTTAAACAGACGCGGGATGTCCCCGTTCGTGTTCCTTCCTCATTGTTTACGTCGCCAGTAGCGTTCGATGCTGGCTTTTTCTTCTTCCAATTGATCTAATGTAATGACATGACCGAGAAGGCCCAGCCGATGAAACCGCATGGCCTCGCGGCGTGGAACGAGCGTCTGCGGGCGCTCAAGAACATTCCGCCATTGCTGCATATGGTCTGGGAAGCCGGCCCTTCAGTCGTCTTCTGGGGCGCTGCCGCGCGCATTGCCTCCGGTATTATCCCTGTCGCCTCGCTCGATGTCATGCGCGTCATTATCGATGACATTGAAAACCTGCTGAACCGTAAGCAAGCGCTCCCGCATACATTCTGGTGGCTTGTCGTTCTGGCGTTTGCCTTGGCCGCCATCGGGACGTTATTCAGCCGTGTCATCGACTACTCGAACACCGTATTGGCCGACCGCTACATGCGCTACATCAGCGTCCGGGTGATGGAGCATGCCTCGCAGTTGGACCTGGCGCTTTATGAAGATCCTGAGTTTTACGATAAGCTCGAGCGGGCTCGCGTTCAGGCCACCGACCGGCTCGCCACCATTCAGATGATGGGCCAGCTCCTGGAGCAATTCATCACCACGGTCACTCTCGCCGGCAGTATTCTGTTTTATTCTCCGTGGCTTCTTCTCATCCTCATCGTCTGCGTGATTCCTGCGCTGCTGGGCGAAAGCCATTACGCGTTTCTGAACTATTCGCTCAATTTCCGCCAGGCCACGACTCGCCGTCAGCTTGATTATCTGCGTTTGCTCGGGGCAAGCAAAGAAAGCGCCAAGGAGCTGAAGCTGTTTGGGCTGGGAGGCTTCCTTTCGGCGCAGTACAAGAAACTTTCGGATGAACTCCACGCGCAAAACGTCAGCCTCGCCCGGCGCAAACTGCTGGCGACCTCCTTCCTGACGCTGCTGGGCACCGCGGGTTATTACGCAACTTATGCGATTGTGATCTATCGCACGATTCTTGGCCAGTACAGCATCGGCACGCTCACCTTTCTGGCAGGAGCGATTGCCGGGGCCAGCACCAACATCCAGACTCTTTTCAACACCTTTTCCGGGATTGCGGATCAGGCTCTGTTCCTGAACGATCTGCTCGAATTTTTCAAAGTCCAGCCTCGGGTGCAGTCGCGGCCCGACGCTCTTCCGGCGCCACGTCCTATCCGCCAGGGGTTTGAATTCCGAAATGTCTCGTTCGCTTACCCCGGCACCTCAAGACTGGTTTTGGAAGACCTCAACTTTCGTCTGGAACGCGGCGAGCGCATCGCGTTGATCGGGGAAAATGGCCAGGGGAAAACCACCATCGTGAAGCTGATCACCCGCCTTTATGATCCGACGGATGGCCAAATCCTGCTCGATGGCATTGACCTGCGGGAATATGATCTGGAGGACCTCTCCCGCGAAATCGGAGTCATCTTCCAGGACTTTATGCGTTATGAGATGACGGCCTCCGAAAACATCGGCGTCGGCAGAATCGAAGAGCGGGACGACCTGTTGAAAATTGCTGAAGCGGCGCGCAAAAGCGGCGCGCATCAGTTGATCCAGGAACTTCCGGACGGTTATCGACAAATGCTGGGACGCCGGTTTGAAGGGGGGGTGGATCTTTCCGGGGGTCAATGGCAGAAGATTGCCCTGGCGCGAGCTTACCTGCGCGATGCCCAGGTGCTGATCCTGGATGAGCCGACAGCCTCCCTGGACGCGCGCGCTGAACACGATGTTTTTGAACGCTTTGCGGAACTCACCCGCGGCAAAATGGCGCTGCTAATCTCCCATCGCTTCTCCACTGTGCGAATGGCGGATCGGATTCTTGTCCTCGAAAACGGCAAGATCATCGAGGAAGGAAGCCATCATGAACTGATGTTGCTCGGCGGCCGCTATTCTCAAATGTTTGAGCTTCAGGCTTCAAGTTACCGGTAATCGCTCAAGAATCGGTATAATAGTTACGGATAATGGGAAACGGACACACGATCCGCCTCCATCAATCAAATGCTGCGTGGAACGGGGGGGCGCGCGCGAACCGGTCTTCCGTTTATCAACCGGTTCGACGCTCCTTATCCTGTCTCAGGGTAGGCTCCGAGAGCCGCCCGGGTAGTTCTGCGCATTCTTTCATCGCTTCGTTGCGAACACGGGACTGGTGATCATGTCAAATCGTCCCTGCATTCCTCAAGCAGGCCCTTTGCAACCTGCTGAACGCCAGCCGTTGATGCCTGCTGCCTGGGCAGACATGAGTTCTGATTCGGGCGCCGATTCTTTCTCATGAAGGCTCCGAAGAGTAATCTGAATGAATCATTCCGATGAAGTCATCTACGGACGAATTTCTTCAGCGTCCGCTCCGCTTGAGAGTGCGCTGGCTGTATCCGCGCGTGAGAATCCGGAAACCAGGGAATCCTCTTCCCGCGCTGCGGATGCCTCCTCTCTTCGCCTTGAAGCCTTGCGCGAAGTCGCTCGCTGGAAAACCGCTCCGCCTGAAAGCGATGGCGTCCGGCCGCTTCTTCAGGCCTGGAAGCGGGCGTTCCGTTCCATCCGAAAGGCGGAAAAATGGGCTTACCGCCTCACCTTAAAAGGCAGCCCCATTCCCCCTGAAATTCGTCCCATCACCGACAATTTCCGAAAAATACGGGCGGCGATGCGGGGAAGCCGAGAGGCGCTGAAGGGCGAAGCGCTGCGCAGGTTGCCCATGGTCCAGATTGAATCCAGGATCATGCTGCGAGCCTACGCCGCGGTTCAATCTTTTCTCCAAACCACGCAATTTACCTTTCAGGAACACGACCTTGCAGCCTATCTCAACGCCGGGCAGGAGCAACAGTCGCTGGATATCAACGAAATCTGGTTGATGAAACCTCTCCTCCAACTGGTCTTCCTCGAAAAGATTGGCGCCGCGGCTGAAAGTTTGCGCCGCGAACTGGACGAGAGGACGAAGGCTGGCTCGCTTCATTTACGCTCTGAGGAAGGAAACCGCGATGTCCTCTCCGATCTGATCCTGAGTCTTCAAATCATCGACCACCTCGACTGGAACGCCTTTTTTGAAGGGGTGAGCCATGCGGAAAAAATCTTGCGAGAAGACCCCGCCGGCGTTTACCCGCGCATGGAACCCGAAAGTCGTGATCTTTACAGGCAGGTGATTGTCAAACTGGCAGCCCACTCCCCAAAGGGTGAGCTTGAGATTGCCGGCGCCGCGATAAACCTTGCGCGCGAGGCGCGGACGATGCCTGACGAAGATATTCGTTTGTCTGAACGAAAGAAACATGTAGGTTACTACCTGGTGGACGAAGGCAAGGAACAACTGGAAAAGGATGTCTCCTATCGCCCGCCCTTTCACAAGCGAATTGAGAGAACCATTCTTCATTGGCCTGACATTTTTTATATCGTCGGCATCGAAGTGATCACGGTGGGGCTGATCACATTTCTACTGAGCGGGCTTCACCCCGTCCTGCCGATTTTTGGCGCGATTGCTCTGCTGTTGCTTCCGGCCACGGAATCCGCTGTCCGCATCATGAATCAACTGGTCAGTTTTTTGATTGACCCGCGACGGCTGCCGAAACTGGACTTTTCCGAAGGCATCCCTGCGGAATGCGCCACCCTGGTGGTAGTTCCGACTTTGCTGATTTCAGCAAAACAGGTGCGTGAAACTGCGGAGGAGCTTGAAGTTCGCTACCTTGCGAACGCCGATCCTAACCTGCATTTCGCCCTTTTGACGGATTCTCCGGATTCAACACAGCCTTTTGACGAAAAAGACGAACTGGTCAAGCTGTGCTCGAAGCTGATTGAGAGACTGAACCAGAAATACGCCCAACAGGGCCGAGGTTCTTTCTTTCTTTTTCATCGGCACCGCGTTTATAACCCCGTGGAAGGCACCTGGATGGGATGGGAACGGAAACGCGGCAAGCTGCTTGATCTGAATAATCTGCTTCGGCACAATTTCGACAGTTTTCCGGTAAAGATCGGCAACCTGGCTATCCTGCCCGAAATCCGCTACGTCATCACCCTGGATTCGGATACGCAACTGCCCCGGGATGTGGCGCACAAGCTGGTCGGAACCCTGGCTCATCCGCTCAATCGCGCGGTGATTGACCCGCATACAAACACCGTCGTAAAGGGATACGGAATCCTTCAGCCTCGCGTCGGGATCAGCGTCCATTCCGTCGCCCGATCGAGGCTTGCCAGCATTTACTCCGGCCAGACCGGATTCGATCTTTACACGCGCGCGATCTCCGACGTTTATCAGGACCTTTTTGGCGAGGGAAGCTTCACGGGTAAAGGCATTTACGAAGTGGATGTCTACCAGCGCGTTCTCGGAGAGCGATTCCCGTGCAACGCCCTGTTGAGTCACGATCTGATCGAGGGATCGTATGTGCGAACCGGCCTGGTTTCTGACATTGAAGTGATTGACGATTACCCCTCGCACTTCAGCGCTTATAGCCGGCGCAAACACCGGTGGGTGCGGGGCGACTGGCAAATCCTCCGCTGGCTTCTCAGCCGCGTCCCGGATTACTACGGCAATCTGGTCTCCAATCCGCTCTCGTTCATCTCACGATGGAAAATTCTGGATAACCTCCGCCGCAGCTTGATTGAGGCTGCCACTCTGGCGCTTCTGATCGCGGGCTGGTTTTTCCTGCCCGGAGGAGCGCTCTACTGGACTGTGGCCACCCTCATTCTGCTGCTGGCGCCTTCCTATTTGCAGCTCGTGCTTTCCATGATCGCTGCTGGAAGCGCCGAAAACTGGAAGGGGGCCTTGCAGGAAGCGGCGAGAGGCTTCATGACCGAACAGGTCAATGTCTTCTTTACGCTGGTCTTCCTGTTTCATCAGGCGCTGGTCACGCTGGATGCCATTGTCCGAACCCTTATCCGTCTGGGGCTGACGCACAGGCGGCTCCTTGAATGGGAAACGGCCGCACAGGCTGAGTTGCGCAGCAAAAAACGAACTCCTGTAGAAGTCAGCCTGGATTTGACGCTATGGCTTTCCATCGCCTTGGGAGTGGCCATTGCCCTTACGCGACCTCACGCCCTGCCAGTGGCATTGCCGTTTTTGTTCGCGTGGGCATGCTCCAAGCTGATTTGCCGATGGCTGGACCTGCCGCTGCCTCCTGCTCGCAGCCAACTCTCTCCAGGCGATGAACTGCTTCTTCGTAACTCCGCTTTGAGGATCTGGCGATTCTTCCGCGAGTGGAGCCAGGATGCCACTCACTGGTTGATCCCCGATAACGTGCAGGAAAGTCCGCAGTTGGCGGCTCATATCATCTCTCCCACCAACCTGGGCCTGCTGCTGAACGCCCGGCTTGCCGCCTACGATATGGGATACCTGGCGGCGCCGGAATTCGCCCGGGAAACAGAACGGAGCCTGGATGCCGCGCGCCGTCTGCCGCGATACAAAGGACACTTCCTGAACTGGAACAGCATCGAGAAGCTCGATGCGATTGAACCGCTCTTCGTTTCCACGGTGGATAGCGGCAATCTGGCAGCCTGTCTGTGGACTCTTAAGCAAGGCTGCCTTGAGATGATCTGGAAGCCCTTATTTTCCAAAGCGCTCTGGCACGGACTGCGCGACCATCTCAATCTGCTGACGGAACTGATTGAGCGCCCTCCGGGCCCCAAACGCGTAAGAGCGTCTTTGAAATCTGCCGGGGCTGTTCTGAAGGAACTGGCCCGAAGTTTTGACAGCCTGGGAGAAAACTCTTTGGCCTGGATTTCATTCCTTCCGGAAGCAGAGCGGAAGATTGAGCAGTTTGAGGAAAAATTAGAGCAGGCAGAGAACAGTCCAAATAAAATCGAAGCTCAATGGTGGGTCAACGAATTCCGAACCCGGCTGCAGAGTGCGAGACAATTGGCTGCCAACTTCGCACCCTGGACACTTCCCGAATATCAACCCCTGGTGCAAAACCTGAGCCTGGGCGTCGGCGTGAGTCCGGATCACGTCATCCTTCAATCGCTCCCACAAGCGCTCGCCGAAATGAGAAACCAGGTGCAAAAGCTGGTTGAGAATTGCAGCGCCAGCGCGTTTACCAGCGATTCTGACGTGGCAACCGGCATTCTCATCGAGACGCCCCGCAGCGCGCGCTCCCAACGCGGGGAACCTTCCACTCTTTCAACCGCGCGGCCCTTTGATGAACTTCTTCAAGCTTCAATCCGCCATGCTGAGACCTTGACTCAATCGCTGCGACGGCTGGCGGAGGTTGCAGAGACCCTGGTCGCTGAAACGGATTTCGGCTTCCTCTACAACCCCACGCGAAAGCTTCTCTCCATCGGATATAACGTGGCCACCCACCATTTGGAGACGGCTTGCTATGACCTGCTCGCCTCCGAGGCCCGCACCGCAACTTTCATCGCCGTCGCGAAGGGAGACATTCGGCAACAAAGCTGGTTCCGCCTGGGCCGAGGTCATACCATCTATTACGGCGAGCGGGTTTTGCTCTCCTGGTCGGGAACCTTGTTTGAATACCTGATGCCGGCTCTCTGGATAAAGTCCTATCCTGACACAATCCTTGGACAAAGCCAGCAGGCAGCGGTGCGCTGTCATCAGAAATTTGGCCGACGAAAGCACAGGCCCTGGGGAGTTTCAGAGGCAGGCTACAGCCGCAGAGACGCAGCCGGCCGGTATCAGTACCAGGCTTTTGGCATTCCCGGCCTGGCTTATAACCCGGATACGGAATCGAGCATTGTGGCGCCTTATGCGACGTTTCTCGCTTTGGAAGCTGACCCAGCAAGCGCCGTGCAGAATCTCCATCGCATGAAGCGGATGGGTTGGGTGGGAACTTATGGCTTTTACGAATCCGCCGACTTCAAGCCCCGCCGCGGCACGCGACCTTTTCGGTACGAGTTAGTGCGGTCGTGGATGGCTCACCATCAAGGGATGAGTCTGCTCGCTGTGTGCAACTTGCTGAATGAGGCTTCCATTCAGAAACGTTTTCACGCCGAGCCCCGCATCCAGGCTACGGAATTGATTCTTCACGAGCGAGTTCCTGCTACCGTTCCCGTGGTTGCTACCGAAAACCCCGGGATCGAGAAAATTACCCCTGAACCCGAGGGCATCCCTGCCCCGGCATAGCCTGAAAGCCTTTCGCCACGCTTCGTTTTCGTCACCGCATTCACCTTTACAACCACATAAAACCAGCAAATCGATGCACGCCCGCAACCGCAATCTTTAGCTATCTATTTTAAAACCAAGGACTTATATTACTGATGAGAGCGCAGGAAAAAACTGTCTCATTTGTCTCATTCGTCTCCATCGTCTCAGCAGTCGCTGCTATCCTCTTTCTTATGAACGAGCACATTGGAGATGCCCAGAATCGATTGGCAGTCATTTCCCCGGAACATCCTGAGGGCCACCCGGCGGCTCACTCTTTTCGGTCAGTAGCCCACACAGACAGATCTTTTGAATGGCGAAGAAGCCAGGCATGCGCTGCCAGCGAGCCCGCTATGGTGATTGCAACACAAATCCCTAAAAGCCCTCGAGATGGATATTCGACGATGTCTAGGAAAAAGAAGGAAAAAATGGAGATGCCGGTCTGCGCGCGGGTTTCGGCCTCCAAATTTCACACGCTCGAAATCTGGTGTGATAACAGCTTCCGCAAACGTTCTGAAGTGGTGGGAATTGTTCTCGAACGCGTGCTGGAGATTCTTGAACAGCAAGCTTCAGTCCGACAGCCGGTAGAAGAGTTTGTGCGTCGATTGCGAATCGACCCGTCGTAAAAAATTTTTCAGCGTCACGGTATGGTACGTATTAGACGTATCGAACGTATAAATTGTATGTGACGTAACTAATGTATAAATCGTATGAAATAATGTATACTAAATATATAATATATACTATCGAGTTAACACAAGGCTCTGCTACTCTCTCCCTGACCCCAATAATCTTGGGTCGGAGGGGAGTTGAGCGCACATGTGGCCTCGGCCGCCGATACCTGCGCCTCCACGTCGATAAGGAGACCGACAGGACACCGGGAGCCTTCGTGGAAGGAGGTTCCCGGTGAACAAAATTCTTGGTTTCTGGATCGCTTCATCCATCATCTTATTCCTTCTCTCGCTCGTCTATTTCCAGCATCAACTCCATCGTAAAAACGCCCTATTCGCCTGGTGGCTCTGCCTCGGAGTCTCGATGCAAATCATCTCTGCCTATGGATTGGCGCTTGGCTATCCGCGGTGGATGTATCGCCTGTGGACTCTGGCGGATGGGGTAAGCTATGGGCTGGCGATTGCCGTGCTCGTGGTCGCCTTCGCGCGCCGCTCCTGCCCTGTGAATCAAACATTGCTCTACGGATTGGGCGCTATGGTCGCTTTCAATCTGTTCGTCCGATTCGCGGGCGAACACCTGAGTGAACGCTTGCAAAGCTGGCTGGTCAACATTGCCTTTTTTGGACCTGCCATCTTCCTGCTGATCGTCTTTTCCAGCATCCGGATGGACCGTTTACCGCTCAACATCCCATCGGAGCGCCCGCACAATACTGTCACAACTCCCTGCGCTAATCCGGTAAGTTTGAGGCAACCCCTGCAAGTTGCTGAAAAACGATTCTGAATGGTCTCATTCCGACCCAGAGCGAAGCGATGGGGAGGAATGACGCCACGGAAATAAAGAACCTGCGGGATTCCTCGTTGCCTTTGGCTCCTCGGAATGACAGGCTGCGGGAGCTTTTCAGCAACATTCCGACGCACAAAAACGAATCCATCGCCAGCCCATCATTGAGCTTGTCACCGAAGAGTCTTTTCGATTATCGTATCGCCTTGCGAACTTCACAGCATTAAAGCATCCTGATTTTTAATAAAGCAGTCCGCCGAGGCCAAATCCATGGAAGCCTACCAACATCACCATCACCACCGCAATTACGGTTGTCGCCTGAACGAAATCACGTTGAAGGGTTATCGCGCTCTAATGCTTGAAAGCGAAAAGCTCCGGGTCACCATTCTGGTGGACAAAGGCACCGACATCTACGAATTTCTCTACAAACCCAAGGACGTGGACTTCCTCTGGCGGTCGTACACCGGCCTGCGTTCCATGGAAAATTATCAGCCGATGATCGCTCCCGCCGACGGCATGTTCGGTGACTTCTATGAAGGGGGTTGGCAGGAACTCTTCCCCTGGGGAGGCCACTCTTCTGTTTATCGAGGCGTAAACACGGGCCTGCACGGAGAAGTAGCTTTGACGCCCTGGGACTATCGGGTGGAGCTTGATACTCCCGAAGAAATTCGGGTCGCCTGCTCAATCCGCACGCGACGCGCGCCGTTCCTGGTTGAGAAAAGCTACACGCTTTACCGGCACAAGCCGGCGCTCCACATTCGGGAGAGCGTCAGGAACGAAAGCGGCACGGACATTCAGGTGATTTGGGGTCATCATCCAGCCTTCGGCTGGCCCTTTCTCGATAGCACTTGCGTGCTGGAGCTTCCACCCTGCCGCGTCCAGACCGGCGATTATCTCGATTCCACGAGCCGCCTCGAACAGAGCCAGGAAGCCGCCTGGCCCAAAGTGAAGCTTCGCGCGGGAGGCGAGGTCGATATCTCACGGATTGCCGCACCCACCGCGCAGTCCCACGATCTGGCCTTTCTGCACGGATTTCAGGAGGGATGGTATTCCATCCGGAGTCAGTCGAAAGGGCTTGGGTTTGGCTTATCCTGGGACGCTAGCGTATTTCCCTGGCTGTGGTTCTGGCAACTCTATCGCGGCTGCCCGGATTATCCCTTCTGGGGCTCAGAATACGTCGTGGCCATTGAGCCTGTCACTTCCCGAGCTTTAAGCTTTTCGGATGCTATCCAGAATGGGACCATCCGGACCATCAAAGCAGGTGAGACGCTCCACAACGAACTGTGGGCATGGGCCTTTGAAGGCTATGCCCCTGTCAGGCGAGTCTCCTCCAACGGTGTGGAATTGCAGCACCGCTAAAGCAAGGATTTCCCATGCCCAGGCACAAAATCGTCGTTCAGCGGCAATTCACTCGCACGGTTGACGCCTTCTCCAGGACCGCGGTGCGCGATACGCCGGAGATTGCGGCGGAAAGGGTCGCCTTTGCCAGGCCGCAGCCGGATGATCTTGTCCTCGATGTGGGCTGCGGGCCGGGCGTTTTCGTTCTCGCCGTTGCCCCTCACGTCCGTTACGCGCGCGCAATTGACTTGACGCAAGCGATGCTCGCCCGCGCCCGTGAACTCCAGCAGGAACGGCAAATCACCAACGCCTGTTTCGTTCAGGGTGAAGCCGAACGGCTTCCTTATCCGGACAGCGCTTTTGACCTGGTCTCAAGTCATTTCGCCTTTCACCACCTGCTGAAGCCCGAGACAGTTCTTCGAGAGATGCTCCGCGTCACGAAGCCTGAGGGCCGCCTGATGGTGGTCGATACGCTGGGGCCGGAAAGCGATGAAAAATGGGAATTACACAATCAGATTGAGAATCTGCGCGATCCGTCGCACGTCGCTTCGCTTCGGCTCACCACGTTCCTGAACTTCTTTGACAATCTGGAGCTTGAGATCATTCGCCAGACGCAGAAGCGCCGCCAGCGCTCCTTTAATCAATGGATGCGGCGAGCGGGTCTGGAATCCCCGGCAGCGCGCTATTTCGAGATCCGCCGGCTAATTGAAGAAGCCATCCCCGGCGACAAGGCCAGTTTCGGAGCCCAGCGCCAGGGTGATGATCTCATCCTCACTCATATCGAAGGCATGTTTCTGCTGCGCCGCAAATCATCCGAATAACCCGCCGCAATAGAATCGGGTGGGCGGCAATGTCATCAAGCATAATTCAAGCTGTGGGATGTCGCCCGCACCGCACATCTTGAATCTGCAATTTAAAATTTGCTTGGGTTATAGCCCAACTGCGCTGCGCATTATCAAAACCTGCGCACAGAGCGCATAATCCCACGCGCGCCTCCCCGCGGCGAGATGGACTACTCCCTCGGGGCAGCCAAAGCTGCTATCAGCCCAGGCACGTCAGTTGGCTTTTTCGCCAGCGCGTAACGCCACGTGCCGTAACTTCCATCCGCATTCACCGCAGCCACCCAACGCTCCGCGGCGGCGCGCTTCCTTTCTTCAAGCGGATCGAAGCCTTTTGTTTCCAGGATCAGGTGAGTAGGCGGGCTGGTTCTCCGCCGCACAATGAAATCGGGCATGTAATCGTGCATCTGCCCGTTATGAAGGTAAGGAATCGCGAAGGCCAGGCCGGCATTTTTCACAAATGCATCAACGGCGGGGTGCGTGTCGATGAAGTATGCGGCTGATTATTCCCGCCCTTTCTGGTCACGGGGAGGGAAGACAACCGGGGGGCGCCGGCCTTCCCGCTGCTCCGGCTGCTCGCCTTCTTGGATGTACCAGTAGCGGTTGGGTTTCTCGAAAGGCAAGTTCAGGACCGGCTCGGATACTTCGTAGCTCATCGGTTCTTATCGAATTCTGGATCTTGAATTGTGGATTCCAGCGGATTCTGAATTTCGGATTCCGGGTCGGGGCCCGAGAACTGGCGTCTGCGAATTTTTTCCAATTCTCTCAAGAATTCCTCGCGCTCGCGCGCACGCAGACTGCGCCGGCGCGTCTTCCTGATTGACATAACGTTGTCCTTTCAGTTCTGAATCCTTGAGCGATCGAATCCACGCTCCAAGCTGCCTGGAAACGCTCTCCGTAGCCGCCTTAAGATTCCGGATTTTGGATTCCAGATTCCGGAAGGGCTCCATGCCTTCCAGAAGAAAAAGCATAAAGAGAACCTCGCCGGCGGAGCCGCGCGCAATATAGAGAAAGGTCAGCAACTCCTGGTTGGTGCCTCTTTCAAACCCTTCGGCGATGTTATTCGATACCGATACGGCCGCCCGCTCAATCTGATCCCGCAGGCTGTGGCGGCCCCTGAAAGCCTCGTTCCCGGTGAGACCATAAACCCGGCGTCCAAGGTCGATTGCCGCGCGCCACACCGGAAGCTCATCAAATCGCTGATATCGCATTCTTGGCCCGCAATTTCGGAATCCGGGGCACTGAATTCGGAATCCGAAATACTCAATCCGGGATCAAGGGAGCTCCTCCACCGCCATCAACTCGTTGTATACGTCGTAGAACATACTAATGATCTTCTGCGTCAACTCCCGATGCTTGAACTTCCTATTCTCTCTGCGTTCATCCGGGTCGATCTGCGGCTAAAGCTTCTCTACCACCATCAACTCAGTGCCTCGGTCGTCGATCACCTTGACGCCGATCTGCCGGTGTTCGCCAGCCTCAAACGGCGCGCTCTTTGTGCCGGCCAGATGATCCCAGACGCTCTCTTCGTACTCACCCTTCAGCGCCTTCTTTAGGTTGTCCCACGCGCTGGTGCGCGGGAAGAAAGCTTGCGAGACATGGAAACAGAGGCCGTTGTAATCGGTGTCCAGGAACCAGGCCGGAACGTCGTCGCCTCTGGTATGGTGCGTTTCCATCGTGATGGGATCAAACACATCGAGGCCGAGCAATTGCACTTGGTAACGGGTTGTAGCGGCGGTGTCCACACCGCCGTCCGCCCTTGAGGAGACGAGTGCTACAGCATCCTCCAGCTCTATGGGCATCGGAATCGTCCCTTCCACACACAAGGACCCTGTTACGCGCGTGATCGGACCAGTCTAGAATGGTTGATTAAATCATAACCGCTCGGAAAGTTCCAGATGCGCTGCAAGGCGGCTGTTATTGATGGCAGACGTAAGATGAAAGATTCAAAGCTGAGCCTTTGTGACAGCAGAAAAGCTCAGAAGCTGCTCGTCGAAGCGCTCATCCTTCATGCTTTTTCTCCTGAATCCGGAATTCTGAATCAGCCATCAAGAGTCCGTATCAGAAGGCTGGAAGACGCGCTGTGGCGCGATATGCCGCACTCCTGAGCAATTGAAAAATAAGGAATGGCGCCGAGGACACTGCCGCGACAAGGGCAAGTTTCCGTGCAGATCCAATCAAACCGTCTTGAACGGCCACTCGCCGCGTTTGCGGGCGCGAACGAGATACGCGGCAGTTCCCACCGCCAGCACCGCAACCGCAAACATCAGCGAACGCCTTGCCGCCGTAGCCAGCACGTAGAGCCAGCCTAAGAGTGAAATGATCCCGGGAATGGGATAAAGCCACATGCGGAACGGCCTTTCCATTTTTGGCGCGCGAACGCGCAGGATGAAAAACCCGATCGTCTGCGGCAGGTACTGGATCAGCACGCGCACGGCGATGAGGCTGCCGATCACCTCGCTCAGGTTACCGAGGCTGAACAGGGAGGCGATCACTCCCAGGGTGATGAGCGAGACGTAGGGGAAGCCGCCTTTGGAATGAAGCCTGGAGAAGACGCGGAAGAAATTGCCGTCCTCCGCCGCCGCATAGGGGATGCGGGAATAGCCGAGCAGCAGCGAGAAGACTGATGAGAAGGCGATCCACAGCAGCAACACCGTCATCAGCTTTCCTGCCGTCGCGCCTTCGAGCAGCTCGATATAGGCTGAAGCGACAAACTTGCTCGCCAGGAGTTTCGGCCAGGGAATCACGCTGATGAAGGAAATGGTCATCAGCACGTAGAGGGCGCCCACGATCAGAATGGAGCCCATGATGGCGCGGGGAATAACATGGCCCGGATCGCGAATCTCTTCCGCCAGATAAGCGACGTTGTAATAGCCGAAATAGTCGTAAAGCGCATACAAGGTGGCGTGGCCCAGGCCGGCGAAGAAAATCCAGTTCATTCTGAAAGCGTGAGGAGAAAAAGCGGTAAGACGCGCCGCGCTGAAATGCGGGACGCCCGCCAGAATGATCCAGAGGCAGCCGCCCAGAACGCCCGCCGCCAGCACCACAGAAATGCCGCCAATCACGCCCACGCGGCGGGAAAGAATCGCCACCAGGAACAGCGGAAAAAGCGCGGCCACCAGGCGAACTTCCCCGGTTGAAAGCCCCGGCGCGAGATAACGCAGATAGTCCGCAAATCCAATGCTGCCGCTCGCTACGGAGAGAGGAGCGGAAAAGATGATCTGCCAGACCATCAGGAAGGAAAGCCAGCGCCCGGCGCTTCGAGGTCCGTAAGCCTCGCGCAGGTAATTGTAACTGCCGCCGGCTTTGGGCAACGCCGCGCCAAGCTCCGCCCAAACCAGGCCGTCGCAGAAAGCCAGCAGCGCGCCGACTAGCCACCCGAGCATCGCCTGCGGCCCGCCCATCGTCGCAAGGAAGAGCGGAATGGTAATATAAGGCCCAATCCCCACCATGTCGGTGATGGCCAGGGACGTGGCCTGGATCAGCCCCAGCTCCCGACGCAGCCTGGGATGGGTTACGCTTTGCGCCAAAATCGCCTCGTTGTCTGTTAATTCACAATTCCGCCTCGAAAATTCACTTCCCGAATCAGGAAAAGAATTACGAAGGCAATTTCATGTTTTGCGATGTCGCCAAACGACAAGCGTTCAACAAGCCGACCGCAGCCTTAAAAGGTTATCACGATTGACTGAAATGCACGGACGATTGCGCGCTCTTGCGTTTGTTTCCCCATGCCTGACAGGACTGGCTGCAAGAGTTCTTCAGCAAATCGTTAAGGAATGGCCAACGGAAGTCTCAAAATAACAAGGTTCAGGAACGCTTTGCAGTCAGCCTGCCAGCTTTGAAAAAAATCGAAGACGGGCAAATGTTTGTCCTGCATTTTCAAGAGGCTAACCTGCGCATAATCCCGCTTTTCTGAACATTTTGCATCCCACGCAGCGTTGAGGAATCCATCCCGCGCTTTTTAGCTCCTTGATAGTTTTGAGCGCCTGACGCTGCCCTCCCAGCGGCATATGCCAATACCACGTCGGTTGGTGAATTTAAAATCGAGACGGCACAAAAAATTCCTAAAAAAACTTGACAGCGCACCCGCAGTCATGATATGTGTTCTGACAACTTATAGGAACATAGTCCGCATTACGGAATATGATTTGAACCTTGGGAGTCTGGACACAGAATAAAACCGATGGCCGATGAAGTCAGGGGAACAAGCGTTGAGGCAATTCTTGATCCCGGAAGCGCCTGTCTAATTTGTGACAGCGAATTGCCGATTTCGCACATAAGATATGATTTATCTATGATTTAACGCTCTATGTTCCGGGCTTCGTTCATCGAGGCCAAAGGGGATGAAATTCAAACGGGAGGAGAATAAAGGTATGTCACAACTCAAGCATCTGCTTTTGGCGCTGATAGGGTTGTTGCTGCTCGCGGGTTCCGCGTGGGCGCAAGTCAGTCGCGGAACGATCACCGGAACCGTGACCGACCCGAGCGGAGCCGTAGTTCCCGGTGTGGCGATCACGGTCAGGAACACGGCAACTGGCGTCACGAATAACGTAACCAGCAACTCGAGTGGCAACTATACGGTCCCGCTCCTGCCTGCGGGCACCTATAGCGTGACGGCGGAAAAGACGGGCTTCAGGACGTACGTCCATTCGAATGTTATCGTTCCGGTGGGTGAGACGGTGCGCGTGGATGTCGCCATGACCCTTGGCGCAACGACTCAAACTGTTCAAGTGACGGCCGCTCCCCTGCTTAAGCGCGACTCCTCTGACCTCGGAACGACGATCACGAGTCGGGAGGTCGAAGAACTGCCGTTAACCAGCTTTGGCGATCAACGGACTCCCGCCACTTTCATGCAACTGGTACCCGGCGTGACAGGGCGCGGGCCTTCGAACAACAACTTTGCCGGGATGTCGCGCACGATGAGCACCAGCGTTAGTGGCAGCGCGGTGAGCAGCACAACGCTAATGCTCGACGGCGCAGACATTCCCACCAGTAATGAGTTTGAGGGTGACTTGCGCGCTCTCCAGATTCCTCCCGACGCCATCCAGGAGTTCAAACTTGAGGCCATCATGGCTCCGGCAGAATACGGAAGGACGGGCGGCGGAACGGCCAGCTTTGTCGTGAAGTCAGGAACCAACCAGATTCACGGCACAGCCTTCGAGTTCCTCCGCAACGATGCCTTGAATGCGCGGAATTTCTTTCAGCCCGATGTGACTCCTTATAAGCAGAACGAGTTTGGCGCCACCGCCGGCGGGCCGATCAAAAAAGATAAGGCCTTCATCTTTGGCTGGTATGACGGCTTTCGGTTGTCTGAAGGGGTATCGACCGGGCTGGCTACTGTGCCCACAGAGGCCATGAAACAGGGCGACTTCACGGATTTTGGCACGACGAACTCTGCGGGACAGTTTGTACAGACTCCTCTTTACGATCCCACCACGCATACCACCTGCGGCCCGGCGATTTGCAATAACATTGTGAATCCCAATGCGTTTGACCCGGTGTCCAAGAAGATTCTTCCATTATTTCCGTCACCGACCAATACAAGCCCATTCGCGGTGGTCAATAACTACACTGCTTCGGTGGTCAATCCAGAACAGATCAACCAGTGGGGTCTCAAAGGGGACTATATCATCGACGAGAAGAATCGGCTCAGCGTATTGTACGACTACGGAAACAACACGACCCCCAATAATCCGCTTATCCCTGTCCCCCTCGGAGGAGGCGGCCAGCCCAGTTACAACAAGACGCGGAATGCCCGCATTAACTACAACCTGATTCTCAGGCCGAATTTAGTCAACCAAGCCACGCTGGCGTATAACTTCTGGGGAAGTGGTCTTAATGCTGTCAGCAGCTATGGCGGGCGATCGGATTGGGTAAGCTACCTTGGACTGAAGGGATTTTCCCCAAACGTCGGCTCCGAATTTCTCAAATCGTGATCAACGGCCTGTCTTACAACGGCGGCGGCGGGCTTCAGCTTGATAACTCGCACTATACGGAGGTCGATGACAGCCTGACGTGGACCAAAGGGAAGCACACGGCTAAGTTCGGCTTTGAATACATGAAGGGCGCCAGCAATGACGACAGTTCAGGGCGCAGCGCCGGATTTTTCTCTTTCATGCCGCAGGAGACGGCTCAACCCGGCAATTCATCCACCGGCATCGCCTTTGCGAGCTTCCTGCTGGGGCGGGTTGATGATGTCCAGGCTTACCACTTCAACGTACCCAGCTATGCGCGGGATTCTTACTGGGCAGCGTTCGCCCAGGACGATTACAAGCTGACCAAAAAGCTCACGCTGAACCTGGGTGTCCGCTGGGATTTGTTTACCCCGGACGTTCATAAGTACAACCAAAAGTCCTGGGTCAGCCCCACGCTGGCTAACCCGGGCGCGGTCGCCGGCAGCGAGGAATTGCTCGGAGCGCTACAGGTCGCCACGCCGTCAAATCCCTCCGGCCTCAATACGTATTACAAGGATTTCAGCCCGCGCATTGGACTCGCTTATGCGCTGAACGATAAGACCGTAATCCGGATGGGTTACGGAATCTTCTATGCTCAAGGTAATGCCAATCGCCTGGACCGTGGCGCATTTGTTCAGGGATACAACGGAACGGTGGAGAAAACTTCTCCCGACAACGGCTTGACGCCTGCCTTTGTCTGGGGAACTGACACCATGCCCGGCTTTACGCCTACCCTTAGTCCCACCGCTTTTCTGGGCGGGGGCACTCCCTTTCACTCCGCGGGCACGCTGATTGAACTTGACCCCACGGATGGGCTCTCACCCTACATGCAGAACTACACGTTCAATGTCGAGCGCGAGTTGCCCAGCCAGATGGTGCTGAGCGTGGCCTATGTCGGAAACAAAGGCACGCACCTGGCGAGCCGTCTGATGCCGTGGGATAAGATGCCGCCGCAATACCTGTCGCTGGGCAACATCAACGTGGATGTCAATGGGACAGCAACGCCAGCGCTCTTTGCGCCTATTGGCAATGCTGCGGTGCAAGCGCTGCCGGTGGTGCAGGCGATGCCTGTTGATCCCACGACGGGGGATCACTCCCCCTTTACGGGTTTCGAGTCGCTCTATGGCGCGAGCGGCACGCTCGGCCAGTCGCTGCGCACCATGCCGCAATATGCAGGATGGCATCGCTATTACGAAGGGCTGGGTGTGTCGGATTATAACGCGTTGCAGGTCAAGCTGGATAAACGCTTTTCAAACGGCCTAACCCTGCTCGTCTCTTACGCCTGGTCGAAAACGTTGACCGATTCGGGATCGATGTTTTCCACATTTTCTTCAGAATTTGGCACCACGACGCCCTGGAATCGGAAGGCGCAAAAGGCCGTTTCCTTCGAGGATATTCCCCAGAACGTGGCGATTGCTTATGTGTACGACCTGCCGGTTGGGAAAGGGAGAAAATTCCTGAACTGCGGCGGAGTGGTTAACCAGGTTCTCGGCGGCTGGTCCATCTCGGGCATTCACCGTTACGAGACAGGCTTGCCGATGAACATCGAAGTTCCGGGCCACACGGCGGGCTTGGAAGACCAGGGCTGGGGATCGCCCAATCAGGTGCTGGGAGTTCCCATGGCATCAGCGGCGTACCGCTCAGGCCATTTCGATCCTGCGGTCGATTCCATGCTGAACCCTGCCGCCTTTTCGATGCCATGCGAGTTCTGCTTCGGAACGCTGACGCCGACCGAGGGGGTGGTGAGAACTCCCGGCTATTTGAATGAAGAGTTCTCCCTGATGAAGCAATGGCAGTTCAATGAGCGAATGAGTCTGAAATTCCGCGCCGACTTCTACAATGCTTTTAACCGCGTGGTCTTTGGCGACAACAATGGCGCCTACGCCGCCGAACCGACTTTTGGGCAGCCTGGCTTTGGTATGCTTGGCGCCCAGACAAATCAACCGCGAACCATCCAGTTCGGCTTGAGACTGAACTGGTGACCGCGCCCCCAGCCGAAGAGTGATAAGATGTTCCGATAGCGGGTTAGCTGAAGGCTTATTCGCCAAAGCTCCCGCTATCGGCATCTTAACAACGACACCGCCATTTTTATGCAATCAAATCACTCGGAAAAGCTGGGCGATATCAGGCCACGATTTGGAAACATCAAAGCGCCCGAAGCGGATTGTTGTCGAGATACGGTAAGGATGCGCGCGCGATTCCTCTTACTCACCTTCTTTATCCTGTGCCTATTGCCCCTATTTTCGGCAGCTCAATCGAATCGCGAGGCCGAAGCCGAGAAAGATGTTCAGGCCGCCAAGCAAGCGCAGGCACAGGGCGATTATGCGCGCGCGGCGGCCGGCTATGAAGCGGCTCTGAGGCTGATGCCCGGGATTCCAGAGCTTTATAGCGATCTAGGTCTCGCCTATTACTACCAAAAGAAGTACGAAAAAGCGATTGAGGTTTTTCAGCAAGCCCTCAGACGGAAGCCTGACTTGCTGGGGCCTAACCTTTTTCTGGGCATGGCCTATGTCCGCACCGGTCAATTCAAAGAATCCATCGCACCCCTCCGAAAAGCGATTTCATTGAACCCCAAGCTGCAGGAAGCCTACATCAATTTGAGCGGCAGCTATCACGAGCTCGGCAAGGACGAAGAGGCGCTCGAAGTTCTGCAACGAGCGCAGAAGGCATTCCCCAACGACGCTGAGGTACTGTACAGTTTGGGGACGCTTTACTACCAACTGATGTTTAAAACCTATGGCGAGATGGCGCGGGTGGCTCCAAATTCCTACCGGTACGATCAGGTGATGGGAAAGTCCTTTGAAGAGCGCGAGGAGTATCCTGCGGCCGTCTATGAGTACCAGGAGGCGATCAAAAAGAATCCGTCGGCGCCGGGCTTGCATTACGCCCTGGGCAACGTTTACTGGCTCACTGCGCAACTCGCCAAGGCGAAACAGCAGTTTGAGGCGGAACTTGAAATATCCCCTGAAGATTACATGGCGACCTGGAAGCTGGGGAATATTTACCTGCAGGAGCGGCAGTTTGATAAGGCTCTGCCCTATTTGCAGAAGGCGATTCAGGAAAAACCAGACCTTGCCCAGGTCTACCAAGACCTGGGCAAATTGTATATGGAAACTAACCACCCACAGCGCGCCTTGTTCTATCTGAAAAAGGTCGTTGCAATGGCTCCCGACGAACCAGACCCTCGTTACCTGCTCGCCATGCTCTATCGACGGATGGGGAATACGGCGGAGGCGCAGACCGAGATGGGTATGTTCGAGAAACTGACAAAGGCTGCGAATGAGCGTCGCAGGCCCCCGGCTGGGCTGCTACGGGCGGCCTCCGGCAATCAAACCGAAGCATCGCACCCGGCAGAAGCGCCCGTTACCCATTAACCTTAATGCGGTTCGCCCAGTCATGTATCACTAACATTTCTGGACAATGTGGTCACGGCCAAGATGGCCATGCCACAACCGTGGCACGGGCGTCCCGCCCGTGGGTTAAGGTATTGATGTAACATACGACTGGCTTATTGGGCAGTTCCGTCGCAGTCGATAGCTCAAGATTGAATTTATGTATCGTCAGGTCGGCGCAACCTCATTCTTATCCCTCAGAACCGTAAAACTCTTTGGGTTGACTTCCCTTCTTCTCTGCTTCCTGCCTTTGGCCTCTGTGGCGCAATCAAATCGCGACCGCCAGGTGGAGCAACACTTTCTGGCCGCCAAAGAAGCGGCGAAGGCAGGCAACTACGAGCGGGCGGCGGACGAATATCAAGCCGCTCTCAAGCTGGCTCCCACAGTTCCTGAGCTTTATAACGACCTAGGACTGGTCTATTACTTGAGCGGAAAAAATACGCAGGCTATTAACGCCTTTGAACAAGCGGTCAAGCTGAAGCCCGATCTCCTGGGCGCTAACCTTTTCCTCGGGATGGCTTATCTTCGCACCAATCAGTATGAAAAGTCGCTTGCGCCTTTGAGAAAAGCCATTTCCCTGGACCCGAAGATGCGCCAGGCCTATCTCAATCTCAGTGTAAGTTACAGCGAGTTAGGAAAGTACGAGGATGCACTCCGGGTGTTGCAGCAGGCGGCCAAGCTCTTTCCCAATGATGTTGAAGTGCTTTACAGCCTGGGAAAACTTTATACCAGGCTGATGACCGACACATTCAAGAAAATGGCCCTCGTTAGCCCGGATTCTTATCGTTATCACCAGCTTCTGGGTGAGTCCTATGAAGTTCGAAACGAAATGCCGGCGGCCAGTGCGGAGTACAAGAAAGCTCTTGAAAGAAATCCGAATGCGCCGGTTCTGCACTATTCTTTGGGCAATGCTTTCTGGAAAGAGGGACAATTCGCTGAGGCGGAAGCAGAATTCAAAAAAGAGCTGCAAGTCTCGCCCGAAAATGATCTGGCGACCTGGAAATTGGGGAATATCTACCTCGATCAAAGACAGTACGCCAAAGCGCTGGTCTTTTTACAGGAAGCCGTTCAGCAAAAGCCTGATCTCGCTCAAGCCTACCGGGACCTCGGCAGGGTATACATGCAAACCAATGACTACCCACGCGCTGTTCTCTATTTGAAAAAGGTTATTCAACTTTCTCCCGATGAGCCATCTGCTCACTACCTTCTGGCTCAGACCTATCGGAAGCTCGGAAAGAATGAGGAAGTAAAGACGGAAATGGAATTATTTGCCAAGCTGAAGAAGGCTCAGAATGAACGCGCCATGCCTCCCGACATCACCGGACTGGAGTCGAACGACGAATTGAAAGGGTCGCTTCCAGAGAACCTTCCCGCCACCGGAAACGGGAGCGTTTCCCCGCGCCCGTCACCTGCGAACTGACCCCGAGCGCTATATTCCGAATGGCGGATATACATCCAAAACTTGTTGACAATCACAGATTCCGGATTATAATCGCAGTTCAAAGCGAGTAAGGCCGAGGGGGAGAAGCGCCATAAGGTTCAAGACCGCCAAACTGCGCGCTCTGGCTCCTGCCTTTATCATCAGGACGCCCAATGAATCGTCGAACTTTCAATACGCTTGTAAGCTGCGGAGCCATGAGCATGTGGCTCCCGGCGCAACCCGGGACGGGCGCGGCAGAGGACAAGCCCGTTGCTGCGGAAAGCCGTCCCTTGAAGTGGCCTGCTGACGCCCGCCGCCGGTTACTGGTGGATACTCACGTGCCCGACTGGGACCCGCAGTTGCTGGCCCGCTTTAACGCCGCCGATTACGTGGCAACCATCGATGCATCGGGGTTTCAATGCGTCATGCAATATGCGAAATCGCACGTTGGACTGTGCCTGTGGCAGAGCAAGGTCGGCCCGGTGCACGCCAACATGAAGGGACGCGATTACTTCGGGGAAGTGATGACGGAATGCCAGCGCCGCAAGCTGCGTACTGTCGCTTACTACAGCCTGATTTACGATATCTGGGCTTTCGATCACCACCCGGATTGGCGGATATTGCCAGAGGATGGAACCCAACAGTTTTTTGAAAGGCGTCCGGGCGTGGTTTGTCCCAACTCCCCTTATCGTGAGCAGGCGCTAGCTGAGTTGCGGGAGTTAACTGGAAACTACGAGTTTGACGGAATCTTTCTGGATTATGACGTTCTGGCAACAACCCTGTTATTGCGCTCATTGTTCAGAGCGATTCCGCAGCGAGCGCCATGCAGAAATACCTCATATCGCAAACTGGGATGACCCAACGTGGAGGGCATTTCAAAAAGCTCGGCAGAAGTGGATTCTTGAGTTTGCCATGCTGGTCACAAAGACGATCAAGGCGGCGCGCCCTGTCACGGTCTATCACCAGTATTCGACAATTTTTTCGGACTGGAGACTGGGCATCCCTCTTGAGTTGCGCGATGCCTGCGATTATGTGGGAGGGGACTTCTACGGAGGACCCACGCAGTACTCTCTGGTGTGCAAGGCTTATTACGGATTGACTCGCATGCGGCCCTTCGAGTTCATGACTTCCCGCACCACCGATCTGAGCGATTTTGAAACGACAAAGCCATTCGATGAGCTGTTGATTTCCTCCTATGTCGCTACTCTCCATTCAGCAGCCTATCTCCTGATCGACTCGATCACACCAGACGGCACGCTGAAGCCCGCAGTCTACGACTTCATGGGAAAGGTGAATGCCAGGCAGTCGCCTTATGAACCTTTTCTGGGCGGGGATTTATTGGCGGACGTCGCCGTCTATTTCGACCGGGAGTCGGTCTATGACCCGGAACAAAATGGGTTTCGTGTTTCGGAGATCAAGAATATCCAGCCTCCGCACAGGGTTGCGCTCATCGGCGCGGCCCGGATCCTGAGGGAAGCTCATATCCCCTACGGCGTCATCACCAACGCTAATCTCGATCAGTTAAGCAGGTTTCGCGCCGTCGTGGTTCCAAACGTTCTCGAGATGACCGAGGAGCAAGCCGCGCGGTTCCGGAAGTTTGTGCAAAACGGAGGCGTGTTGTACGTCTCCGGGCCGAGTTCGCTCGATCGCTTTAATCCCACAGGACCCCGATTCCTTTTGGAAGATGTTTTGGGTCTCCGGTACAAAGGAACTTTGGGATCAACATGGACTTACTTTTCTGCACAAGATGACGAACTCCAGAAGGCGATCTGGCCCCAGGATGCCTTAAGCTTCCCGGGGCGGATGATCGCGGCTGAGGCGCTTCCGGGGGCGCAAGTGCTGGCGACCGTTACGCTACCCTTCGTGGACCCCATGGCGGGCAACTGCTTCAACGTCCGCTTTGCTCAGATATGGAACAATCCTCCTGCGTTCACACCGGGTACAGCGCCTGGCATCGTCATTCGACCTTTCGGAAAGGGAAAGGTCATCTGGCTGGCCGCTCCGCTCGAGTCCGGCGAATCGGAGGTGAACGCCAGGGTGGTTTCATCGCTTTTGCGACGCGCGCTGCCGGGACCTTATCATTTTGAAGTCGAAACACACTCGTCAGTCGAAATGACGCTTTTCCATCAGGCGGAGCAAAAACGGCTGCTGGCCAGCCTTTTGAATATGGATTGGCAGCTTGCGCGGTTGAAGCTTAACGCGACCGTGCGCGTTCAAGTGCCTCGGGGCCGGCGGCCGTCCGCGGTGAGAAGCCTTCCTGACCGCAAGACTATCCCTTTCAGGATGGCTGGACCGTACCTTGAGTTCAAGGTGGCGCCGTTTGAAACCTTGAGCATGGCGCTGGTGGAATATGAATGAGACTCCGATTATGAACCGTTTCTTTCTGCGCCTCTGGCTTTTTCTCATTGTTTTGCTGACGGCCTGGAGCGCCTATGCCGGCGATTGGCCAACGTTTGCACACGATCCCCAGCGAACCGGCTGGGCGTTTGACGAAGACACGATTTCTCCGTCAAACGCTGGCACATTAGAGTTGAAATGGAAGGCCCACGTCAAAAACGTGCCGAAGGCGCTCAGCGATTTGACAGCTCCAGTGGTCGCTTCTCGCGTGACCACGCCAAGCGGCGTCAAAACGGTGGTTTATGTGGGAGGAAGTTCGAATCACCTCTTTGCCATCGACGCGGCGACTGGAAAACCCATCTGGAGCCGCGAATTCGAGACCTACTCAAAACCCACCAATCCGGATTTCTGGCTTTGCCCGCAAGGGATCAACGCCACGCCGGTGATTGATGAATCGACCGGGACCATCTACGAGATCGCGATGGACGGAAAGCTGTTCGGATTGGACCTGGGAACGGGCGCGATCAAATTCGGGCCTATACAATTTGTGCCTCCTTTTTCCAAAAACTGGAGCTTGAATCTGGCAGGAGGCGAAGTCTACACGTCCATCTCGCAGGGCTGTGGAGGCGCTCAATCCGGAATTTATGCCATGGACATCCGCAACCCGCTGCACCCCGTCATTCGCGACCTCCTGGTGACCAAGCAGGGTGGAGGAATCTGGGGGCGGGGCGGCCCCACAATCGGCCTTGATCATCGCGTTTTTACGGCCAACGGCGACGGGCCGTTCGATCCCATCCGCGGGGACTTTGCGAGCAGTGTGGTGGCAGCCACCTTGGGCGGCTTGAATCTGGTGGATTATTTTACCCCGAACAACTATGCCTACCTGACGCAATACGATCTGGATTTCGGCTCAGGCAGCCCTGTCTGGTTTGCCTATAAGAACTACAACCTGATTTGCGTGGGCGGCAAAGAAGGCGTTCTTTACATGCTGGACGCGGATTCGCTGGGCGGCAAGGATCATCACACCCCCCTCTATGCGACGCCGCTGCTCGGCAACGACGCCGTTACGTTTGAAGGCCAGGGCATTTGGGGAGCGCCCTCGATGTGGAAAGATCTGCCTCGGGACGAAACGTGGATCTACGTTCCGGTGTTGGGGCCGGTCTCGAAAAAGGCGCCTCAATTTCCAATTACGAATGGCGATCATCCGCACGGCTGCATTATGGCTTTCAAGGTCGTGGCGAACTCAGCCTCCGGCGCGCCCACTCTGCAACCTGCATGGATATCCGGAGACTTTAACCTACCCGAGCCTGTGGTAATAGCCAACGGCGTCGTCTTTGCGCTTTCAACCGGCGAGAATCCAAACCAGGTCACCGGGGAGAGCGGCACGGTCATTCATCCGGGATACACCCTGCTGACCAACACGCAAAGAGAGCAAAACACCGCCCATGCGATTCTTTACGCATTAGACGCCCGCACGGGAAAACAGCTTTACAGCAGCGACAGCGCCATCACCGGTTGGACGCATTTCAGCGGACTGGCTGTGGCGAACGGGCGCGTTTACGCTGTGGATCATGATTCGAACGTCTACTGTTTCGGACTAAAAGATGAGAAGCCGTGATGCACATAGGGATTGCCGGGCGACAACTTTGCTGTTTCGTTTTAAGTCGCGCGATCCGCGCAGATTGCTGAAAAATTCTGCCAGCCCGTTATTCCGAGGAATCGAAAAAACCAGTGACGAGTGATGAGTGGTCAGCAAAAAATCAGCCCGAGGCTCTGATTGCTTTTGCTCGTCACTCGTCACCTTTCACTGATCACTGCTGTTGAGGTTCTACGCGGAGTCTACTCCGAGTCGAAATCGTGATGCCCCATATTCCCCGGCGAAGCTTTCTTAAATCAGTGGCGACAGCGATTCCTGTCTCAGCAACTTCCCAGGCCCATCAGACGCTGGCGGCTCCAGTCCGCAAAAAGGTGAAGATTACCGGCCTGAAAGCAATGGTCGTCCGCGGGGGACCGGATTGGAACATGGTGAAGGTTGAAACCGATAGCGGCCTGGCCGGTATTGGCGAAGCTTACTGGGGGCGCGGCGTTAAGGACGTCATCCTGGGTTATCTTCGTGACATCATCATCGGCCAGGACCCGCTCGATATCGAACCTTTGTACACGAAGATGCTCCGCTATACAGGCGGCGCCGGAGCCCAGGCGGGCGTAACCGTCAGCGCCATCAGCGGCGTGGAGATCGCATTATGGGACCTTGCGGGCAAAATTCTGGGCGCGCCCGTCTGCAAGCTTCTTGGCGGGCAATACCGCGACGGCGTGCGGGCCTATTGGACGCGCAGTCCGGATAATATCCTCGATCCGGCTTCCTGCCGGCGTTTTGCCGAGGAATTAAAAGGCCACCCCTACGGTATTGCGGCGATTAAGGTCGATGCTGACCGGATTCCTCGCCTGGCCGATCCCCAATTCCGCGAGCCAGGCCATGACGCCTTCGGCCGCAACCTGACGCGGCAGGATCTGAGTCGAATTGCCGCGGGCTTCTCGAACGTGCGCGAGGCGGTGGGAGAAAACATCGACATCGCGGTTCACTGCCATTGGGAGTATGACTGGATTGACGCCCTGGAGTTGGCGCGCGCGGTGGCCCCGATCCGGCCCATGTGGCTGGAAGATCCAATGCCGCCCGGCTACAGTAATTCCTGGGTCAAGCTGACCTCAGCGTCGCCCGCTCCCATCCTGACCGGCGAGAATCTTTACCGATGTGAGGGATTCGAGCCTTTCATTCTCAATCAGGCTTGTCATCTGATCCAAATCGACATTCCCAAGGCCGGCGGGTTGCTGGAGTCGAAGAAAATCGCTAACTTGGCTGCGCTTTTTTACCTGCCGGTGTGTGCGCACAATCCTGCCAGCCCATTCGGAACAGTTGCATCGGCCCATTGTGCGGCTTCGATTGCAGACTTCCGCGCTCACGAATTCTCTCCCGGGAAGTTGCCAACCGAAGCCTGGGAACAGTATGTGATCTACGATGGGCCCGTGATCCAGGATGGGAAAATCAGGATTCTCGACAAGCCTGGGTTTGGCATCGAGTTGAATGAAGACCATGTGCGCGCACACCTCGCACCGGGTGAGGAGTGGTGGGACTGAAACCGTTACTTTATTGGGGCTTATTCGCTCTGTCTCTCGCCACATCCACGCGGTCATTTGCGACGCAACCTGCAACCGTTCCTAATGGCAAGGCAATTTTCAATCGCTCGTGCGCCGTGTGTCATCGTCCGGAGAGTGGAACTCGCGCTCCCCTGCCCACTGTTCTGCACGAGATGACCCAGGAGGCTATCCTCCGGACGCTTGAAACCGGCGCGATGCGAGCCCAAGGGGCAATGCTGACTCCGGTTGAACGCGAGGCTGTGGCCCGGTATCTTGGGAAGCCAAACGCTGCGCCGCCCAAGGCAGGAAACAATCCGTGTGTTCCTCGAACACCCTGGAACGAGAAGGAAAGCACGTGGAACGGCTGGAGTTCGTCTTCTGACAACAGTCGGTTTCAACCGACCGTTGCCGCGGGACTCAGCCACCTGAAAGTATCGCGGCTCAGGCTTAAATGGGCCTTTGGGTTTCCCAATGATTCCGCCATTAACTCGCAACCCACTGTCTTTGCCGGCCATCTCTTTGTAGGAAGCGAGGACGGGGCCGTCTATTCGTTGAGCGCGCCGAGAGGATGCACCGATTGGACCTTCAAAGCCCTGGCAACCGTCAGGACAGCGCCGGTGGTTGACCCCGTCGCGCGGCTGGTTTTCTTTGGGGACGTTAACGGCAACGTGTATGCGGTCCAGGCGGAAACCGGCCAACTGATCTGGCGGAGGCGCGCCGATCCGCATCCAGCAGCAAAAATCACGGGCGCTCCGATTCTCATCGCCGACCGCCTCTATGTTCCAGTATCCTCCAGTGAAGAGGGCTGGGCGGACAATCCGCGCTATCCTTGCTGCACGTTCCGCGGAGGCGTCACCGCTTTCGAGGCGCGAACCGGAAGAGCGCTTTGGGAGACTCACACGATTCCCGAAGCTCCACATCGAACGGGAGTGAACCGAGCGGGGGTTCCAACGTGGGGGCCTTCGGGCGGCGCCGTGTGGTCTCCGCCCACGGTGGATTTGAAACGTCACGCCATCTATGTGGGCACGGGTAATTCCTATTCTGGACCTCCAAGCCCTTACACGGATGCCGTCGTGGCCTTTGATATGCGAACTGGCAGGATGCTATGGTCGCAGCAACTCATTGGCGGCGATCTGTGGAATGGAGGGTGCGTCGTAAAAGAGACAGCTAACTGCCCGCCGGACTCGGGGCCTGACTATGACTTTGGCTCACCGCCCATTCTGCGT
This sequence comes from Acidobacteriota bacterium, assembly GCA_902812415.1. GTDB lineage: Bacteria > Acidobacteriota > Terriglobia > UBA7540 > UBA7540 > RH2-MAG17b. The sequence continues at coordinate 60,727 of CADDZJ010000002.1, forward strand.
TCACTGGGCAATGGACGACGCCTGCTGGTCATCGGTCAGAAGTCTGGCGTTATCCACGCGCTTGATCCGGACCGCCAGGGCAAAATCGTCTGGCGAGTGCGCATTGGGCGCGGCGGGCCGTTTGGCGGAATCGAATGGGGAGGCGGCGCCGACCAGACTCTCGCCTATTTTCCCTTGTCCGACTGGCAGCCATCAAAATCCGACGAAGGCGGAGGGCTGTTTGCGCTTCGCATCGCAACCGGCGACAAAGTGTGGTACGCGCCGCCTCCGAAACCCGCGTGCGTGAAACTTCCCGGATGCAACCCCGCGCTGATTGCGCCGGTCACCGTCATTCCAGGCGTCGTCTTTTCAGGATCTCAGGATGGGCATCTTCGCGCTTATGACGCGCGGAACGGCCGTCTTCTTTGGGATTTCGACACCCTGCGGCGCTTCGAGACGGTCAATGCCATCGCGGCGCGCGGAGGATCCTTCATGTCCATCGCGCCCATCGTAGCCAATGGGATGCTCTTCGTTGAGCCGGGATATGGAATGATTAGGGGCACCGTCTTGCTGGCGTTCTCGGTTGATGGAAAATGAAAGTGCAATCATGTAATCAGGCGGTCTCGATAAAGGCAACTTCATGGCGCGCGCGATGATTCATGGCAAATCCGACGCTTCATCGGCATACGCAAGATGGCTGGTCGGGCTATTGATTGCGGTCATCGTGGGGCTCGAAACGGGTCTGCCCGCCAATCGAGAACCCGATAAGATCCGCAATCCGCTCAGTCCCGGTTTTCATGCTTCAGAAATCCTCAAGTTTGAGAAGTTTCTCACCTCAGCCAAACCGTCAGAAGACGCTTACCATCCCTTTGTCAGAATCGCTTTTGGCAACGCCTCCGGGGAAGCGCTCGCATTTGAAGAAAATCAGGCTTTCATCTATTTACTGGGAGTTCTTCCATCAACCCGAGGCGATCAGAATTCTTCAGCGTCTCGCCGCACTCCGACATTTTTCCGTCGATTGGTCTTCCTGAAGCCTTCTATCCTGGTCATTGACGACAAGGTTTTCAACTCCGACTCGCAAGCTCCGGTCGAATGGCGTCTCTACGCTTCAAAAATATCCGCGATCACGGACCACAAAATCCGCGTTTTTGAGAGGGATGGAGAGCTTTCCTGCAGGACGCTGTTTCCGCAGAATGCGAGTTACAGGCTCAGACGAGAGTCTCAGGGTCAAACAGGGTCGAAGCGCTGCCTTCTGGAAACAATATTGCCGGGCCGATCTTCACAATTCCGATTTTTACATGTGTTGAGCAAAGCTGAAGACAGCCCTGGAACTTCCCGAGTACAATCCGAGTTGATCACAGATGAGAGTCCGTGGAGATTGACGATCTCAACGACACGCCGAGTTTTCCGCCTCAATCTACCCCGCCCGAGCGACAGCGCAGGCGACATCACGATCTCCACCGTGGACGGGGCGACCGTGCTCAAAGAACGACCCTTACCAGCAGGCATTCTGCCGCATGGGCCGGACGGCATGCGACTGCTGGAAAAATGGGATGACGCATATCGCGGCAGCACCCCTCCATCGTGGGATATCGGGCGGCCTGCTCATGAGCTTCAAAGGGCGGTGAATAAGGGATTGATTCGACCGTGCCGCCTTGTGGATCTATGTTGTGGTTCCGGGACGGATGCAGTATTTCTCGCCCGCCACGGATTTCACGTCACAGGAATTGATATTGCCCCAACGGCGTTGAGCCTGGCCCAGCAGAAAGCCCGGGAGGCAGGTGTCTCAGTCCAATGGCTTCTCGCGGATATCCTGGCGCTTCCCAAATTAAAACCATTTGACGTCATTTACGATCGGGGTTGCTATCACGTGGTGCGGGATCAGGGCCTTGCCGCCTATCTCGAGACGGTTCGCCGCCTTTCCCATCCAGGCACGCAACTTCTTCTCTTAGCCGCCAGGCAGGACGAACTGACCCGCGATAGTGATCCCGCCGGCGTTACCGAAGAAGAAATTCGTTATGACTTTCTCTCCCGGTTTGACCTTGAATGGCTCCGACCGATCAGACTTGAAAGCAACCAACCGGGCGCCGGCCCTCCGGGGTGGTCGGTCCTCATGCGGAGGAAAGACAAGCCTTGAATTCAGGCCGGAATGACGTCGGCTGAAATAAAGCTGGCTGCGTAAAGGCGCTTGAAAATCGCGACGACAACAAATGGCCGCCTCCGGAGGCTGTGATTGAATATCAAGGACTCAATTTTATCGTTTAAAAAAATTCATTTCGACATTGATTTACACCTTGACTTCTGAGAAACTTTTAGTTATAGGCAAAGTATAGTTTGGTGATTGGAAGTGCTTTTTATTAATAAAACTCGTGATTTATCCTCAGGATGACCTCGTGGATGCAGGGACTAACAGCCGAGGGAAGGCAGTCCCCGGCTTGTCGGAAACACCCTCTTCCAGCTCAGGGGGCGCTTGGAGAGGGAAGCGCCAGGATGAAATCAGACTCAGCCAGGCCGGTAGCCGCCTGTTGATCGAAAGAGGAAATCGCAACGCGGTGATTCTTGCGCGGTTCACCATGATTTAGACATTACGGCAACCCCAGAATGCGCTGAAAGAGAGGCTCAGGATGTTCAGACTCGATGCGGATAAGAGAGTACATTTCTGCGACGGAGTCACGCGGCGTGATTTTCTCCATGCCGGCGCGCTCGGCATGCTCGGTCTCACCTTGCCGCAGTTCATGGGCCTGAAGGCGCTGGGCGCCGTCAATCCTAAAAAGGACATCAACTGCATCCAGTTGATGCTGGTTGGCGGCCCCAGCCAGTTAGACACCTGGGACCCGAAGCCGGATGCTCCCGCCTCCATTCGCGGACCTTACAAGCCTATCCGCACCAACGTCACAGGAATTCAGATCTCCGAGATTTTTCCGCGCATGGCGAAGCACGCCGATAAATATGCTCTGATTCGCTCCGTCTATCATACTGCAGCCGCCGTTCATGATACCGGATGCCAGATGATGCAGACAGGGCGCCTTTTCCGCGGCGGGCTTGAATCGCCCAACTATGGGAGCGTGCTAAATAAGGAAAAAGGCCCGAAGGGCGCCATCCCTGCCAACGTTCTTCTGCCCTACCCCATCGGCCAGCTTGGCGGAAACTTGCCTCACGGCGATACCGCGGGATTCCTGGGTAAAAAATATGATCCGTTCGTCCTGAACGCTGACCCTGCTGATCCTCACTTCCACGTTCCTGACATGCTGCCTCCAGACTACATTGCAGCTTTGCGCGTAGACCGGCGACGCGACTGGCGGCGCTTAATTGACAATTCCGTTTCCTACTTTGAGTCCAGCCAGGACGCCAAGCTGATGGATTCCACGTTCAGCGAGGCCTATACGCTGATGACCTCTTCCAAAGCTCGCGCCGCTTTCGACTTGAACCAGGAGCCGGAAGATGTGCGAAAGCGATACGGGATGAACCGCTTTGGGCAGGGTTGCCTGCTGGCAAGACGCCTGATTGAGAGCGGCGTCCGCTTTGTGACTGTCAATATGTTTGAGACAGTGTTTAATGAGATCACCTGGGATATTCACGGCTCAGCCCCGTTCAGCCCGATCAGCGCCATGAACAGTCTGGTGGGGCCGATGTTTGACAACGCCTTCAGTTCCCTGATCGAGGATTTGAGCGATCGCGGTTTGCTGGATAACACGATGGTTCTTGCAACCGGCGAATTCGGAAGGACTCCGCGCATCAATCCCGCCGGGGGCCGTGATCACTGGCCGCAATGCTGGAGCATCGTGATGGCAGGCGGAGGAATTAAAGGAGGGCAAGTCGTCGGCGCTTCCGATTCCATCGGAGCGGCACCCAAAGATCGTCCGTTGCAGCCGTCGCATGTGGCTGCAACGGTCTATCACGCACTGGGCATTCCCATCGACCTTATCTTAACAACCCCAGAAGGCAGACAGGTACGCCTTGTAGACCACGGCTTTGATCCGATTATGGAATTGTTTTCTTAATGCCAATGGGAGAGTTACTTCGGAAGTGAGGAGATCCATGGAGCTATTCTCGCGTAAGAGGTTGGTTCTAATCGTGGCGGTCGCCCTGGGGGTGAACACTTTAAGCGCTGTCTCTTCATGGGCGCAATCATCCCCATCCGGGGGCGCGAGGAAGGGAGCCAGCTCTGAATCGGCCCCCTATCATTCCTTCGACCGTTCGGAGGCTGCGCAGCGCAACTGGGACAACTCGGCTTCAACCAAGGCGGTCAAAATCCAGCCGGTTGCAGCTCACGCGGCTTATAATTCTGCTCCGCTAACGGAAATCAGATTTCTGCCCTCCTCAGTTTCTCTCGCCATCCCCCGCCTCAATCAAAGAATTGTCGTCGAAGGCGTATATGCAGACGGTCATGAAGCGGATCTTACTTCGCAAGCGCAGATTCAGACCTCAAATTCCAGTGTTGCGTTAATAGATAAGGAGGGATTTGTCCATCCAGAAGGCGATGGCCACGCTACTCTGACGGCTTCCTATCACGGACTTCGGGCTACAGCGCCCGTGGAAGTCAAAAACTTTACAGTTCCTTTTGTGTGGAGTTTTCGTAATCACGTTCTGCCCGTCATGACCAAAATGGGCTGCAACTCCGGCCCGTGTCATGGTGCCGCCGCCGGCAAGAACGGATTCAAGCTGACCTTGCGCGGCTACGATCCCGTCATCGATTACTATACGCTCACCCATCAGGCTATCGGCCGCCGAACGAACCGCCTGGAACCGGCCAAGAGTCTCATTCTGCTCAAGCCGACTCTCACCATCCCGCATGGCGGAGGCCAGCGATTCCCAGTCGGGTCGCCGGAATACAAGGTGATTTCGGGATGGATTGCGGCAGGCATGCCGCCCCCGAAGCCCACAGATCCTCGCATTGTGAACCTCCAGGTATATCCTCATGAAGCTTCGCTGGTTCCTGGGGCTCAACAGCAGCTAGTGGTGATGGCCAAATTCTCCGATGGCCACTACGAGGATGTAACTCGCTGGGCGAAGTATTCCAGCGGGGATGAAGGGGTGGCGACTGTGGTTCCCTCCGGCCTGGTGACGATGCATGGCTACGGGGAGGCTCCAGTCACAGTCTGGTATCTAAGCCACGTCACCTTTGCACGCATGCGCATCCCCTATCCCTATAACATCAATGAAGCTGTCTATCGTCGGGCGCCTCGGCACAATTATATTGACAACTATATTCTGGCCCATCTCCAGCAATTGCATATCCCGCCCTCACGCCCGGCTACGGACGCGGAGTTCATTCGCCGCGCCTATCTGGATGCAGCGGGGATTCTCCCTACTCCAAAAGAGGTCGAAGCATTCCTGAAAGACAAGTCTCCGAATAAGCGCGATCGCTTGATCGAGAACCTGATGAAACGGCCCGAGTTTGTCGATTACTGGGCTTATAAATGGTCCGATCTGCTCCTGGTCACCAGCAACCGCCTCTCTTACCCGGAGATGTGGAGCTACTATGACTGGATTCGGCAAAGTGTGGCCGAGAATAAGCCTTGGAACCAGTTCGTTTGGGATATCATCACCGCCAGCGGAAACACACTACGGAACGGGGCGGCGAATTACTGGGTGATTCACCGCGATCCGATCGACATCTCAGAAAACATGACCGAAGCCTTCCTCGGAGTGAATATTACCTGCGCGCATTGCCACAACCATCCTTTAGCCAAGTGGACTCAGAAAGATTATTACGGCATGGCGAACCTGTTCGCTCGTGTCCGGCTGAAGATGGGCGAGCCGGCAGGCAACCGTCCGGGATTCGGTCCGATTTTCCGTGATGTCACCGTCTATTCCGGCGTGGCAGGCCAGTACACCGATGATCGCTTCAGTCATCCTTTACCGCCCAAGCCGCTGGGCGCTCCAGCTTTGCCGCTTAACACCAACGAGAACCTGCGGGCCTACTTTGCAAAATGGGTTACATCCCGGGATAATCCCTTTTTTGCGCGCGCCATCGTGAATCGCGTCTGGAGGAGCCTCATGGGTGAGGGACTGGTTGAACCGGTTGACGATATGCGTGCAACGAACCCTCCCACCAATGAAGCCCTCTTGAATGCTTTAGTCAAAGACTTCGTGGCGCACAACTTCGACGTCGATTACCTGATTCGCACGATCATGGAGTCGGCTACCTATCAGACAGCTTCTGAACCCACCAAGGAAAATATTGTGGATGAGAAGTTTTATTCGCATTACCTCATCCGCCGTCTGCCCGCCGAAGTGCTTCTGGATGCTCTCTCGCAGATTACCAAGGAGCCTGAGAAATTCGACGGCTACCCCCTTGGCACCCGAGCCCTGCAATTGCCGGATACCGCCGTCCAATCGTACTTCCTTACTGCATTTGGCCGGCCTGTGCGAGAACAAACACAGGAAAGCGAGCGCAGTTCGGTACCGACCATTACTCAGGCGCTGCATATTATTAATGGGAATACGCTGAATAACAAGCTGCGCGCCAAGGGCAACGTCATCGATCAACTCATGAAGGCGGGAGATTCCGATGCGCAGATCGTCCAGTATCTTTATCTGGCTGCGCTCAGCCGTTATCCCACGCCCATCGAACAACAGACGCTGGTGAACCACTTGCGCACTGCGGAAACACAAAAGGTGAAGGATGACGTAAGCCCGCGCCGCGCCGCACTCTCAGATTTGGCGTGGGCCATGCTGACCAGCAAGGAATTTATGTTCGATCACTAAGGATGGCGCGCTGCCTTGGCGGGCAGCGCGCCAGACGTAAAGTCATAGTCGTGTCAATACCTCACTAAACTAATTTCGGAAAACAGAAAGTGAAGACTCGCAATTTCAAATTCCAAATTTCAGATTTCAAATCTCAAATTTTAAGCCTTCTCGTCATTGCAGCACTGGCAATAGACTTCGGAATGGTTCTAAAGGCTCGCGTCGGCAATGCCACTCCAAGTCCGACCCCCAAAGGAAACGAGGCGCAGTCTGCCAGCGCTGTCGCGCCATCAAATTCGGGTTCGTATCAAGCTGTCGTCACCATCTTGCAGCAGAAATGTTTTGCCTGCCACAGCAGCGCTGCAAAAATGGGTGGCTTCGTCATGGAGTCGTATCAAACGCTCATGAAGGGCGGTAAGCACGGGGCGGAAATTGTTCCTGGGAATAGCGCCAAAAGCCGGTTGGTCTTGATGGTGGAAGGAACGGTGCAACCGCGGATGCCGTTTGGCGGCAATCCACTCTCGACGGCGGAAATCGCCACCATTAAGCGCTGGATTGATGCGGGCGCAAAAGGCCCAACACCCGGTGAGGCGGCTACGTTAAAACCCAAGCTTAATATTCCAGATATCAAACCCCAGGTTCCGGAAAATTCTCCGGTCGGTTCCGTGGCGTTTTCGCCGGATGGAAAGCTGCTCGCGGTTGGAGGATACAAAGAAATTCGCCTCATGGACCCCGCCAGCGGCAAAGTTTTGAAAACATTAACTGGGGCTGCGGGCATGGTCCGGTCCGTGGCTTTCAGCCCCGATGGAAAGGAACTTGCCGCTGGCGGCGGGCTTTGCCAACGCTGGGGTGAAATCAAACTTTGGAATTTGCAGACGGATAAGCTGCTCCAGACCATGCAGGGACATCACGACTGCATTTATTCGGTGGCTTTCAGCCCGGATGGAAAGCTTCTGGCCTCCGGAAGTTACGATAAGCTGATCAAGCTTTGGAACCCAGCCACCGGCAAAGAAGTGCGTACCTTGAAGGATCATATCGATGCTGTCTTTGCGGTTGCCTTCAGCCCGGATGGGAAATGGCTGGCCTCAGGATCGCAGGATCGAACGGTGAAAATCTGGGACGTTGCTTCCGGCGAACGGCTCTATACATTGAGCGATCCGTTGGATGGCATCAACAGCATCGCCTTTTCGCCTTCCGGAAATCAGATTGCCGCCGCTGGCTACGATAAGCTCATTTATGTGTGGAACTTAACCTCTAGGGGCGGCACGCTCGCACAATCTCTGATTGCCGACGAAGACAGCATCCTGCAAATTGCCTGGTCGCCGGACGGGAAGGAAATTATTACCAGCTCGGCAGACGGGTCGATCCGCATTCGCGATGCGGCGACCCTGAATCCGCTGGGCATGATCGGCAATCAGTCCGACTGGGTGGAAGCCTTGAGCATCAGCCGAGACGGCAAGTGGCTGGCGGCAGGACGCTATGATGGAACGCTCAGCATCTACCGCATGGGATCTCTGCAACAGGTGGTCGGCCCGCTACTTGCGTTTCAGCCCTATTTGCCGCTGCAGAAGACGGGCCGTGTGACCACGGCGCAAGCCACAACCCATCCGCGACGAACGGAAAATTGAGGAGGAGGGCCTCCAACATGAAAATGAAATTCTGGATATGCCTCCTGGCCGTTGCCTCCCTGTTGGGAATCATCCTGATGCCGGGGCAAATGGAGTCGAAAGGGGCTGCTGCCGCCCAACAGCAACCCTCCTCTGACTCTCTACCTCAGCAGCCCGCGGCCCTTGCCGGCGCTCAGGCGCCCACAATTCCGCCATCGATTTCGACCATCTGGCCTGTGGGAATGAAGCTGGGCGCAAGCCAAATCTTTACGGTGGAAGGACGCAATCTGGAAGGCGCGAGGGAAGTTCTGTTTGACACGCCGGGGTTCCAGGCCAACATTCTCTCCGTCAAGACGCTTCCTGAAAAGGCTCGCAAGATTCGGATCAACGTCGACCTGGGGGCCGAAGTGCCCCAGGGGAAGAAGCAGGAAGCCCGGATTCAAGTCACCGCTTCTTCAACAGTTACGCCCGGCATTCACTGGTTCCGCATTCAGACGCCTCTGGGAACGTCGAACACGGCGACGTTGGATGTGGGCGCGCTGCCTGAAATTCAGGAAAGGAAGTCGAATCAGCCCCCGGCACAGGCTCAACCGTTTGTCCTGCCCGCCACACTGGTGGGTATGCTCGACAAACCCGGCGACGTGGATACTTTCCAATTCAGGGGGCGGGCAGGCGAAGAAGTTGTTTTTCGCGTCGTAGCCTCACAGTTGGGCTCAAAACTGCGTTCGGTGCTCACGCTCAAGGATTCCTCCGGTAAAGAACTAGCGCAGGCTGGCAAATTCTCCGATAAACCGGATGCCGTTCTCACTTACAAACTTCCGGCAGACGGTCAATATGAGATCACCCTTTCCGACCAGGAAAAACAGGGTGATAAAGATCACTTTTATCGCCTCTATGCCGGAGCGCTGCCCTACATTTCGAGCGTTTTTCCTCTGGGCGTCAGAGCAGGACATCCTGCGATGGTGGAAGTGAAAGGCGTTAATCTGGGCGGAATTCACGAGGTGAAGGTGAATCCCCCTCAATGGGCAGATGGCTGGACGACGGTCCCGGTAAGAGTCAAGACGGTCCGTGGCATGTCGCTCAACACAGCCTACGTAACGGTAGACGATGAGCCGGAGCTAACCGAAAGAGAACCGAATAACACGATTGCGCAAGCCCAGCCGATACCTGTCCCAGCGGCGATCAATGGCTACATCAATAGCCGCGAGAAAAACGGCTCCCCCGATGAAGACTACTTCCGGTTTAGAGCGCAAAAGGGCGAACATCTGACCATTGAAGTGGCTGCGGCGCGGCTGGGATCGCCGCTTGATTCCGTCATCGAAGTGCTCGATAGCCAGGGCCATTCCATTCCCCGGGCCATTGTGCGCTGCCTGAATGAAACTTCGCTCACGCTCGCTGACCGGGATTCTCGCACGCGGGGCTACCGGCTGGTCTCGCGGACGGGCTTTCATGATAATGACTACCTGATGGTTGGCGAAGAACTCGATCAGATCCAGTTTATCCCTGACCAGCCGGATGCGGATATTCTTTTGAAAGGTTACGGGGACCAGCGCGTGGCGCTCCTCGGAACATCGCCTCAAGCGCATTATGTGACCGAGCCGGCGTACCGGGCGGAAATCCTGCCACCGGGCGCTAAGTTTCCTTCCAATGGCCTTCCCGTGTTCCGCATTACCTATCGGAATGACGACGGAGGGCCGGGATTCGGCTCTGATTCACGGCTTGACTTCGTGGCGCCCCAGGATGGCGAATACATCCTTCACATCAAGGATGTTCGCGGCCTTCAAGGCCCTGACTTCGCCTATCAATTGATCGTTCGGAATGCCGCTCCAGACTTCACGCTGACGGCCTCGACGGAGAATCCGAATATCCCTCGCGGCGGGCGGCTGCCGGTTGAAGTTACTGCCAATCGGATGCTGGGATATCAAGGACCTATTAAGATCAAGGTCGTGGGTCTTCCTAAATGGATCACTGCTCAGGCTATCACCATTCCGGCAGGGCAGGATTCCGCCACCCTCATCCTCCAGTCGTCTTCGGATGCCCCCTCCTGGGAAAATGCCGTTCCGTTTAAAATTGAAGGGAGCGCCTGGGCAGGCGGACATCAACTGGTCCGCATTGCCGATCCTGAGACGCCTATTCGGGTTGCGGCTTTGATGCCGGCTCCCGACCTTCTAATCGCCGCCGAGCCTCGGGAAATCACTCTGAGGCCGGGACAGACAACCACTGTAACCCTCAGTGTCAGCCGCGAAAACGGCTTTAAGGGCCGCGTTCCTTGCCAGATTGATAATCTTCCCCCCGGTGTGCGCGTGGTGAATGTCGGACTTAATGGCATTCTTGTCCATTCCAACGAAACCATGCACAAGTTTACCCTGCGTGCCGAGGATTGGGCTCAGCCTGTGAACCAGCCTATTTATGCCGTAGGCGAAGTTGAATCAAACTCGCCAACACTTCATGCCTCGGCCCCAATTCTTTTGAAAGTGGAAGGGAAACAGGAAGTGGCCTCCGCCGAGGCAAGGCAATCAGACTTCAATGGCCAGTCGGAGACTACCGAGAGCGCTCAACCCGGTTCCCCGGCGCATTAGCGTCAGAGATCGGTGGCTGTGCTTTGTTCAGCCACAAGCAATGCCGCTGGGAACCTTTTCAGCGCATCTGCCAATTGCAGCACCCTTCTGCCTTCCTGATTAGCGGCGCTGCACTCTTCCTGTGTCAGGATATTGCGCCAGTTCTGCGGTGATTTCTGGGACAAGGCGATTGCTGTTCTTCCCCACACTTTTTGACCAATCGGCGGTTTGAGACTCTTCACCAATCTTGTGAGGAATCTGGGGACAATCACCAGGATGCGAACATTCTTGCTGCTTCGTGTAAACGCAATGGCGCATTCCTTTTTCGCGCCGATCACTTCTCCAGGCAAATAATCTCCCTCGGAAAACAGTTGCGGATGAGCGCGGCGGAAGTTTAGCGCTTTGCGCATTACATAGAGCTTGATGCGCCCATCTTCCCACCGCTCGAGCAGCTTTTCGAAAGGCGCAGCGGAGTTTTCTTCTTCCTCTCTTTCAAGCTCCTTGAGCCCCTGGATTCTCTTGCTAAAATCCACCGGCCCGCGATTGTCCGGATCAACCAATCGAAGATCCCAAAACTCGGAACCCTGGTAGAAATCCGGCACTCCGGGAACCGCGATTTTTATGAGCAATTGCGAAAGAGCGTTGAATGCGCCGTAGAAAGCAATTTGGCGCTGAAAGGCAAGGAAGTCCTTAAAAAATAAATTGTCCTCTGAGGCATCCGTAACCGCTTTGATGAATTCAGCGAGGGCTTTTTCATGAGCGACGTTAGGACGAGTCCATCGGGTGTGAATTCTCGCTTCGCGGATCGCCTTGATCATATAATCCCGAAGCCGCTTTTTGAATTCCGGGATTTCAGATTCCTCGAGCGGCCATGCTCCCAGCATGGTTTGATAAAGGAGAATCTCTTCATTGCGATCAGGAATCTCTCGCTCCCCGTTCAGGAGCTTCTTCTTGGCGCGATTCCAGCCCATCCAACGGTTAAGGCGTTTTCCCCACTCCGCGGGCATTTCAGAAAGTATATTGATGCGAGCCCGAACATCCTCTGATCTTTTCGTATCATGCGTCGTGGTGGCGTTCAAGGAATGCGGCCACCCGCTCAGCCTCCTCTGCAAAAATTCGTGGAACGTTGCCAACGAGACTCCCGAAGAGGCCGGATTTCCCCCCACCTCATTGAGCGAAACGAGTGGATTGTAAATATAAAGCACTGTGTCTTCAAATCCCTTCGCCATGATCGGACCCGTGAACTGTTGCCACCGCATCACGAATGCGAGGCGAGCCTCCCGCTGCGCAGGCGAGAGATGCACTTTCTCCCGCAATAAAAGAACATCACCCAGAAAATCGAAATAGGCAGAGTTCAAATTCGGGTTTCTTCGGCGGGCCGCTTCGAGAGCATGAAGAATGTAGCCGCGATCGGCGGGAGCCACCGTCAGGTCTCGCGTGTAAGTTCGATAGACGCGAAGACATGCGGTTACCTCAATCAGCGCCTGTGTCAGCCCCGTAACAGGGAGATCACGAGCATAGCGGTCCTGCTCCGCCACCAGGCCCAGATGGTGACCCAGACTCCGCATCTCCACAGCCAGCAACGAGTCCATGATTTCCTTCTTCTTTTCGTAGACCAGGTCTTCAAACCGAATATCCATTCCCAGCATGTCGCGATAAACGCCCTTCAAAACTCCGGTTCCACGTTCACGGACAAAGATTCCGTTCAGGACATTCAAAAAATCGTACCCTGTAGTCCCACAGACAGGCCAATTCTCTGGCAGGGCCTCGCCTTCTGAAAGAATCTTTTCAACAATCGTGTAAAAGCGCTCAGGGCGATCTTCGGAACTCGAAAACCCCAATCGCTCTTGCAGGCGCCGCAGGTAGCCAAGAGGATCACGCAAGCCGTCAATGTGATCAATTCTTAACCCCGTGACCAGACCCTTCTCAATGAGACGAAAGATAGTCGCATGAGTGGCATCAAAGACCAGGGGATCCTCAACTCGAACGCCTACTAAATCAGTAATGGTAAAAAAGCGCCGGTAGTTAATCTCTTCGTTCGCGGTTCGCCAGAACGACAGAATGTAAGCCTGATCAGCCAGCAATTCATCCAGAAGACTGAAGCTCTCTGGATCGCCTTTCTTGCCGTTGAAAGCCTTCAAATTCCCATTAATGAAATCGTGAATCTCCGGCGACGTCTGGTAAAGCTTCCAAAGCCGTTCCTTAATGCCCTCCCTTTGCATGCGTCTTTCACCGACAACTTCGGATGGGAGTGAGACGCGCTCCGGCAAATCCGTCACCGCCGCCAGAATCCCTTCCAACTCCCGAAACAATGGAGAATCTGACCCCGCTTTCTGTTTTAATTCTTCCAACCTGTGCCTCAGAATGTGCAAATACGATTTAGGCGCCACCGGCAACTTCAGGTCTGCATACTGGAGAAAGAAACCCGACTCCTCATAAGCCAACTTGAGCTCCCGATTTTCGAGAACCTCCGCATAAGGGCGGCCTAGAAGAGGCAAAAGCACTTTGTTCTCAAGCGTCCGGCGCGGCGGATGCCAATCGATATCAAAATAGGTGGCATAAGCCGAACTCGGGCCGTTCTCCAGCACATCCATCCACCAGGGGCTCTCGCTGCTTGCAGCCATATGATTGGGGACGATATCCAAAATCAGCCCCATTTGATGTTGATGCAACTCCTGCACCAAGTCCTCAAATTCCTCTTCGGTCCCAATTTCAGGATTAAGTCGTGACAGGTCCGTAACATCGTAACCATGGGAGCTTCCACGGCGGGCTTGCAGCAAAGGCGAGGCATAGAGGTCGGTAATGCCGAGAGAATGCAGATAGGAGACTAAGGCGCAGGCATCTCGAAATCGAAACTGTGCGTTGAACTGAATCCGGTAGGTGGCAGCAGGAATTCGACAAGTGAGCATCAGAATATCAGACCCGCATATTGAGAAATGTCTTGCTCGATGAAACTCGAATCCTTAACCGATGCGGAGAGACAATTTCTCGGCTACTCCCCTGAAGCGCTCCACCCATGCCTTGGCAGATTCGTCTCCCTGATCAGCTTTTGATCGCATAGCTGGAAAGACATCCCGCAGCAGTCCGAAGCAGAGATTCTGAGCTTCCCAAAGATTAATCTCAAAAGGCGCTGTGCGAGCCAGACCTACGGCAGCCTCCAATCTCTCGAGAGCTGACAAATCATCGGGTTGTGCTGCGAAAGCGCTTGCAATCTCTTCTACACGCTTCCGCAGCCCATATTCCAGGGTCGGCGCATCGAATTCCACCTTCACCGACTTTGCTTCTTCAAACAACCTTGTGATGCGCTCAAGATCAAAATCCTTAGCTAAAAACGCCTGGCGCAACTCGCTGTTCAACGCGAATTCAGCCACAGCGCGAAACGCCTTTGGCAGTGGAGTGCCGATATCCGCCAGGAAGCGCATCAACGAAGCATGCTGCTCGTAAAGGCGGCGAAAGTTTTCTTCGGCTTCTGAAAGAGTGGATTCCAGAATGATGTTCATAATTCTGCGTTGCTCATCCTTAAACAGCGATTTCAGAGAATAGGTTCCGCCCTCAAAGTCCCGGTCGAGAAGCCGGATAATCGCCGGGATATCCGCCCGCGTGAAAGCTTCGGCCGCTTCCTGGGCGGCGGCCCGGTATTCTTCAAGTGGGCGGGAAATTCGAACGCCACAGGTCACGTTGTGATCGCCGAAGTAGAGCCCGCATAAGCTGAGCATGGCAGCCTCAAGAGTAATCTCCGAGGTAAGCCGCACGCGCCCCACCACCAGCTTCGTGTTGCCGGCTTCCATGATCCGGAAATCCTCCCGATCGACGGTATAGCAATAGATCCGGGCCTTCTCAGGGTACGAGTCAAATAGAGAGCTGACTGCGTAATGGGCGGCAACCTTGGGAAGGTCCACCGCGGCCGGCTTGACGAATCGTTCATAAATTCGAGCGCCATCTCCATAGTCAGGAATATTGCTCTTGGCGCGCGCCAGCCGTTCGAGAAAAGGCGACTCATCAAACTCGCCGAAGACTTCCTTCGCCAGTTGAATGGCCCGGCCGGCATATTGAATCACTTGCACGGTCTCAATGCCCGAGAGTTCGTCAAAAAACCACCCGCAGCTTGTATACATCAGCATGGCGTGCCGTTGAAGCTCCAGCAGCTTTAACGTGGTGATTTTTTCCGAATCACTCGGCGGATGCAGAGCGGTTTTCTTCCAGAATTTCTCCAGGCTTTCCGGAGAGCGATCCAGAATGACGTCAATATAATCATTTCGCGCTTCCCATGGATCTCTCAGAGTTTCCCGAGCCTTCGCTTCGTACCTGGGAACCAGATCGTCCCTGAGCCAGTCCAGAGCCTCGCGCAGCGGAGCTCTCCACTCCTGATTCCACCCCGGACGCCCGGCATTGCATCCGCAATTGCTCTTCCAGCGTTCGACGCCATGCATGCAGCTCCAGGAGCTGTTCTCAAAGATCTCAACCTGATGGGTGGCCGGATGTTTTTCGAGATACTCCCCATAGTTGGTAATTTGCGCGAGTTGGTTGGACTGAATGTAATGCAGGGCGTAGGTCAGAGCCATCTCACCGTGATGAAAGTGATGACCATAAGTTTCTCCATCGGTGGCAATATGCACAAGCTGTGGCCAGGGCCGGACACTTTTATCGGTAAAGCCGCTCATCAAACGGTTGGCGAAGGTCTCGCCATTGTTCAGCAACCCTTCAAATGCGACCGCGCGTGAAATGGGCCCATCATAAAAGAAGACGTGAATCCTGCGACGCGAAGGCAAACGGATCAGATAGGCGCGGGTCGGATCAATCTGGCCGCCGCTGACATCGTGCCATGAGCGCCCGCCGATCTTCCTCACTCTCGCGGCCTGATGCGGGGCGAGAATCGTGAAGTGAATCCCTTTTTCGGCCATGATTTCAAGCGTCGCAAGATCGACAGCCGCCTCGGGCAGCCACATCCCTTCCGGCCTCCGCCCAAATCGATGCTCGAAGTCGCGGATGCCCCACACGACCTGGGTGTATTTATCCGCGCCATTCCCAAGGGGCATAATCATGTGGTTGTAGCATTGCGCCAGCGCTGAGCCGTGTCCGGAAAACGTTTCGCGGCTGATTCGGTCGGCATCCAGGATCGCCTGATAGACCCTGGGGGCTTTGTCCTCCATCCAGGACAGGAGAGTCGGCCCGAAGTTAAAGCTGATCCGGGCGTAATTGTTCACGATGTCGACAATCCGGTTTTCCCCATCGAGAATCCGCGACGACGCATTGGGGCCGTAACATTCAGCAGTGATCCTCTCGTTCCAATCGTGGTATGGATAGGCTGAATCCTGAAGCTCAATCGATTCAAGAGACGGATTTTCACGGGGAGGTTGATAGAAATGACCATGGATGCACACGTATCTCATGAGATTCTCCTTGAAACTCTGCAAAGCATTTTCAGCCTGGTCTTTCTTCGTTGATCGTTCATTGCCCAACATCGCCATCGATCCCGCTTATGAGCGACGATCCGCAAAAATACAACGTCCATTTTTATTGATCCATCGATCAGCCTAACAGATTCCAGGAACTTGGAGGGGGTGAATGTGAGGGATGATTCGATCGGAAAAATAAAAGGAAGCGAGAAGGCGCTGCGAAGGCGTGGAAAGATCGAACAGGTCATGCTGAACGCCGTGAAGCATGCCGGTATTTTCGTGGAAGCAAAATGCCGGGCTCCTTCGCGATCGCTCAGGATGACAGCCCCCCTGATTCATTCACATCTTCTTCACTTCTTGAGCTGCAAGAACGCACGTCAGATTTCAATCTGATAGAGCGCGTGATTTTGCGCTTGAAAGCGCCAGCCGCGCGCAGTAGACGAAACAGGCAGGGATGTTCCGCCTTCATTCTTCACGCGAATTTTCTGACCTTCGTTCTTGAGAAAAGCGATCTCTACGGAGAGATGGTCTCCAGGTAATCGCTCGTAATGAAGGTCAAAAGCTTGGCCACGATAATGGACGTTGCGCAGGCCGAAAGCCTTTCCCTTCCTGAGAATGAGAAGAGCATCCGGCAGATTGGGGCCCAGCGTGAACTGACGCCCATCGGCCTTATCACCCTCGCGAAATCCGAAAATGCTGCGAACGATATGGGCAGGGAGCGTGGCTCCCCAGCCATAACCTTCGCCGCCACGCGCTCCGTTCAATCCCCACATTTCGCAACTGACACCCGGCCAGCCCAGTTTCTTTTCCGGCTCGATCTGGCGTCTGTCCATCGATTGATACACGCGCTCGATAATCTGATAGAGAATGCGGGCGAGGAACGGCCGCTCGCCGGCCCGCCATAAGGATTCGGCATAGGGGAGCACATGAGAAGGCCATTCCAGCCAGAACTCCTGATGATGTTCATAAGCGCGCATTTCAGGAATCATCTGCCGAATCTGATCAGCCGTTGCGACTCCGCACATGACGGGGCCAACCTGAGTGATTTCGCGATGGCCTGGAATCATGATGGGACGCCCCGTGCGCGCATCCACATCATAAAACCATCCCTCATACCAGAGCTGTTGTGTCTTCTGAGCGTACGCCATAGCCAGGCGATCCCAATGCTCAATATCTCCGGATTTCCCCAGAAGGCTCGCATATTGTTTCATCGAGCGCGCCGCCTGCGACATGGCCGCCTGCAACTCCGCAACGCGGATAAAATTGATCAGTTCGCCGCCGGTCGGCTGATTGATTAGAAACCGCCGGGAACTATCCATGCCGGTTTCCCAACTGCATTTTCCCACAATGAAGCCTTCCGAATCCCGGCGATTCTTCAGCGTCCATTCAAGATATTTCGCCAGATAGGGATAAAGGCTGGTCAGCCATTCGCGGTCGAGAGTCCGCAAAAATACTGATTGCAGGCAGTAAAAGGGATAACACCACTGCAAGGCGGTTCCGCAGGCGCTCCCATCCACCGCCACCATGTTCATGGTTCCGTCTTCCCGCATGCAGGGAACGTTCGGATCGAGCGCATCCTCAAACTGTCCCAATAAGACCGACTTAGCGGTTGATTCATCCGCGTAGGCCAGCGTCCACATGTCGATGGATGTTTCGGCCAGCACGTTGCGCGGAGCCTGAATCTGCATGGCGTCCCACCGGTGCTTATAGACGCCCCGGGGATGACGGACCATCATCCGCAAGGTCTCAAAATCATAGACCCAGGAATGTTTCCAATGCGCCGGGAAATCTCCCTCAAGCTGCGGCGCCCGGCTCCAGAAATGACCGTCTTCCCGGCGTTTTTCATCCAGCGCCATGGCAGCTTGGGATCGCGCCGAACGAAGCGTCCGATCCACCGCCTGCCGGTCTTCGCCGCGACTCAGGATGAAAGTAAACGTGGAAGTATTCCGCGCCGGCACTTTGAGGTCCCAGCCGAGGCCGGCGTTCATGCCCTGCGGAAAGTAGCAGAAGCTCGAATCACCGGGCGGAGTTTGCTCTTCCATCCACTTCCTCAACGCCGAGTCGTTTCCCGAAACAAAATGGGTTGCGCTGCTTGTCGAGGCATGAAGCCCAAACACGGGCCCGGCGGCAAATGACCGCAGCGTTGCCTGATCACGGTCATGATCGTAACAGCCCGCGATGCCATCGCGCCCCCACCATTCCGCCGCGCCGAGTTCGAGCCGCGAGACTGCATAAACCCTGGCCTCCTGATCCGTCTGCGCTAGGTTTCTGAGGCTCAATTGGCCAGCGAGTGAATTTTCATCGACCTGATAAAAACTTGCGGTGGCGGTGAAGGGCTTTGCACTGAATTGAAAGGACAGTATGTTTTTGGAATGATATGGGGAAATCAGCTCAATTCCGGCGCTCTCGAAGTCTTCCTCTTCAAAGTAGATTCGACCATTTAACTTGAAACCCAGACGGAGAAAAATACGATAGATCGAATTGCGTCCATAATCAAAATACCCTCCCGGGCCAGCCGGATAATAAAGACCCATTCCAATCGGCGGGACCGATCGCAGCACGCCGCTGCGGTGAAGCGCCCAGTAGTGATACGGATTATCCAGGTATCCGAAAGGCGTGTAAGGCCCGAAGGGAACAGCGGAGGATCGATCGGTTTGTTCAGCGGCCGCTTCTCCGCCTGACCCACTGGCCCGCGTCCCTGAAAAGAACGATCCGCCCCATAATTTCTCCACTCCGGGACTCAACGCCGCCAGAAGCTTCCCAAATGCGCGACGCGTGATGTATCTCGATTCATCCTGATTCATGATGGACCCGCTTCAATCCCCTCCGTATCGACAGCTTGTGATGAGGAAGTTCACTCGCAATCGTTGGCGCGAAAACACGCGCAGCGCATGAATAGTTTGCTGAAAAACATCTCCGAAGCGTCTTATACCGACCCAGAGCGAAGCGATGGGGAGGAATCTCGTCTCGGAAACAGAGCGCAATTCCTCGTCGCCTCCGGCTCCTCGGAATGCCAGGCCGCGAGAGTAGAGGCGGCTTTACGCCGCCATTTGGGGTGGCAGTGTAAACCCGCCGCGACTCAACACGAACGATCTGAGGTTTTGAAACAGCTTCTACACGCTTCGAGCGCCGGTCCAAAATTAAAAGATTGTGGGGGCTTGCCACGGGCAAGCCCCCACAGCTTCCCCTCCCGGGGAGGGGGAAACGGGAGGGGAAATGGGGAGGAAGATTTTCGATTCCGCCTCGTTGCTTGCGCTAAAAGAAAAACTTAGCCACAAGCTGAATCGTACGCGGATTGCCCGCCACTCCCGTCGATTGGCCGAAGGTGGCATCGGTCATGCTTCCGTCCACCTGGCCCAGATTCACCCGATTGAACAGATTGAAGAACTGCCCGCCGATTTCCAGCCGGTAAGGCTCATGAATCACAAAGCTGCGGTTGATGCCAAAATCCACATCGGCTACGCCCGGCCCGGTAAAGGTATTGCGCCCGAGGTTGCCTTCCTGCCCCGGAGGCGGAGCAAAGAACTGCGTGCCGAATTGGCCGTTGCCGGGAAGAAAGATGCCGCTGATATATTGCGAAGTTGAAGGGGAGCCATTGCCCACAATCTTCACCGGCCCCTGAATGCTGGGGCGGTCATAATTGTATCCATCCAGGTTGTAGTCGCAGGTGGGGTATCCAGCCGTGCAAACGACTGAAAACGGCAATCCGGATTGCAGCGTGACGACTCCGTTCAGTTGCCAATGGTTCAACACATGACCCACCAGACTGCTTTCCTGGAAGTGAGTTGGAGGGTTCCATGTGACATAAGCGGAGAAGTGGCGGGCGGCATTAAAATCCGAAAGGCCGTGATTTCCGCGAATATTGCTGATGTCAGGAATTGCGCAAGCGCCCTCGGAAAGCGCCGAACATAAGTCAAAGGATTTTGACCACGTGAACATGGTGGCAAAGGTGAGACCGTGCCCGGCCGTCTGGCGAACGCCCACAGAGAGGCCGTTGTAGCTGGCGTTTGCGATGGGCATGGCAAGCTCAACATCCGCGAAGTTGGGATTGGGGCGATTGAGCAACCCGCCGACATTGTCGCCATTCACACGATTGAAGTCTGTGCTTAAATAAAACCGCCTGCCCACATCGCCGATATAGTCCGCTTCAGCAATCAAGGTATTGGTGATCGCATACTGAACTCCCAGGTTCCAGTTTTCACTGTAAGCGGTAGGAAACTGGCGTGTTGTGCCGTAAAGCGTGACAGGAACCAGAGTTTCGACACCATTAATCGGAGCGACCAGGCCATTGGCGCTATTCAACTTGACTTGATTGAGCACCGGATTAACCGGACAGTTCAGGTTGAACGTGGACGTGGGAGTGCAAAGCCCATAAGCAATGGGCGTGCCTGTCGGGATGCCAAACGTGGGAACCGCAAAAAGCGGAGGGTTGGTTCGATTATCCGTATAAATCTGATTCTCCGGCCGGTCATAGAACAAGCCGAAGCCGCCGCGAAGAACGAATCGTTTTACAAAATGCGGATTCCAGGCGAAACCAAAGCGAGGAGCAAAGTTATTCCAGCGGCTCGAACTATACAGATAAGGAACCACGGCCGCGTTGCCATTGGCCAGCCGCTCCTGGAAGGTTGAGCCGGAGCCGAAAAGAAAATTGGTCTGCTGATAGTGCGCTTCGGAGGGGTTCCCGAAGTACTCCCATCGCAGCCCCAGATTCAAGGTGAAATTGGGCGTGGTCTTCCAGGTGTCGCTCAGGAACAGGTCGCTTTCCGTGCCGCGATAGCCTCGCACCTGGCTGGTGGGTTTTCCCGTGCGCGGATCAACAGCCTGGAAAGTGGAAGAGAACGGCATATCCTGCGAGAAATCGATCAGGTTATTGAAGTTGTAGTCGCCGCGCTGGTAGATGCCGGTGAAGTTGGCATTGTCCTCCCAGCGCCGGAATCCACCGCCCATTTTGAGCGTGTGCGCGCCTTTGATCATCGTCACCATGTCATTCCACTCGTAGGTGTTCTGGACAAAGTCGCCGGGCGAGAATTCAAATCCTCCATTTCCGCCCCACCCGTAAACGCCCGTCACACCGATGCCGGGAATGGCCAGCGCGGAGGGCGGATTCGTGGTCAACCCGTAAGGACGAACATAAGCGGCGCTGAATTCGTTAATGGTGCTGCCGCTGAAGGTATGGACTTCGTCCAGGTTCATCGTCAGGCCGTTGCTATCCGACGTCCCGTTAAAGCCCGGCCGAGGATCTTCAATCGGAGAGGTGGACGTGGTTCGATTCACGTAATAGAAGGCGTGGTCTTTCTGCTGGTTGAAATAGCCATCCACGCGCGCGGTCCATTGCCTTCCATTGCGCTCGCCTGTCGGCGTGAAAACTCCCGTGCCGATGATCGGCATATCGGGAGTAAAGCCCAACTGTTCCGCCGACTGCAGCGTTGGGAAAAAGAATCCCGGCGTGGAATTGTAGTATTGAGCCAGCGCCTCGATGTTAGAGAGAGACGAACTGATGCGGGGCTGCGGCCCAAACTGCGAAAGGATTTTGGCCGCGATGGAATTGGGGAACTTCGTCTCAACAAAATTCGCAAATTGAGGCGTCTCAAAAGTATCGACTGAGGAGGAAGCTCCGGAAGAGCGAAGCTCATCCAGCGAGCCAAAGGCGAAAAGCCGGTTCTTGAGAATGGGCCCGCCCACCGTGCCGCCGAATTCATTGCGGCGAAATGGGATGAATGACCCCGGAGCATTCTGGAAGACGTTGCGCGATGATATTCCGCTGTCGGTATGGTACTCGAAGAGGTTCCCATGCACCTGGTTTGTCCCGCTTTTGGTCGTGACGTTTACCACCATGCCGGCATTTCCGCCATATTGAGCGTCATAGTTGTTGGTCGAAATTTTCATTTCCGAAACGGAATCCGGCAAGGGCATGGCTTCAGCGAAACCGCCCACGGGCGTCGCCGTAATATTGTTTCCATTCAGGTTGAAGAGATTGGATTCGGTGCTGCGGCCTCCGGCATTCACCGAAGGGTTCACATTGTTGCTGAAGACATCCACGCCCGTATTCGGACTGCTCTGAAGCGTTCCGGTTCCGGTCACGCCCGGAGCGATCGTCACCAGCGAGTAGATCGCCTGACCCATGATCGGCAGGGAAGTGAGCGCATTCGTCGGGATGGTCTGCTCCAGACTGCCCTGCTCCAAGGCCAGCTCCGGCGGTGTCGCACGCACGGTGACCGTCTGGGCGACAGCGCCCACCTGCAACGTTACGGAAAGCTGTTGCGTGATCTCGGCGTGGAGAATAACGTTCTGGTGCACCACCGTCCGAAATCCCTGCGCGGTGACGGTGACGGTGTAGTCGCCAGGCAGCAGCGACGGGAAGGAATAGAAGCCGCGGCTGTTGGTTTTTGTGGCGATCGTGACGCCGGTCGCCACATTCGTGGCGGAAACCTTCGCATTCGCAACCGCGGCGCCGCTTGGATCGGTAATAACCCCGGAAAGCGTCGCTCCGGCGGTCGCCTGAGCATGGGCTGGCGCAACAGGAATGAGCAAACCGAAAAGCGCCAGCATGAGCAGCCCCAGGCTGAAACGTAAACTGAACCTGAGCGAGTCTCGGTGATTTTCCATAAGAAACAACCTCCTTTACCTTCCGTCGTTCATGGCATGAAGGCCTGCCGCTGAGGGTTGATTGACGAATATTTTGATGAAGTACTTCTTCATCCTCGCCGGATTATTGACGGCTTCGAGATCACGAAATTTCTGAAAATCCCGGGCTGCAGCTTCGGAATCGCCTTGCATTCGCCGGGCCACCGCCAGTTCATAGACGTAGTGCGAATTCTCAGGATCGAGCCGGCGAGCAGCCTCAAGAAATCCCACCGCCTGCTTCGGCTTTCCGGATTTAAGCCAAACGTGCCCCGCAAGGCCGTAAGCCTCAGCGAAGTCCGGATTCAGTTGGATCGCTTCCTGAAGCGCGGCGCGGATGCGAGTTTCCATCTCCGGCGTCTGATGTCCTTGCTTGTAGAGCGCCCTCGCCAGCAGGTAATAAAGCCAGGCATTGGCCGGATGAGCGCAATCGATTCCCTGCTGAAGAGCCGCAGCCGCCTGAGTATTGTGGCCTTCCTGAATCGCCAGAATTCCCGCTGCCATGTAAGGCATCGGATCATCCGGCGCCAGCCTGCGCGCATTCTCGAAATCCACCGCAGCCTCACGCGTGTGGCTGCTGAAGGCATAGGCGATGCCCCGTTCAAGCATCAGTTGATACGCCTGAGGGTTTTGCGCCAGCCCCTGGCTGAGCAACTCTTCACCCAAATCGTAATTGCCCAGCTTCAACGCCAGCCTGCCGATGTCAATAAAATTGGCCAGGTTGTGTGGGTCCGCGTAAATCCCCTTGCGATAAGCCTCATACGCCTGCCTGATCGCATCAGGCTGTTTGTGAGCAATGCCCTGATCTTCAAGCGCGTTTCCCAGCAGGTCGTAAAGCTCTGCATTCCCTAATCCGCGGGAAAGCATCCCGCGGATTAGGGCGACGGATGCCGTGTCATCCCCGCTTTCATAGGCCGTCAGCGCTTCGTCGTAGCCGTGAGTGTACGGGTCGGGATAATCGTCGGGCAGCAGCTTCAGGGCTGCCAGCGCCACCGGAAAGCTCCGCTGCTTGCCGGCCTCCAGCGCGAAGCGAAACACCGCCGCATGCGGAATGGCGGGATTCTTGCCCATCTTCCCGAGCAGCGTCGCCGCCGCCTGCGACTGACCCAATTGGAAATGGCAAACCGCATCCATGAACGCCGCAACCGGCATGGAGAAAAGCGCCTTTCCGCTTCGATTAAAAGATTGCGCCGCCGCTGCGCAATTGTGGCGGGCAAAGGCAATCTGCCCTTCGTAGAGATTTGCGATAGGGTCTTTCGGGTCCAGGCGGAGCGCCTCCGTGAAAGCCTGCTGCGCATCCGCCACCCTGTGCTCGTGCCAGAAGGTTATGCCCAGATTGCGATAGGCCAGCAGAAAGCGCGGATTCAACCGGAGCGATTGATGGAAAAACACC
The DNA here is from genome assembly GCA_902812415.1 of Acidobacteriota bacterium. Classification (GTDB taxonomy): domain Bacteria; phylum Acidobacteriota; class Terriglobia; order UBA7540; family UBA7540; genus RH2-MAG17b. The sequence goes on from CADDZJ010000002.1 coordinate 84,971, forward strand.
TCGGCCTTCGCAGGGTTTCCCCCCAGAAGGAAAGTCACGCCCTCCAGGTTCGCCACCGACGCATCCTGAGGGCTCTTTGCTGCGAGCGCCTGAGCCTCTTCCTGGGCCTCTGCAAAGCGGCGCCTCTGGAGAGGCTTCATGATGGAAGCAGGAGCTTCGGGGCCGGTAAAGACAGTGAGGTTAAACGATGTTGACGCGGAGCTTTGCGCAGACAAACAGGTTGAGACCCACAAAAGAGTCCCCGCAAGGGAAAAAAAGAGCGCGAGGGCGCGCCTTACCGTTCGATATCGTTGCGCCATCATCACAACATCAGGCCCACACCAATAATGTTCTAAGCGCTTAGATTCTTGAGGGGCTAGTGTCCTACGGAGTATCGACTTTTGTCAAGCCCCTCTATCGCTTTCGTACCGACTTGCCTCTTCCTACTGAGGTTTACAAATTATAGTGACAACGTCGACTGTAGCGGCGCTGTCCTCAGCGCCGAAGAACGCCGGTGAGGACACCGGCGCTACAGAAAATGCTGTCACTATAATTTGTAATTCTCAATAGTTTCAAATCTGTCGCCCATCAGCGCAACTTTGGATACTGTCATTCTGAGCAAGCGCAACGAGCGAAGAATCCCCGTATTTCGCTTTACAGGTACGGGGATTCTTCGTCGCCTGCGGCTCCTCAGAGTGACAGGCTGGCCAACTTTTACAGCGCGGAGCGCTGTTGTTCAGGCCGCGCTTTGTCGCATAACAGTTGTACTGGCCGCAGACCCGAAAGCTCGTGTGTGCTTCCCTGCTTTCCACCCCATGTAGGGGCGAATACCGTCCGTCCCCAAGGCGATACCATCCGCCCACACGCACCAATTTCACGTCACCGGATGACGAACAATTTCCCCATTTTTGACCTAAGTCCCGTCTTTTCTTTAGGATCTTAAGCAACGAACAAATTCAATTCATAAGCCTTTTAGATTCTTTAAGATACAAGGAATTTGGAAAATTGTTCGTAAAGGGTGACTGAACAAGAAGCCAACAACATCCCTGCTTTCAATAAGGTGGCTTCTTTTTTGCGCTCATCAGACCTAAACATTCTCTTTTTTTTGCGCGTCCGGCGCCCAACCCGCGTCTCGTTTGGCGCGGTCTCGCTGGCTCAAAATGTTTTTAAAGTCTGTTAAGTGCATGATTCTCCTTGCCAGGAAAAGGGATTCTGTCTTCTGTCGAGGGGAACATTACGCCAGGGTGCGCATTGCGAGAGTAAGGCCGCGCACCGCGATCTGCCAAAAGATTATCATCGCCGCCGCTCCCCGTCAAGCAAGAGTTCTAGCCTATAATCCTGCAATAAGGCTCTCGCATGGCTTGACACGGCTCTGCAATTTATCCTAAGTTTAGACGCTTATCATTCAAAGCGCTTTGAAATACGTTGCTTCGGAAGACCCCCATCAAGCCTGATGTTGCAGCCGCAAGCGCAGGCTTTGGATTCATAAAGGGAGAATCGCAAGAGCGTGGCAAATATTTATCAGGTGGCGAAGCTGGCGAAGGTCTCTACAGCGACTGTTTCGGCGGTGGTGAACAATCAGGACGTTGTGGAGGCAAAAACTCGGAAGCGGGTTCTGGCGGCGATCAAACAGCTTCACTACCAGCCAAACCTCTATGCCAGCAACCTGGCCCGCGGCCGGACGCGCCTGCTGGGCCTGGTAGTCTCTGACATTGCCAATCCGTTCTTCGGGGAACTGGCCCACGTCATCCAGCAGGAAGCTCTGGCGCGCGGATACGAGGTGCTTCTTGCGACAACCGATTTTTCCAGCAAGCGATTGATCGCTTCGCTCAAACAGATGATCGGAATGAGAGCGGCCGGCGTCGCCATCATGACGTCCGAAATGCAAAAACAGGCGCTCGAACTTCTCCGATCTCATCATGCGCCCGCCGTCTTCGAAGATGTCGGCACGGCAGATCGCCACATCAGCAATCTGCGCATTGACTACGAGGGCGGCATTCTGAAAGCCGTTCGTTATCTGGTGGATTTAGGCCATCGGAACATTCTTTTCGTGAAGACTTACCCGGTGGGAGACGAACGCGGGATCAATTTCTTTTCCATCCGCCAGCGTTTTGAGGCTTTCCAGGCAGCAATCAAAAGCTTCAAAGCCCTCGGAGTTTCGCCCCAAATCGTGACTTACGGCGGACCAGGCCCCCTAGCGGGCCTGGGGGCGATTCGAAAGGCCTTATCGCAGTCGCGATTTACCGCCGCCGTAGCCATTGCCGATCCGCCCGCCCTGGGAATTCTCCGCGGGCTGCGCGAGGCGGGATTGTCTGTCCCCCGCGATGTCTCCGTGATCGGCTTTGACAACACTTATCTCTGCGAGTATTTGAATCCTCCCCTCACCAGCGTGAATATCCCGCGCGCTCTCGTGGGGCATCTGGTGGTCGAAACGCTGCTGCGGATGATTGAAAACAACGAGCCTGGCCGCGAATTGCACGTCGAAACCGAATTGATCGTGCGCGAATCCACCGCCCCGCCGCCCAACAAGCGCGCAAACAGAGGAACCCGGCGCCATTCGTGACAGGCTTATTGATTGGGGCAACCGCCTGCCCGTTCTGCGCAGATTGGCTCACTTCACATGCAGGACGCCAGGGAAACCACGGCTCCAAGCAGCGCGCCAATGCCGCCTCCCAAAAGGACACGCGTCCGCCGCGAGCAATTTTGCCACTCGCCGGTAAAGAAGCCCAGCGCATTTCCCATCAGGATGAACGCACACATGTAAAGTCCCCAGGCAACCCCTTTGGACGGATGATGACGCCCGCTGGCCCCCAATCCATACAAGAGCATGCCTCCGAAACCCAGGATGCCCATGCCTGCGGTCAGCAGCCAGTTTCGCGCTGCGAATTTTCGCCAGAAAAAAGGGATGGAATGAAAGCGCAACCCACAACCCATACCATAAGCCAACGCAATGAATCCGGCGCCCAAAGAAAGCGGAATCCAAACCACCAGCGGCGCGATGAGCGGGGTTGCGCCGAGCCGCATCGCGCCTTTAACCAGATCGTCGTTGAAACTGAGCGCCAGCCCCATGCTGGCCGAAAACAAACCCGCAAAGATGGCAATGATCAAAGCCGCTGAAAAACTCAGGCGGGGGACAGGCATCACAAGGTCCAACGTTTGGGCATGCAGCAATTGCCGCTCCCGCTGCCGTCGCTCCCCGGCGCGGGAAAAGGCGATGCTGCCTGCAATGCACAGTGTTAAGCCCGCAACAAAGAGGATGGGATCCCTGGGATGACTGAGGCCCGGCCAGAATAACGGGAGCAACGCTCCGGCCAGGGTGGTAATCCCAAAGACCAGCGAGTAGGTGAATGAAAGTCCGAGGCTGGTGAGGCTGATGCCGTAGCCGATCCCTCCGATGCCCCAAAGGACGCCGAACAGAAAGAGCGCCGCCCATTGCCCGAAAGAAACACCGGCAAATGCATCTCGAAGCTTCGGCCAGTTCAAAGCCAGAAACGCGATCGGAAATATCAGATTGGCAGTTAATGCTTGCCCAACCCAGACGTGCTCCCAGCGCCAGCCGCGAAAATATCTCATGGGCCAGGCGAAGGATGCCTGCGTTATTCCCGCAAGCGCCAGAATGGCGATGCTGGCCTCGCCCCCGCTTCCCAGAGAAGGCATTTCCCCACCCCGCTTCCACAGCGAATGACGCCGCGCCGACACGCCGGCGCGCGCATGCGAATCTTCGCTTCCGTCATCAAACTATCGGAGATTATAGCTTGGGAACGCCTTCTACGCGGAGAGTCAGGATTTGGAAAGGCCTTACTGAGAAGTGGACGCTGTCGGACGATACTGACAGCGCCTGCTGATTTTGCTCAACGGCATTCGACTGCCAGGCAGAGGTGATTTCCAGGTGCGGAATCTGAACGCTTACCGCGCTTTCTTTCCCGGCCGTCTCGACAAAGCGCAGGATAGTTCCCTGGTTGTTTTCAGCGCGTTTCCAGTCAACCAGCACCACGTCGGGCTGGTTAGTCTCCAGGAAACTGCCTTCCACTCCGCTGAGAGGCGCAGGGCGGCTCACCGCCTTATCATTCGGAATGATTTCATTCACTTCCAGCGGCGTCATTTCCGCCCATCCCAACCGGCTCAGCGCAGCGGGGCTGATATTTTGGCCGCTGGTCACAACGTAACGGAAAGTAAAGTCTCCGCCCTGGTCAGCCCGATAGTTAGTGAACCAATAGTTGTTCATGGCATAAGAGAAAATCGCGCCCTTGCGTGGGCCAAAAGATAAGGGCCACGTGCCGCGCACAATATCGCCCAGCGTCACCAGGGGAGCGTCCACCGGAACGATTGCGACGGTGGTCCCATCCTGTTGCGCCTCAATCCAGTGTTGCACTGAAAACCACTCCTTCCCCGCCCCAGGCAACTGATCGTGAGCGGGATCGACATACCCGTTTTGAATCTCGTAACGGAATTGCGGATGGTCCATCGAGAATGGGAACGCGAAATAGACGCCTTCTTTCGCATCCACAGCGTTTTTATGAACGCGGTTGATAAACCCGATCTTCTTCTGGCCATCGAAAAGAATGATCTCAGTATCAATGCGGGGCGTATTGGTTGCCGAGCTTTCGAGCCGCGCGACCGCCCCGAAAGGCTCGCGCGTTACCGAGACGAGACGCCCTGCCGCCGCTCCACGAATGGTAAGTTGCGGAACGGGCAATCCGGGATAGTTATAGATCAGGCTATTCATGGAAGGCTGGTCGCCACCCGTCACATAAAGATACTGGTCAAAGCGGTAGGCGCTCGACGCGTCAACCAAATCTTTTTGCAACGCTTTGTCGTAAATGCTCTTCACGGCGCCACTGTCGGGGTCGAGCGCGATGCGATAGTATTCGTTTTCCATGACCTCTGCCGCACTCGTTTGCGGAGCGGGGGGCTTGGAAGCGGCTTTCTTCAAGGCATAGCATCGATAACCCACCGAGGGGATATCGCTCGCCATAAAGCGCACACGCTGATAGGCATCGCCGGTTGAGAGGACTTCATACGGTACGGCCTGCTGGGTTGAGAGATCCACGATTTCGTCACCTTTGGGAAGGTCCATCTCAACCAGACCGCTTCGTCGCCAATTGAGCGGATTAAACACCACCCAGGTGCCGCTTGGATCGTGAATCGATGCCGCAATCACCGCCATGTTGCGATCCAGAATATATTCCAGATCGTGGCGGGCGCGAATTGCGAACGCATCTTTCACCGCCAGTTGGCGAATGGATTCCTGGCTGCGCGGATTGGATACGCTGCCCGCGGCTCCCCAGGTGTGCTCATCAAAAAGAATCAGGTTGCGCCACATCTGGCGAAGGATCCCCTCCTCCGGCTTCACGTGAGGGTTCAAAAGAGAACTTAACGTGGCAATCTTCTCAGCGGAGAGCGCCCGCTGCTCGCTTTCGCGGTTCATCGCCGCAAAGTAGGCGTCGGAGACGATGCCGTCTTCCCAGTAAGGCCCGCCATCACCACGAATCACAGGAATGGAATTGCCCTCTTCCTGGGCAATCGCCTGGAGCGCGCTGCTGAAATCGGTATAGACCAGCTTGGGATAAGCATAGATTTTATTCCACGCGCCCACGAAGGTCGCTTGCTGAGGAAAGAGATCTGAGTTTTCCCACTGTGCGCCGAAAAGTAATACTGAACTGGGCTTGTACTCCTTCGTGGAATACACCTGCAGGAATCTCGGCAGGGCGTCATGCCCGATCATCACGCGGGGCGGCAATCCGAAAAATTGTCCCACCTGTCCGTAGCTGTCCGAATACCACATCAGAACTTTGCCGCCGTCGGGGCCTTCCCACCAGAAGGGCGACCCTTCCTGCAGATGGCTCTGATTCAAAATCGGCCCGCGAATCTGGTCGCATCCGGCCAGGAAATATTTCAGTCCCGCCGCTGCCAATACCGATGCGTAAGACCAACTATACGAAGGCACATCGGTGATGTTGGCGTAATCAAACTCCTTCCCGTGTTGCTGATCGAACCTGAAACTCGGATAAAGCGAGCGAATCAAGGTCTCAACCGTCGGGAAGCCGGTGAGGAGATTGGCATATTGTGCCGGGATGAAGATCTTCTTTTCCTGAATCGCCTGCAAAAGCCTCTGCCGGTCGCTCGCGCTCCTTCCGGCGAAAAATTGCTGAAGCACCCAATATCCATCGGGGCTGTAGCGGAAATTCGGATTCTTCTGGATCATCTCCATCGCTTCATCCAGAACGCGGCTCTGCACCTCAGCCACCTTCGCTTGATAATCGGTATAGCCCACGTCCAGATGCTCGTGGGGAACCACCAGCACGGTCCACTTCCTGGCAGGATTCAAGGTTTCTCTGAAATGGCGCGAGCGCCCGCGGAGAGCCACGGTTAATTCCGCGGAGGTTGAAGAGGAAAATTCGGGCACGGCAAATTCCACTCGTTGCTCGCCAAAATCGCGGTCAGGCAAGAGACTCTGTGTGAATTTCTGATGGCCTACCGTCAATACGACACGCCCCTGATTGGAGGATGCATTGTGGTCTACGAATACATCCACAATCTCCGTAAGCTGGTTATCCTTGTTTTGGTAAAAAATTGTAGGCTGAATTTGAGCCCTGATTTTGCCAGGGTCAAATTTCTCTTGAGGGTCCTGATCCAACTCCAGAGCGTCGTAGACGATCCCCGGATTGCTGGCATCATCACGCTGGTTGGGTTCATCGATGGCGGTCAGCACCAGGCGGTTGGTTCCAGTTCGGAGAAAGCGCAAGGGAAGTTCTACCTCCGCCGTATCGTTCCAATATTTAGACCCCGGCACGTCGTTCCATTGTGGACGCTGATACGCCCAACCCCGATGGCCGTTGATATCAATTTGCAGCATCGAAAGGCGCTGGGTCTGAATCACCATCCCCACTTTCAGACGATAGACGCCCCTGGGAGTCTCCTTTAGATCAAACTGAATGGTGTAGGGATGAGGATGGTATCCCGCCTTGCCGTTTGACGTTCCAGGCTGAAACGCGGGCCAGTCTTTTTTAGGATTGCTCTGGCCTACAATATAGACGATCGGATTTTTGGGATAGCTCAGCCCGAACAGAGGCGGCCCGACACTGCCTTGATTGAACTCCATCGATGAGTGGTCGAATTTCCCAATCTGCCAAAGCGTTCTCGGCGCCGCGCTGATCCACACGCACGAACCCAGGATCACCGTTAGAAGGAATAAAAGCCAAAGAACCCGACTTGTTACTTTCATCTCCGCTGCCTCAACTCCTTCTAAGCTTGGTTTGCTTCATTGTCTTGAACAAAAGAGGCGGGAATTCAACCCCGCCGAAGTCTTCCCCCTTTCGAGAGAAGCGCGGAAGGCCGGGGAGGGGTTGGGCCTTCTCGGCGGGGTTGAGATCACGCCCCTTCAGTCGAGTGAAACGTCTAAGGTTCGCCTGCACAACGGAGCCACAACGGCTGCCCTTACGCAGTCTTTATAAAATAATGCCCGCCGGGCATCGCTTTCAACCTGAATCTTTATCTAATTTACTCGATAAAGCTCCGCGCGGGCAGGTTCCTATATCACTTTATCTTTGCGAAACTCCGCAATCGTTTCTTTGCTGTAACCCAATTCCCTCAAAATCTCCTCCGTGTGCTCGCCCAACAGAGGCGGCCTTCGGATGGCGGTTGGGGTACGGCTGAACTTGATGGGAGGCGCGATGGTGCGAAATTTTTCCGCGCGCGGATGATCAAAGCCAATAATAGTTTGATTGTGCCGCACCTGAGGATCGATTTCCACTTCGGAAAAGCGATGAACGGGCGCCGCCCAGATATCCGCCACCATAAATATTTCCATTAACTCGGCAGTCGTTCGTCGCTCGAACGCCGGATCAAGCTTCAGCTTTACCTCGTCGCGATTTTCGATCACGTTGCGGGAATCGTTTCCGGCAAAACCTTCCACTCCCACGAGTTCCGCAATCTTGCCGATGGGCATCATGGCCACCGCGATGTACCCATCGCGCGTCTTATAAATCCCCATCGGCGCGCCCACATAAGGATGCCCGATGCCTGCCGCGCTGCGCTGAGGCTCAATGCCCGAATTGAGATATAAAGTCAATTCCTGGGTTGCAAGGCTCATAATAGAACTCAATAGATTGACGTCTATCCGCTGTCCCAAGCCCGTCTTCTGCCTTTCCGCAAGCGCTGCAAGCACGCCGATGACGATATGAAGCGCGGCGGTCAAGTCGGCGATCCCAATCCCCGTCGGCATTGGCGGATCGGAAGCCGAGCCGTTCAGCATCAAGACGCCTGCAACAGATTGCGCCAGCATATCCTGGCCTGGACGTGCGCGATACGGGCCGTCCTGCCCCCATCCGCAACTGGCGCAATAGATCAACTGAGGGTGAATTTGAGAGAGCGCCTCATAACCCAGCCCCAATCGTTCCATCACGCCGGGCCGGAAGTTTTCAACCAGAATGTCGCTCGATTGAATAATGCGCAGAGCAATCTCTTTTCCTCGCGGGTCCTTCAAATTCAGCGTGATGCTTCGTTTGGCGCGGTTGAACGTCAGAAAAGACACGCTTTCGCCATTGATATAGCGGTCATAAATCGACCAATTGCGCTGCCAATCTCCGCCCAGAGGCTCGATCTTGATAATGTCAGCGCCCATGTCCCCGAGCATCTGGGTTGCGCTTGGCCCCTGCACGAGTTGACTGAAATCGGCTACCCGAATGCCTTCCAGCGGTCCACCCAATTCCTTTCCTCCTCGTCGATTCGTCCGGACGGGCCTGGCTTAAACAGCAGCTCGCTTTCCGGTCAACTCATTCACCATCGCCTCTTCAGCTTGCAGAATGCGCTCGATCAGGGTGAGGCGTTCCCTGCCGGAAATGAATTCCAATTTGCGTATCCCCAGAGGGTCCACCTCATTGCGAATCAGGCGCAACTCTTCCAAAGAGGGCGGCAAGGTTACGGGAAGCGGCGCCGCAACCAGAAATTGGCCCGCGGATTGCTTCCGAACTTCTTCCAAACTTACTTGCGGATGAATGCTCACCAGCCGGAATCGCCGCTCGTCAGAATTCAACTCAAAAATGCCCAGATCGGAAATCAGGCGCACCTTTCCGGGCTGCAATCCGGCGGCAAGACGCTCACTATCGCTCACTAGGCCGCGCGCCGCTGTGCAAAATGTGACTTTCTCGACGAAGCGCTCCGGTGAGTGTCGGGCAAGATAAAGCACAAAATTCTGATGCAGGTTGGCGACATCGGCCATGCCGCCCTGCCCCGGCAAGCGCAACCGTTTCCCTTGCCCTTCAATCCAGGCATTATTCGTGCGGCCTTGAGCGTCAATCTGAGCCACGGTAATCACTTCATGCGTGATTCGCCCGGACTGATAATACCAATGATAAGTCTCATCACCGCCCCAGCAAGCCTTCGCCGTTTCATACTCCAGCGGCTCCGCCAGGGTGAGAGTCATGGGATGAGGCGCAATATCAATAAAGCCGCCATTCAATGCGATCAGCGTCAACCCCGGCGCGTGAGTTCGCTTGGCAAGCAGATAAGAAACCATCGCCAAAGGCGAAACTGATCCAACCGAACAAATGCTCGTATTTTCATATTCACGGGCCAAACACACCGCCAGAAGTTCATCCGGGGTGTACGGCGCATTTTCCTCAATCTTCAACCCGGGGCGACTTAATCGCGATGGTGTTAAATCCCGACATGAGGCCCGCGCAGCCTGCGCCAGAAACTTCTGCCTTGGCTCATCGCACACGAAGATTCGATCTCTGCGGGAAGTGATCAAGCCTTTGCACTCAGAATTCTTTTCCGCACGCGAGGATGCCGTGGACTTTCGGCGAGCCTGCTCCGCGCGAACATAGCTCAGGAGCCGGGAATAATCAGTGGTGTAATAGGGCAGGCAGGAGGCGGGGTAAGCTCCATAGGGAGCGCGAGCCACCGCCGAAACAAAAGTCCGTGGCAAGACAAATGAGCGCGGAACGCGCCCGATTTCACCCGCTTCCACGATCTCTTCCACCGTAACCAGCGTTTTTTTCGCCGCGCCGATCAGGCTCAGATCAAGTCCCCGCGCTCCCTGAATTTCCACGTTGCCCTCTCGGTCGGCCCGCTGCGCGTGCAATAGCAGCACATCCACATCCAATCGCCGCGCCTGGCCTAACGGCTCACCTGTAAAGGGAGATTTCGTGGCTCGCCAAAAATCACCCTTTCGCATTAAATCCGATCCGAACGGCAGTTGAAACGGCATCTCCGGCAGGTTGAATTGAGCCGCCTTCAACCCTTCAATCATGGCCAAGGCTGACCATTCCTCAACTTCGATAGTTTCCTTTTCCAAGGCTTCTCGAAAACGCGGCGCGAGCCCGAAAATATCGAGGCTCGAAAAGCAGAAGATCAATTTCTTGATGGCCTGCGCCTCAAGAAACATTTCCAAAGCCAGCCCACCGCCCCAACTGACAAAGGTGAAATCGCGCTGACCGGAGTTCAGCACTTCCTCAATCAAAGCAACAGGCAGCCGAGCGAAATGGACTCCGCCAATGCCCAGACGTATTCCACTCGGAACACTCGAAGCCAACTCATTCAAACTTACAATTTCCGCCATAGAAACTCGTTCAGACCATGCAACAGGACGAATCCGATCCCGCGCTTAACCCACAAGACATTCAAATTGGCCCGCTCGCTGAAAGTCCTCCATCAATCACCAGGCAATGCCCCGTTACCCAGGAACTTTCATCGCTGGCGAGATAGAGCGCACCATAAGCAATATCAATAGGCTTGCCGATGCGGCCGATGGGATGCATCTTTAACCAGGCGGTGCGCAGCTTTTCAGGATCAGGTGAGCGGGCGAGCACTTGCAGATTCAGCGGGGTCTCAACCGTGCCCGGAGCAATACAATTCACACGAACGCCTTTTGCCGCATACTCCCGAGCCATCTGCCGTGTCAGGCTGATGATGCCTCCCTTGCTCGCTGCATAATGTGGATAGCCTGCAAAGCCCATCAGCCCCTGTACCGAAGTGATGTGCACGATGGAGCCGCGCCCTTGCGTCAGCATTCCAGGCAAGACATACTTTGACGTCAAGAACATACTCGTCAGATTGACGCGAAGAATGCGCTCCCATTCGGCAGTTTCCATCTCGTGGACTGCGCCTTCCGAAGCGATGCCGACCACATTCACCAGGATGTCAAAGCGACCGAATTCGTCCAACCCCGCTCGCACAGCCTTTTTAACCGCTTCTTCCGAGCCCACATCGGTCACCTGAAACAGGCATTGGCCTCCCTGGGCGCGAATCCGTTTTTGAATTTCAGCGCCCTGCTTCTCATTGATATCCAAGCCCACAATCGCGGCGCCCTCCGCGGCGAACAACTCCGCAGTAGCCTCGCCAATGCCCATTGCCATTCCGGTCACCAGCGCTACTCGATCTTTTAAACGCATGCGGAATCCTTGAGAGACAAGCTGTCAGCCATCAGCGGTCAGCTCTCAGCGAAAAAATTGAGAATAGCGTCAACCGGCGACTCACCGAAGCTTCTACGTCCCCCGCGAGCCTTCGCGTGTAAGGGTATAGCTTTGACCCTGATAGTTGACGTTTCGCAACTCAGCTTCGGGATCGAAATCGGCAAGGCGAGAATGAACCTGAATTCCATGGCTTAGGCTCAGATCAGCCCCGAAAATCGAGTCAATGACCAGATCCGTGAAACTGCCTCCCGAAACAATTGCCCAATCGTTTCCATAGGGTTGGTCTAGCGGGCTTTTCATAGCGCCCCCTTTTTCCGGTGAGAAAATATTCTCCACAATATGGGCTTGCGCATAAGGCCCCTGATTTCCCGAGCGGGCAAGCCCTTTCACCCATTCGGCGACGCGCGCGGGGGGATCCGTCTTATACAATCCCTTGGCAGTCATGGAAGGCCATGCCGCATAAGCGCCCAGCCAGCTATGATCGGCGCGCACATTCCAGGTGGCATCCGGATCACCCGGTGAAAGCGCGTGCATCCATAAGGGCGTGTGAAGCTGGCTCCAGAAGAAATGGCTCATCTCTCTTTTTTGTTCATCGCTCAGATCCTCAAACATGGTATCAAGGATGGTCAGCAAATCGTAACAATGGCGGACTTCATTAAACGTTCCGTCAGGCTGGCCGCACCGCCACCAGCCTTTGCCCCTTACGTACAACAGGCGATTGATGCGTTCGGCCAGTTCCCTGGCTTCCATTCGCAAGTGCGATGCGCGGCTTCGGTCGCCGCGATGATCAAGCAGCGCCGCCACAAACCGCATTCCATAAACATTTCCGGCATTCATTGCCGGAACCTCATGAATCCAAGTGCTGACCACTTCCAGCAGATTTTGTATCTCGCCGTAATCCGCCAGGCCCGTGGAGCTTTTCACCAGCTTCTTCCAATAAAGAGCATAATCCACCAAATGCTCCATAACGGGCTTTCCCTCCAGCTTCTTGTCCAGCCAGCCAAAATTGCCCGTCACGCGCAGGTAATGATCCGTACAACGCAGAATGCCCATATCGTTCACGGCGTACCAGGGTCCCACGCCCTGACCGGTCAGGAAATCTGTCGCCAGGTGCTGGTGCATGTCGCGTGTAAGCCAGACCTCGATCAGAGAACGAAGCGCCTTGGGGTCCAACAGCGAAAGGCTGAGCGAGGTCAACATGGTGTCCCAGACGAAACTGAGCGTGGGTATGACGCGCCCGATGGTGACGTAAGTAGGCCCATAAACCGAATTGGGAGAAACTCTCCGGCAGAAGAGCAAACCTGCGATTCCGTTGTAATAAAGTTTCCACAGCGCCGGATTGTGGGTGTGAAGTTGAGGCAAATGTCCGGAGAACTCTGAATTGCCGGGAGTAAACGCTGCCTGGAGAAGGTTGGCGGCGGAGCGCTCGTTTTCCTGTTGCAATTCGTCAAAGCCAGCCTGACGCCGCTTGTAGGTTTCAAGCGCGGCGTCACCAGCTTCATCGATGACGTTCAAGTAATGAAGGGCGCGACTTTCGCCTGGTCCCAGGGAAAATTCATAGACCAGCATCCGCTTCTGTTCGATGCGATCAGGCTGAGGTGAAATCCCTTGTACGGAAACGGCCCGACTATGCCGCGCCTCAAAGACGACGCACCCATTGGACTCATTGGGAGTAACGCGATTATCGGCTTCGGCGGGGGTGTTCACAAACCATGGTTTTCCGCTTGTCGCCGTGACTCCGGCGCGCAGGTCGAAGCCCAAGGTCAACTTGCGGCGCTCGCTGCTTTCATTTTTAACAGTAATGGACTCGGCAACGACGCGTTGATAGGGAGGCAAGAAAGTCTCTGTCCGAAACAGAAGCCCCACGACACGAGTTTCGCGCAGGATTTTATGAGGATACCAGGTATAGGCTATGCGCCCTGCGGGCGCCGGATAGTCCGCCAAAATCTGATCGTCAAGAAACAGCTCACAGGTCACAAGATTCCCAGGACTGAAAGCGATCTCCGGAACGCCGCAACAGCCGAAAGGAGGAAAGGCCATGGCGGTAATCGCTGAGACGGATTTATGGCTGGCAATGGAGCCCAATTCGTTCTGCGCCTGAGGCGGATTGAAATAGTCCCTGAAATGATGGATAAGCTGGTCGCTTGCCAAATCGGAGGGCCGGGGAATCAAGGGAAGCGGTTCTCTTCCCCGCCCAGCTTCTTGCTCCACCCGCAAAAGCGGCGGCGCGCCAGCCGCATGATCCGCCGATGAAGGCGTCAGCGGCAAAGCGCTTCCAAGGGCTCCCAGTTTCAGGAATGACCTTCGGTCCAAAGACGATGCCAGGGATCGCGCAGAATCAGGATGGTCAGGAACGCTCATGGGTCAACTGAAGATCATAACAGCGAAAGCTGCGGGTGGCCGTTCAGAAGCTGTTTTCTTACGGAACTGCAGAGAGTGAGTTCATCCCTCACCAGAGCAACTTTAACCCGAACTGAATCTGCCGGGCGGGTCCAGCGCCGAAAATTTTCATAAACGTCGGAGTATCCACGGCCGTGTTCGCGCTGCCGGCTAAAGCGGAAAATCCTGCGCTGGCTCCAAGCCCTGGCGGGCTGAAGTTGGCAAGGTTCGGCAGATTGAAGAATTCTCCTCGAAACTGCAATCGCAACGATTCTCGAAGTTGAAAGTCCTTGGCGAGTGCCACATCCACCACATCCTGGCTCGGGCCGCGCAAAGTGTTGCGACCAAGATTCCCGAAGGTGTAGGGGACAGGCAGAGCAAAGGCGGCTGGATTGTACCAGGCGTTGATTGTTTGCTTGAACCCCGGAGGCAGAGGATTGCCTACCAGTTGAGCCCGCTGGAAGCCGCCATTGACGTTGGCCACATCGAAAGGTAGAGAGACGCTAAACGGCGAGCCGCTTTGCAAGCTCCAAATCCCGCTTAAAGTCCACCCACCCAGCAACGCATCGGTCGCCCCGCCCCAATTGCTTCCAAAGTGCTTGCCTCGACCAACTGGCAATAGATAAGCCGAACTGAAGACAAACATATGGGTTATGTCAAAGTCGCAATTGGCATAATCTCGTCCCATATCATAAATGGTCTGCGGGGCGCTGTCCGTGCCGCCAGAGGAAATATCGAGACAGTGGGACCATGTGTAGGAGCCTAGAAACGTCAGCCCTTTCGAAAACCGTCTTTCGACTTTCACCTGCAAGGCGTCGTAATTAGAAGTTCCGTTATCTTCGGTGTAATTGAATTGCCCAAACTGGGGATAGGGCGCTCCTCCCGGAATGGCGTTCGGTCCCATTTTACTGGGCAGCGGAGTGTTGGCAATGGGAGTGACGTACAAATGCCGATCGCCGGAACCCACATAGTCGACCGAAGCAGTCAGATTGGGAGTTATCGATTTCTCAATGCCGAAATTCCACTCTATCGCGTATGGGATGCGAAGCACCGGATCAGAACTGAAATCAAACTGCGGGCTCGACGACTGCCCTGCGACAGGCAGAAAAGATGCGGCAGAGGGCGAGGGACTGAAAGTAAGGCTGGAAACTACTGAAGGAGTGTTCTGGCCCGGAATGCCCCGATTGAGTGCGCCGAAGGAAACACCTGCCGCCCAGGGCCAGCCAATCCGAACCGCCTGGGTTGCCTGGATCAGATTATTGTTGTGATCGTCAAATACTGCAAAAGCCCCTCGGATCACCGTTTTGGGCGTAGCGCTGTAAGCAAACCCGAAGCGCGGCTGCCACCCGTTATACTGCGGGTCGTAATAGGTGTCCCGCACGTTTGGAAATGGGAACGAAGGCGGGAATGCAACAGGAAGCAAAAAACACCCGCAGGTCAGAGAGAAACCCGAAACCTTGTTATTCTTCCAATGCATGGGCGGAACATAGTCATAGCGCAGGCCAAATTGGAGATTCAGCTTTTTGGAAACCTGCCACTTGTCCTGCAAGTAATATCCCTGCCAAAGGTCCGTCATATCCGCCTGCGTGGCGCCCAGGAATCCGAAGAGACTTGAAGGTAGGTTGAGCAATGCGCTGGCGAGGCCGTCTCCAGTGCTTCCCACGTTCGCTCCGGACGCTGCAATGGCGCTCGAAGGAAACTGGTCAAAGCCGTAGAGCATTCCCCAGCCATCGTCAAAGCTGTGGATGTGATAGAACATGAATCCCGCGCTGAAAGTATGAGAGCCGCGGATTTTCTGAAAGTCCCCGCTGAAAAGATGGGATCGGATAGGCCCCAGAGGGATCGCAAACTGATTGGTGGCTCCGAGCCTTGGCGAGAGGGTAATTTCCGGGAGGAGCGGAACGCCATTTCGCTCTGGCAAGATGTTCAATTGGTTGGTAGCTTGCAACAACACCGGACTTGCGCCCGCATTATTGCTGAAGAAGTTGGTATACGTGTAGCCGTAGTGGAACGTGCCGAGGAAAGTTGGGCTGAAGAGATGCGTGTAGCCCAGCGCGATCTGACGAGCTTTATTGGAGAGCTCGCCGGCCCCGAGCAGGAGCGCTGAAGGTGAAGTCTGGAGCGGTTGCGAATAATAGAATCCGCCATAAAGCGTGTCGTTGTTGTGAAAGGAATGGTCAATCTTCACTCCAAACTGATCGCTGGTAATAACCTGGTTGCTCGAACCCGTCCAGTTGGGGAAGGAGTTCCCGCCTGGCCCAAAATTCGCGCCTGGGTAGAAGGCGTGAAGATAGGTGAGCATCTGCGCGTTCAGCAGATTGCCTGGAACGATATTTCCACCGAAGGGATCGCGCACCAATCCGCTACTCCGCGCCACCAGTCCCGTGACCGGATCCACCTGTCCCGCCGTCACCTGGCGCGTGCTGTAAGGGTTATAAATCTGACCTGACATAATGGGGCGCCCGAGCGCATCAAACAAGAGCACGGGCTGGCCGTTCGGGCCTGGCGTCGTGGCCTGCTTTCCAGTCAGCAAATCTGAGAAATTGCCGCCGAGTTCCTGCGAGGTCGGCACATTGTTGAGCAGCGTGAAGCCCTGTTGCGAACGAAACCCTTCATAGTACCCAAAAAAATAAGTTTTCTTCTGACGCCCGTCATAATGAGGCAGCATGACAGGGCCGCCCGCTGTGAATCCAAACTGATTCTGACGGTAAGGGGGTTTGGCTTCCCTAAAATAATTGTCAAAGAAGTTTGCTGCATCCAGAGAATCATTTCTCAAGAATTCCCAGACATCGCCGTGGAATTGATTTCCACCCGACTTGGTGGCCACGTTCACATTCGCGCCCGACGAGATGGAGAACTGGGCGTCCGTGATGTGCGATTGCACTTTGAATTCCTGAATGGCGTCCGGAGGCGGACTGATGGCCCACGTGTTCTCAAAAAGATAGTTGTTGAGAGCGCCGTCCAACGTGTAGTTATTCTCCTGGCCCCTCTGACCGTTCACGGAGGGGCTAATGCCGCCTCCGCCAATTGAAATCGTAAAGGCGCCTTGCTGGCCGTTTTCCTTGGGAGCAGCGCCGGGAGTCAGTAGAATCAGTTGGGTGAATTGCCGGCCATTTAAAGGAAGATCGACGATTTGCCGCGAGCCCACCACTTGACCGATGGTCGCATTGGCGGTTTCAAGCGGCGGCGGGGCGGCTGTGACCTGTACCTGCTGGCTGACCTGCCCTACCCGCAACGTGAAGTTGACTTCCAGATCCTGGTTCACCAGCAACTGAACGTTGGCTTGCCGCACCGTGGTGAATCCTGACTTCGAGACATCGAAGGTGTAAACTCCTGGCGGTATCTGCGTCATCACATAAAATCCCGTCGAGTTTGTAGCGACCTCGCGCGCGACGTTGGTCGCCTGATTGGAAATTTTCACGGTCACGCCGGGCATCACCGCTCCGGAAGTGTCTGTCACCGTTCCGTGAAAAGCTCCGTTAACAGTCTGCGCTGCCGCCGATGCACCGATCGATAACGACACCACGACCAGGGCCGCCAACTGACCTGCTAAGGAGTGAAGCCATCGACGATGCTTCATAACCCTTCTCCTCTCACCGATGAAATTTACTTCGTTCATCGAATGATTCAAAAAATTGCTGCTGACCCGGAACATTTCTCGGCGCTCGTCATGCCGTCGGCGATTTGTTCATAATTATGATTATCTTTAATATATATAACTTTTCATGATTTATTACTATTGATAATCGAAAATGTCAATTAGATTTTTTTCGATCACCGAATGAATCATTTGAAATGTGAAATATAAAGAAGTTATTGATTTGCGCTGCTTTTCCTAGGAGGGAAGTTTAAAGTCATTTTTCCAGCCACAGTTTTACGAAAAACCGGAGGACCCTCATGAAAACACGCCGAGACTTTTTGCGCGCTTTGCTGGCGGCATGCGTTTCCACATTTCCCTACTCATCCGCGGCAGGCCAGCAACTGCTGTCGGACAATGCCTTTCAAGCCAAACTCAGCCATCTTTATACGCGCGACGGCGGTCAACTGCGACAGATTCTGATCGTTGATGCGCCAGGTTCCCTGCCCGACGCCAGTATCGGGATCAGTATTGGCAAGCGGTTTGAGCGAGTCAACTTGCGACAAGTCCGAAAGATTTATGACCAATACTACGTGCCCATAACTCCGGTGGAACAAAAAGAGACCGCCAATCTGGCTCTAAGGAATGCCGGCCGCACACTGGAAACTTCGCTCGAAGTCAGACCCATCCGCCGCTAGCAGGTTTATGTAGTCCATAACTCTCATCAGGATCCCGGATTTCTTGATCTCCCGTCAAAACTCCGCGCCCGCTTCGTTCCCTTTATCGATGAAGCCATGAAGTATTGCGAAGAAACTTCTGCGTGGCCTGCGGACTCGCAATTCAAATGGAACATCGAGGTCAGTTACCTCGTTGAAAACTAGCTGAAAGCGCGGGGGCCGGAAAAGCTGCGAGAAGTGATGGATTGGGTGAAGAAGGGGCGAATGACGACTGGCGGACTATATTGCAGCACGCAGACAGATTTCATGAGCCTGGAATCTCTGCATCGATCTGTCCACTATGCGACGAACCGACTGGAGCGGCAGTTCGGCGTGAATCTGGAAGGTGTCATCCTGGATGATGTGAATGGATTCACCTGGCGTCTGGTTGAAGTGATGGCCAAATCCGGACTGAAGTATTTCATCATGGGATCGAACGGCTACCGGGACAGCATGCAAAACGGCAACGCGCCCACGCTCTTTTATCTGGAGGGACCGGATGGCAGCGAGGTGCTGATTTGGCGGTCCATCTCCTACACTGAAGGGTTTGATCTGATCACTTTCGTCGATCCCTACTCTCTGCGCGGCATCAAGGGCATCGATCTTCACGGCGGGGAGAAAACTATTGCTCCTTACTTTGAGCGGCACGAACTGGCCGGCTATCCTTTTGATGCAATCCTCCTGCAAGCAGCCTACGATTTCACGCCGCCTTACAAAGAATTTTCCGGGATGGTTCGAACCTGGAACTCACTCTGGGCCTTTCCACAGCTCCGCCTTTCAACCATCTCCGAATTTTTTCGCGATATCGAAAGCCGTCATCGGGATCAAATCCCTCGTCTGCGCGGGGGAACGCCGGACGGCTGGGTTGACCTCCACAACACGCAGGCGCAAGCGGCGGCGCTGGCTCGTCGCACGGAAGACCGCTTGCCCGACGCGGAAAGGCTTTCAACGCTCGCGTACCTGCTCACCAATGGCAAACCCCGACAGGAGGAATTCTTTGACGCCTACAACGAGCTCATTCTGTTTGAGGAGCATACGATCGAGTGGTATCAGCATGCGGATATCTACGTGGATGAGAGCCAAGGCGTCGGCAAGAAACATTGGGAAGAAAAGGTCGCTCACGTCGAGTTTGCGCATCGCGCGGCTGAACAGATTGAGCAGGAAAGCCTGAAAGATCTCTGCGCCAACATCCGCCGTTCGGCGCCTCTTTCAATAGCCGTCTGGAATCCGCTTTCCTGGTCACGAAGCGAGATCGCCCGCATGCCGGCGCCCCAAACGGCAAAATCACCTTTCCGACTCGTCGATATCGAAACTGGCAGCGAGGTTCCATACCAGATTGAAAACCCCGGAACGGCATCCGCAACGCTTGTGTTCTACGCCGCTCAAGTCCCCTCTCTGGGTTACCGCGCTTATGCGTTGGAATCAGGCCAGCCTTCTGCAAGTTCTGACCACGCAACTATTACCGCAAGAAGCATGGAGAATGCATATTACCGGGTAGAGCTTTCAGAAAAGGATGGGACGGTAGCAAGCCTTATTGACAAGAAGTTGCAACGCGAATTTATCGACCCCAGGGCAGAGCACGGGCTCAACTCTTTGGTCTATCGCGTGAATCAGAGGATCAGCCCTCGTGAGTATAAAACTCTTGCAGAGCTTCCTGTGGAGGGTGTCACCATCCAAAAAGGGTCGCAAGGCCCCGTCT
The DNA here is from genome assembly GCA_902812415.1 of Acidobacteriota bacterium. Taxonomy (GTDB): domain Bacteria; phylum Acidobacteriota; class Terriglobia; order UBA7540; family UBA7540; genus RH2-MAG17b. Next base: position 104,735 of record CADDZJ010000002.1, read on the forward strand.
TCTACAGCCTGAAGGTGACCGGATCCATCGGCTACATCTGCGAGTTCGGGCATCAGATCATCCTCTATCCTCATATCAAGCGCATCGACTTATAGAACCATCTCAAAAAGAAACCGGTCTACACCAAGGAGTCGGTCTATTATGCCTTCCCCTTTGATGTCCCAAGCGATCTAGGCGCTCCGGTCACTTACCTGGAGCATTTCAACACTTACAGGATTGATATGCCGGGTTCCATCATGCAGCCGGACATCGATCAAATTCCCGGCTCCATTCGTGACAATTACGTTTCGCAGCACTGGGTCTCAATTTCTCGCCAAGACTACGGTGTGCTATGGGCTTCTGCCGACGTCCCCCTGGTTGAACTGGGTGGGATTCAAACGGAAAAATACTTGCCTTATCTCACGATGGTAGACGGCAACTGGCTGGTGCAAGCCCGCCTTTATTCCTTCCTGATGCACAACCACTGAATCGTCGATTGTCCCATTGCACAAAGCTGTGATGACACATTCCGATACGCAATCACCACGCATGGACCGAACTGGACTTATGACACGGCCCACCACTTTGGCTGGGGTTTTGTGAGCCCCTTGCGCGCTTTCGTGTTAAAGGGTGAACGACAGAGCGGCTGGTCCGAGCCAGCTCGAAGTTTTGTCGAAATCCGTCCGGAGAACGTGTACCTCGCGGGGTTCAAAGCAGCCGAGGATGGCGATGGAGTGATCTTGCGGCTCTATGAGGGGGCGGGAATACAATCTTCAGCAACCGTTCTTTTCAATTTGCCGGGACAAAGAATCGCCGAGGCGCAGGGTTGCGATGCTCGCGAAAAAAATCTCTCAAGCTTGGAATCGAATTCCGATTCAGCAGAAGTGTCTTTTAAACCTTTCGAAACCCGCACTATCAGAATCCGGTTTCGCTGAATTTGGGGGCGTGCTGTGTAGGAATACCATCCTGCTAATACTCAAAACAATCTCGCCTATGCGACTGCAATTTTGCTAAATTTTCCTACATATATTTAAACAAGTGCGGTATGTTTTTATAAAATGACCACAATTTGTGGGTATTTTTTGCCACTCATTGCAAAATTTACATAATTTTTTAGAAAAACCACCGGAATCTATCTTTAAATTGTAATCATTTATTAGCAATCAACTAGTCCTATAGGTGGCACATGGCTTGCAAGGGGATTCTAGCTTACAACGCGTCTTTCAGAAAGTTGCACCGGGTTATAAAGGTCGTTGCGGGTTTAATAGCCGCACTCACGGTCATGGGGTGCGGAGGCGGTGACACTAATTCCAATTTCAGTCAAATCCGCATTGCTGAGCTTCAAGCTGTACCCGCAGACATCGAATTTGGTAACGTCAGTGTGGGCGGCAAGAGCTCACAAACACTTAACTTGACCAATATCGGAGAGGCAGAGCTGACAATCACTCAGGCGCAGGTTACCGGAACCGGCTTCAGCATCAGCGCGCCCTCTTTGCCGCTGGCGATACCCGCTGGGGGAAGCGTCGCGATCAACGCAGTCTTTTCCCCGAAATCCAGCGGCGACGCCAAAGGCAGCATCTCATTTATAAGTAACGGCGTCAATTCGCCCACGACCGTCTCGCTTTCAGGCACAGGCCTCGAATCTATGCTGAGCGTCAGTCCGGCCAGCATTGACTTTGGAACAGTCACAGTCGGGAATTCTGCTACACTGGCAGGCAGTCTGACAAACACAGGCAACACATCGCTCACCGTTTCGGAGATGTCGGCGACGGGAACCGGCTTCGGTGTTAGCGGGCCGGGCTTACCGCTGACTTTGGCGGCAAGTCAGAGCGCATCCTTCAATGTAACCTTTTCTCCGCAGGCGGCGGGCAAGGCCTCAGGCGGCGTCACCATTACGAGCAACGCGGCTAACTCTCCTGCAGTCGAAACCCTTTCCGGGACAGGCGCCGATCCTCATTCAGTCAGTTTGTCTTGGAAGGCCAGTTCTTCCGCTGACGTTATGGGCTACAACGTGTATCGCAGCAGCGTGTCAGGCGGACCCTATACGGCGCTCAATGGATCGATCGTCACGGGCACAACCTATACAGATACCGCGGTTCAAGCTGGACAAACTTACTATTACGTTGCCACCGCTGTGAACTCGAGTTACGCCGAAAGCGCGTATTCCAATGAAGTTGAGGCGATCGTGCCTTCGCCTTGAAGAATACGCTTGCTTCCTTAAGACGGTATTCGTGTTTTAGATTCCACTAGAAAAGCGGCTCCTCTTTATGAAGCAATGGGGTACTTATTGAGTTTTTTAATAAACTTAACAATTATCTTAAATTGAAGAGATATAAAGTTTATAGTTAATAAAATATATATTGACTAATACATAAATAAGCGCTATCATGCCCCTGTTGCTAGAAGTTCTAAATGACTCGCAGTGGAACTTCTGGCATGTGTGGATCGCTACTGACGTTACAGTGCACATCGACACGATCTGAACTCTCATAGCTCCCTTTTCCCGTGCTCCTTCGCAGCGATCCGCTAGAAAGATCCAAAAAAGCAAGCTGTTTGTTGACGAACGCAAGGAACGTTTTGGGTTGGTCAGGCAAGCCCTAATCGAACGTTTCACGACGTTGAGTTTGATGAAGACCCTGAAGAGTGTTGGTGTACCGTCAGCAAAGCGCAGCGGAATCAGAAGCCGGTCGTATGTCAGATAAATACCTGGACTGAACCCACGGATGCGACGCCCCTGCCACGGTTGTGGCATGGCCATCCTGGCCACGAGTGCACATGGTCCAGAAACGTTCGTGGCACACGACTAGCGATCAAGAGGCGACAAGGTTTTGTTATCTCAGGCGTCGCTCGCCTCTATTGCTGGATATCCGCGATGCTCCGGTGCAACAAGCCCATCAATCTCTAATCTTGCCAGGCACGGCTTACGAGTCAGCAAACTGCACACGGCGCTGTTTTCAGCAAGTCTTAAGGCAGGACCATTCTCAACCAAGCGGAGAAAACGCGATGCCAAATCATGCATTCATCCTCATCGAGCCATCCGGCTCGGCTGCCCCCAGCGCAAATAAGACTTTTCGGCTGAGGAATCGCCTATTGAGGCAGGCAAGACTAGGATGGGCCAGCGCTTGTGTCCTGTGTCTCTGTCTTTCGGCCCTTGGAAACGGCCAGGCCGCCACAGGCACAGCCGTGACGGTAACGTTTGATAATCCGGCGCCCTCCGGTTCTCCAGGCAGCCTGCTGAACGGCATCTTCCAGGGCATTAATTTCGGAACGGGAAATTGGGATTGGGAAGGATCGTGGGAATCCGATCCCACCAATAACATTTATTTCTCGGCGCAGGTTAACTCGCGGCAGTTCACTTTTTCACCGGCCCCCATGCTGTTAATCAGCTTACACGCTCTCACCGATGTTAATGGAACCCTGACTCTGACCGACAACCTGGGCCAGACCAAGACTCAGACCATCACCACCGGCTCCATGCAATTGGTGACGACCGGGTGGACGAAGGCTTCCACAACCGTCACGGTTTCATTCACCGCCGGAATGGAACTTGCCATCGATGACATTACTTATAGCGATCCTTCCAGCAAAGTATCTACTCTTTCCGCAAACCCAACCAGCATCAGTTTTGGAAATGTAACAGTCGGCAGCAGCAGTACGCAAAAAGTTACACTCACCAACACAGGGACTTCGAACATCAGCATTTCCAATGCTTCATTGACGGGAACGGGATTCAGCCTCAGCGGACCTAAATTCCCCGTCCCTTTGTCCGCAAACCAGAGCGCTTCCTTTAATGTAACGTTTGCTCCAAAATCCACCGGATCGGTCACAGGAAGTTTGACCTTCACGAGCAATGCTTCCAATTCCCCACTGACGATCCCTCTTTCCGCAACTGGAGCCACGGCCACGACGACAACGACCGTGACATTTGATAATCCGGCGCCCTCCGGTTCTCCAGGCAGCCTGCTGAACGGCATCTTCCAGGGCATTAATTTCGGAACGGGAAATTGGGATTGGGAAGGATCGTGGGAATCCGATCCCACCAATAACATTTATTTCTCGGCGCAGGTTAACTCGCGGCAGTTCACTTTTTCACCGGCCCCCATGCTGTTAATCAGCTTACACGCTCTCACCGATGTTAATGGAACCCTGACTCTGACCGACAACCTGGGCCAGACCAAGACTCAGACCATCACCACCGGCTCCATGCAATTGGTGACGACCGGGTGGACGAAGGCTTCCACAACCGTCACGGTTTCATTCACCGCCGGAATGGAACTTGCCATCGATGATATTACGTATAGCAGTCCTTCTGGATCATCAACAACGCAATCAGCGATGCTGGTCGAGACCCCGACGAGCACGAGTTTTGGAAATGTTTTGGTTGGCAGCAGCAGCACCCTTCCGGTGCTGGTTAAGAACACTGGAACGGCCAGCGCAAACCTCTCTGCAATGACTGAGACGGGAACCGGCTTCAGCGTAAGCGGGCTAAGTTTGCCTTATACTCTGGCGGCAGGCCAGAGTATGTCTTTCAGCGTCACCTTTGCTCCCAAGACGGCGGGCAGCGTCTCCGGCAGCGTCACGATCACCAGCAACGCCGCTGACTCCCCCACCGTCGAAACTCTTTCCGGGACCGGAACCAACGCGCACTCCGTCAGCCTGTCCTGGACGGCGAGCACGTCAACGAACATTTCAGGCTACAACGTGTATCGCAGCAGCGCTTCGGGCGGACCTTATACCAAGGTCAACGGCTCGCTGATTACCGGCACGAGCTATACCGATACAACGGTTCAGGCGGGCCAGACGTATTACTACGTGGCAACCGCTGTCAATTCAAGCAGCGTTGAAAGCTCATACTCCAATCAGGCCCAGGCTACGGTGCCTTCTCCGTAGGCTCCAGGACCTGCGTGAAAACCTTTGCAGTTATAATGAAGAGCCAAGCGCATGGAAAGGCGCTTAAACAAGCGACAAACCTGTTGAGGATTACAAATTACGGTAACAACGCAGACTGGAGCGGTGCTGTCCCTTCACTTCGTTCAAGGCAGGCTCTCAGGGCCGAAAGAGGCCGGTGAGAACCTGTCCTGAGCGGAGCGAAGGAACACCGGTCCTGCAGAAAAACAACATCGCAATAATTTGTAATTCTCGACAAAGAGTAATCCCACTCCGGCTGGAGGTAGCTTTGATCATGACAAAACTTAAGAAATCGCTCTTGCTCTCGCCTCTCTTTGTTGCACTCTGCGCGTTCAGCGCAATGGCGCAGGCCCCAAGGCTATTCTTTACGGACCTCGACAGCGGACCGAATGCCGGAGGCGAGAACGTCAGCGGGTTCGCAGGAGCCTACGTCACGCTCTACGGGAATTTTTTTGGAAGTTCCCAAGGCAGTTCTACCGTCACGTGGAATGGGCTAAGTTGCCTGCGCGTTTTGCCCGCCACGGGATCGTATACCGGATGGGGCATGGCGCACTTCTGGTATCAGAAAATCATCGTACAACTCGGTTCAGGCTGCGCGCCAGGAACTGGCAATTTTGTGGTGACGGTCAATGGGCAAGCTTCCAATGGCATTCCTTTCACGGTGCGCAGCGGGCATATTTATTTTGTTTCGACTTCGGGCAGCGATTCAAACGCTGGAACTGCTTCGTCGCCCTGGCGCACAATTACGCACTGCCGGGACTCCATCAGCGCTGGCGATACATGCTATATCGAAAATGGGGTGAGCCAAACTGCAACCGACAACTATGACGCAGCCTTATGCATTTTAAATGGTGGTACCGCCGGCAATCCCATGGCGATGGTAGCCTACCCCGGGGCTTCGGTAAGCATTGGAAACAGCTCCAATAGCTACGGGCTTCGAGTTCCGGAAGTCAATGTGAGCCCCGCTTATTGGACTTTTGCAGAGATTAATTTCGGACCGAACGGCGAAGCGATGAACCCCTTTCAGGCCAATAATTGGCGCATCGTCGGCGACAAGTTTCAGTGCCCAACCGCCAACGGGCAAAGCGGATGTTATGAAACTAATGAAAGCAGCTATAACAAGTTTTTTGGAAACGAAGTGACCAACGTTTCAACTTCTTTAGGCTTCGTCGCCAACAAGCAACAGCACGCTGTCTATTGGAGTTCTGATTCCAATCACGTTGAAGCTGCCTGGAACTACATCCATGACAATATGGATTGCCGCGCCATCCAAGTTCACTCATCCCCGCTCGGTGGTGGCGGATCAGGAGATCCGACGGGCCACAACCAGTACGATATCTCCATCCACGACAATTTCATCTACGGCGACCCGTGCGACGGGATCAATCTTGCCACTGTTGATCCCTCGCAGGGTAAGGTCGAACTCTATAACAATGTCATCGCCCACACCGGCGTGGGGCCGTCGCCGCAAGGAGGAGATTCAGGCGACTATAGCGGCATCTATTTTGCCTATATCACGAATAACGGGCCAGTGGGTGGCGGGACAATTGAAGTCTACAACAACACACTTTATGACACAGGTTCCTATGTAGGATTTGGCGGCGAGAACGGCGCCTTCATGATCAATGGCGGCGAAACCTCGCTTCTGGTAAGGCTCCGAAATAATCTGGTGTTGCAGTTGTCGAACGAGCCTTACGTGAACGGTCAAGGAGCAAATTCCACCTATGTCAGCGGGTCAAATAATGTCTGGTTCGGCGGCTCAGGATCTGCCCCAACTTTCACAAGCGGAAATATTACCAGCAACCCTCTGCTGGTCAATCCGTCCCTCCACAATTTTCAGAGCTTTGAGCTTCAGTCCGGAAGTCCCGCGGTCGACGCGGGAGTTGCCATCAGCAGCAGTAACACGTACAAGAATTATCCTCCGTGGCAGGGCGGTACCCCACTTGACCTGACCGGTGTTGTCCGGCCGCAAGGCTCAGCATTTGATATCGGAGCCTACGAATACTACAAAGGCGGAAGCACGGCGCAGAAACCAAATCCTCCAACCAGTTTAAATGCCGTAGCTCATTGATGAGTGATTCTCCCATGCGAGGTCGCCAGCCAACGGGCGACCTCGCATGGGAGTCCCCCTCTCGCGTCGTCTCCCCTGCCTTCACAACCCAAACCTATCGACGATTGCGGAATATCGAGGCGCGCCTTGGTGGAGCATCGCCGTCTTGTCAGCGGTGGCTGAAGGCATCAGGCTCCGCGTCCGACAGCGGCAATGTGCGCCCGGCGGCAAGCAAGATGCTAGCCGAGCTTCCCGGCGCGGATGCCACTCAGCTCAGCAATCCGCGGTAATGCCTGCACAACACGGGTTCGGCAGAGCTTACGATAAAGAGGGTTTGACGTTTGAAAGGATCAGGAAGGCTGGGAAGTGAAGGTGGGATGCGTCTCAGTCGGGAGCAAATCAATCCCGACGCAGAGCTAAAACGCACAATTCGGTGGGACGAATCAGACGAAGTGAACTCTGGAGGAAGTAATTTGACGTGCGATGAAACTCCCTGGCCTGAGCACCGCGGGAAAACAAGCTATGCCTTCTCCCCGAATGCAAGTTGCTTGTCACGCTGGGATGCGCGAGGCTTTTTTCCGCCCGTCCAGGTCCGATAATTCAGCAGGCACAGAGCACGCGCAACTCCGTATGTCAGATGCAACAAGGTAAGGGGGAAAAAGTTGATCCATCGGCCGCGGCTGAACGCCACCTGAAGACTAAGCGCCACCGGTGTCAGCAGCAAGGCCAGCAATGAAATGGCCAGCGCTTGGAATTGCCCCGAAGCCGCAAAAATGCCAAGTCCACAAGATACGCCGATCAGACAAATCAAGGTGTAAAGGGCGAAAAAAACTGCCTTCGCATTGGGTAATTTCAGGGGATCGCGCAGGAAAACCCGGAAAACATGCGTCCCATGCCATCGCTGTTGGCAATAAAAAGCAGATAGCTTTTGCGGAGTGCCCAGATGCTCCACGCCAAGCTCCGGAAAGGCCTGTATCGGCAGGCCAGCCGCGCGCGCTCGCTGGCAAAATTCGTAATCTTCATTGGTCTCAATCGTTTCATCAAATCCGCCGAGGCGCGCGAAAAGAGCCCGGCTTATAAAGAGATTTCCCGAGGCGAGGTATGACACGTCGCCAGACTCATAAGGTTTGCGGTATTCAAACCAAATTTTAGCCACCCAGGACGAGTTTCCGGGAATGTGATAAGGCCCTCCGACTACGCCTGCCCCTTTTCCTCTAAGCGCCGCAAGAGCAGAGCACATCCACTTCCTTGGCACAATCACATCCGCGTCCAGAAAAGCAAGATAATTCCCTCGCGCCGCCGCCGCTCCCAGGTTTCGCAGGCTGGAAACGTAGACCTTCGGCCTTTGCAGAGTTCTCAGATTCAAAGCGATGGCGTATGACTTGGCGATCTCCAGCGTGCGGTCATTCGACCCATTATCCACGAGAATGACTTCAAAACCTTCCTTGGGAAAGTCCATCCTCTTCAGCGCATCCAGGCAGCGGCCAATCGATTCCTGCTCGTTGAGGGTGGGAATGATGACCGAAACCAGAATGCGGCCTGGGGCGCGCTCAGTTTCCATGTCGCTGCCTTGCCTGCAAGGGACCTCCAGCACGTTCATAGCCTTGATCTCTCCTCCACCGGTTGCGCCCGCTGCGGAGGCGCTGTTGCATGGGAAAAGGACCCATCGATCAACTTCGCAGCCGCCTCCTGATAGATTTCCACGTACTTCCGCGCCATCGCTCCGGCCGAAAAACGCCGCATCACCCACGCTTGTCCATCCGCCCCAAGTCTGCGACGAAGATCAGGGTCAGAGATCAATCGCCCGATCGCAGCCGCCAGATTTTCAGGGTCTCTCGGATTTGCCAGTAAGCCGGTTCGTTCGGGGACGACGAGCTTCGGAACGGCGCCTACGGGCGTCGCAACAACGGGCCTTGCCGCGGCCATCGCCTCGATCAGGGTCATGGGCAAACCCTCATTGATCGAAGGGAGAACCAAGACATCCAGCGAAGAATAGACGCCCGGCATGTCTTCCCGATGTCCTGCAAAAATCACCCGTTCTCGGATATTCAATTCTTGCGCCAACGCTTCAAGCTTTATCCGGTCAGGCCCTTCCCCAACCAGCACAAACAAAGCCTCGGGGAAACCAACCAAAACTTTTTGGGCGGCCCGCAGAAAATATTCACATCCTTTTTGTGATGTGAGGCGGCCTACCAGGCCAATCAGCATTTTGGGCCGTTGCGGCATTTCCTCTCGCAGAGTGGGCCGAGCCTGAGCGAAAGGGGAAAGATCAATCCCATTGTCAATCGTTGTAATCCTGGCAGAAGGAATTCCTGACCGCCGCAGCGATCTCGCAACCGCTTCTGAGACGGCCGCAATTTTGCTGAACCGTCTCACAACCAGCCGGTCAAGAAGGTGGTAGAGCCTTAAGGCGAGGCCACGATCAGGCCAGTCCAGATGATAGGTGGCGACAAGCGGCACGCCCGTCCCCCGGGCCGCCCAATAACCATAGAGATTGGCCTTGTATCCATGGGTGTGAACCAAGTCAACGGAATGAATTCGCAGGCAACGACGGATAGCGTCGACGGCGCTGCGGTCGACCTTGCCGTCACAAGGGATAATTTCAACTTTCAGACCCTCAAGCTTCGCCGCCTCCGCAATCTCGGTATGCGGGCAATGCGAGTTGCGGAACACCCCGACGACGCTCTCATACCCTATCGGGGCGAGCGACCTCGCCAGACACAGCAGCATGGTCTCGGCGCCATATTTCCCTTCACTGCTGATCAGTTGAAGAATTTTCACAACGCACCCCAGCGCAGACGGAAGGCATGGAGCTGTTAACGGCCAATCCATCCATGGTTTCCTCCGGGCGCTCCCATCCCGCCAGCCGACACCAGAGCCGGTGATAGAAGCGATCGCCCACGATCCCTCGAAGCAACTCCTTCGCGCAATATTGAACTCTGGAGAAGCTGAAAATTCTGCCATCCTCAGCCAACCACCGCGCGAGTCTCTCAACGCTGAGATGGCGTTGCACTGTGAGCCGGCCGCGCAGTTCAATCCCCTCTCGTTCTCTCGACCGCAGCCACGGATTGGATGTATAGAGGGACCGGTATCCGGCCTCCGCGCAAGCTCTCAACACGCGCATGTCCCATCTTCCGCCAGGCGCCGAAAAGGAATCGACTGGAATACCCAAATGATCTTCAAGAGCCTGCTTTGAGCGATGCAACTCGTTCTCAAGTTCCGATGGAGAGCAGTGAGTCAGGAACCGGTGCGACCAGCCGTGCGACTGCACGCGATGACCTAATGCAGCAATCTCTCTCACCTGAGACCACGTCATATAGTCACGACGGTTCTGCGTCCAACCCGCCAGAATAAAGAACACGCCTTTGAGACCATGCTCTTCAAGCAGCGGGAACGCATGCTGGTAGGCTGAAAGATGCCCGTCATCAAAGGTGACCAGCGGCGAGGGTATACCCTTTCCAGCCGCCCTTTGGAAACCCGCGACGCACTTCAGTTGCTCTCTTAACTCGAGTCGTGAGAGGCCGTAGCGGTAGCCTGATTCTTCAGCCTCGATTTCGTGATAGGTAAGGATCATGCTTTAGAGCGTCCAGCCGCGGATTGGTTACAGGCATTCACACGGCTTCCTCCCGCTGTGCAGCACTCATTACGGATAAACCATGTAGAAATCATTTACCTCAGACCACCTCCACGGCTGCTATGCGAGCCTCCCCACAGGACTTGGCCTTCCAGGCAGCCGCCATGACGTCTTCAAAAAGCGACGACTCTGACTCGTGGTCGAGATACAGCCGCTGCCAGAGCTCGAGCATGAGCAAAGCCCAAATCTTCAATGTATTGTCGCGTTTACCCTGCATGTGATCCTGAATCAATCGGCTTACGGCATCCGGGCGAAAGATACCGCGACGTTCAACGACCTTCGCAGCCAGAAGCGTAGCAACCAACGGCCTCAATTCCCGGCTGATCCACCGGGAGGCCGGAGGGTTAAAGCCCATCTTCTTTCTTTGCAGAATTTCCGGCGGAAGGATACCTTCCATTGCTCGCTTGACGATCCACTTGATCTCGAGCCCGCGAACTTTCATCGATCCAGGCAACTGAAAGGCAAACTCGATCAACCTCTGATCTGCAAACGGACAGCGGACTTCGAGCGAATGCGCCATCGACATCCGATCAGAGTATTCAAGGCAATTGCAGGTCAGGAATGAGCCAAGATCAACGTATCCTAGCCGATTCGTCGGATCCAGTTCGGCGCCACGGCGAAAAAGGTTGCGCAAAAATACGCCCGAATCACAACCGGCTGTTTCTCGCGCGAAGTGCGGCGTATAGAGACCTTGTTTCTCGATCTCAGAAAAATAGCCAACCCAATGCAGATACATCTCCTCTTCGGGTTGCCATCCATATTCCGCAAACTCGCGGAGACGCCGAAAGCCATGACGCCCGTTCGTGTCATCCCGGATCAAAGCCGAAAGGCGCGGGGCTAGAGTCCTGGTTACGAAAGGGGGCAGCCTTCGGTAATGACGGGCCAGCAGCGCGCCGGCGTAACGCACATAGCCTCCAAAGACTTCGTCCCCTCCGTCTCCGGACAAGGCAACCGTCACGTGCTGGCGCATCAGTTCCGCCAGGATCGATTCCAGAACAGCGGTGGGGTTTCCAAAAGGTTCGTCGAAATGACGGACCACCTTGGTCAGATGCCCTACACAGTCGGCGTCGGCTTGAAGAATATGGTGGCGAGTTTGAAACTTCTCGGCCACCAGCCTTGCAGCCGGCAACTCATCATAAAATTTGCTATCGGGAAAGCTGATGCTGAACGTCCGAACCGGGCCCTGACTGCGTTGAGAGGCAAACGCCGTGATCGTGCTGGAATCGATTCCGCCGCTCAGGAATACTCCGATGGGAACATCACTCACCAGCCGGATTCGCACCGCCTCATCGATAAGCGTGCGCGCACGATCTATAGCTTCCGACTCCGAAAACCGCGCTGATGAACTGACCGCTTTGAGAGGATCCCAGAAAGTCGAAACTCGCTGCTTCAACGAACCATCCGCCAGCACCAGGATCGATAAGCTGGTGGCAGGCGGCAGCTTTGAGATTCCGCGGAATGCCGTCTTGGGCGGTGGGAAATAAAGATAAGTCAGGTAGTCGTGGAGAGCGCCTGCATCCAGGCTGGCCTGGATTGCGCCGGTCTCGAGAATGGCTTTAATTTCAGAGGCAAAGATCAAGCGACGTCCATCGCAGTGATAGAAGAGGGGCTTTTTACCAACGCCATCCCGGGCGAGAAACAAGCGCTTATCGCGGCTGTCCCAAATGGCGAACGCAAACATGCCCCGCAGCCGCTTCACAACGTCTTCACCCCATTCCTCGTAGCCATGAATGATCGCTTCAGTATCCGTCTTCGAGCGGAAACTGTGTCCGCTCGCTTTGAGATCGGAACGAAGTTCCTGAAAATTATAAATTTCGCCGTTAAATACGATCCAGATGGTGGAATCCTCGTTCGACATCGGCTGATGACCAGCCGGCGAGAGATCGATCACGGCCAGGCGGCGGTGACTCAACGTCACATACTGAGGCGTTTCGGAAACAGCAAAAGTACAGGAACCTGAGTCGTCCGGACCGCGATGGCGAATCGCAGCGCTATAGTCCGCCGCTGGAGGGGAGAGACTAATTTGTCCGAAAATGCCGCACATGAGGTTTGGAACTAAAGGCGAATACGTGGTTCGCAGCTAAAGCAGGAAATCAGACCGGGATAGCTTAATGTTTTAAACCTGATCCGTACCATCCTTTGATCAGGGTTCACTGAAAGGCAGCCGCAGAGGGCGGACAGAGTATTGCGTGATCGTTCTCCTGCTTCTCCTTCTGCTGCTTCTCGATCCGCAATAATTCGCAGAAGGGCAGAAACGAGCGACTTTGCAGCAGTAATGACAGGCGTGACTGCATGGAATCCAGATGCGTGTAATGACGCAGGCGAGACTTGAGCTTTTCACGGATGCGAGGCTGATCGGGGTCCAGCTCCCAGGGGTGGAAATAGACCACGAGAGGGTGTGAGCGCTTCTTCTCAGCCTGCCGGAACATCCATAAGGTATAGAAGACTGGAAACACGCGCAGATAGCCTCCTCCGGCTCCGGGAAGGTTCAACCCGGCAATGCGAATTGTTGCCGGGGGGAATTCTCGAAGTTTCAAACCGCTTCGGCATTCATAAACATATGGAAGTCGCTGGGCCTCAGGGTCGCCGTACAAGTCGTGCTTGATCGGGAAGATGCTCGAATCATAGATAAACCCCATCTCAGCTAAAATATCGAGCGCCCACAAGCAACTCTTCGTAATCGACCAGGTTGGCGCCCGATAGCCGATGATGCGGCCTCCTGCAGCCTGCTCGATCACGTCTTTCGCCTCCCGCGTATCCTCCCTGAACTGGTTGGGCGTCAAGCTGTAAACCGGCCGATGCCAATAGCTGTGGCAGGCTACTTCGTGGCCGCGAGCCCCAACTTCACGCACCAGCGAGGGGAAACGATGGGCGATCCAGCCGACAAAGAAGAACGTCGCCTTGGTGGAGTATTGGTCGAGCAGATCTAATGCCCGGTGCGTATTGGCCACAACCCGGGAAGGCCAGTTGTCCCATGATTTTCGGGTAATCGCATCCGAAAACGCCTCAACCTGATAATAGTCCTCCACATCAACACTGATGATATGAGCCATCGGCTTATGCGCCGCAGGCTCCGACCCAACGCAAAATCCATTCGACTGATCTATAGAAGGATGCATACGGGGTGTGCGCCGAGAATTCGAAAATTAAAGCCGCTTATTTCAGCTTCCTGCCACGGATATTGGTGAGATTTGCGCCGCTTCCGTCACAGGTTGAAGAGCCTTAGCGCTCAAAGGAAAATCCTGCTCCGCTCTTTTCTCGCGGACAAGCGCCCGATCCGCCGCCTGTCGTCCGATGCGCACCATTTCATTATTATTCAGAGTCGAGTTGATGATCTGAGTGGTGTTTGCAAGCAGGACTCCCTTCACGCCCGTCTCCATGGAAGGGGCGAGGTACGAGTAATGGAGCACGGGTAAGGGTTGCACCCATCGTTCCCGAAAGACAAAACGGTTTTCAATTTCGCTGTCTTTCAAGTCCGGGAACACCTTGAGAAGACCTGCGCGAAACAGATTCCAGATCTGCTCGTCACTCGAAGCGAAAAGAGGATCATTCGGAGCCGTATATTTGGGAAGGTAGACCAGGTGATAGCCACGAGTCTCGCCGAGCGAAATCAGGTTGGTCATTTCAATGATGCCGGTAAACGGCAGACTTTCATCCGTAAGGTTCGTCACATAATAGGGCGAGAGCCTGCGCCTAAGCACTAGGGCAAGACAAACAACCCCCAGGTACTTCACTCTCCTGAGGTTTTCGCCATACTCTTCAGGCAAGCCCGCAACGATGGACGAAAAAGGGCCGCTCGGAATGGTGGAAATCACCCTGTCAAATCTGATTTTTTGGGCGGCTATTGCGCACTCCACGTCGCCGTCTGGCAGAGCGCAGACTTTCTCAACCGGAATTCCGGTCAGAATCTTGCCTCCCATCTCGACGATTCGTTCCGTCAGGACCGAAAGCACTCTTTGATAGCCGCCCTGCACGTATCCCAGGCGTTCCTTGTTTCCAGCCTTGCGGTCGCGCGTCGAGAAAAGTCGAAAGATGGTCGCCCAGATAAAGGCCGCTGAGGCCTCTTCCCGGCAGGCGCCCAGCTTGGCCTTCAGCAAGGGTCCCCACATTTTCCGGTAATTATCCTCTCCAAAAACCCGAATCAACCATTCAGCGACCGGCATGCTTTCGAGCCTTCGCGCATTGCGGATGCGTGAGGCATACAGAATCCCCAGACCCAGTCTGAACTTTTGCCACAACGATAGCGGTGGAAATTTCAAAAAGTCTCGGGTGCTGCTCATCGAATAAAGGCGATCCTCCGCGAAGAAGCCAACTTTTGTCTCAGTCCAATGAATTTCCTCAGAGAGGCCCAAATCCTCAAGAAGGGTGAGCAAGCTTTTATCAGACGTCAAAATGCAGTGGTAGAATCGATCCCAACGAAAGGGGCCGAAATCAAAGGAAGTCGAAAGCCCGCCCGGCTGCTGCCGCCCTTCGATGACAGTCACCTGCGCTCCAGCCTTGAGCAAATAAAAAGCCGCCGTCAGGCCCGTGATGCCCCCGCCCAGGATACCCACTCTCAAATCGCGCGACCTTTGATGTCGTTCATTCATAAGCCGATTTTTTACGATCCCCCTTTTCCCGTTCAGGCAACGGCAATCAGAATGACGCCGGCGCAAATCACAACCATCGCCAGCCAGCGAGAGGCTGGCACCGATTCATTCAGAAGCCATTTTGAAAGCACGGCGACCAGAACGTAACTCGAACTGAGCAGAGGAAAAGCATATGAAATCTCAATGCGCGAGAGCGCAACCAGCCATAAACCGGTCGCAATGACAAACGATATTCCCCACGCCCAAAGCCAGCCAGATCGCAACAACCCTGTCCACCAGGCAAACGAGGGAAGCTTGGAGAAGTAAGTTCTTCCGCTGACGCCTCGCTTGAGTAAAATCTGCGCGAGCCCGCCAATCGCAATGCTGGCCCACAAAGCCGCCATGGAATTCATTCAGCCCTTCCTTCTGAAGATCGGTTCATCAAGACCACCCCGCAGACCACCACCAGAATGCCGACCCATCGCTTCAGCGGAATGGACTCGCCAAACAGCAGGCGCCCGCCGAATGCCACAACGACGTAGTTCAGTGCGGTCAGAGGAAAGAGATAGCTGATTTCACGCTTCGACACCGCAAAGATCCAGGCCAGCGTGCCGATCCCGTACACACAAAGACCCAGGAATACAGACGGCTGGCTCAAATACGCTAGAATCCGCAACCCGATTGCCTCGCGCATCGTAGCCGATGCGGCCACGTTCAGGCCCTCCTTGATCAGAAGATGCCCTGATGCGGCAAAAACAATTGAGCCTAACAGGGCGACTTCCGCAAGACCTATCCTCAGTCCTGCTCGCGGTCTTGAAGAAATCTTCGTTTCGAGCATCACCGGGGCTTCCTGTAACTTTGAAATCGATGGCATATACGAACCTTGTTCTTGTTTTGCGAGTCTTCGCTGCTTTGTGATCAGGCTTCGTTTTGGAGTTTACTGGAGCCAGCTTGGACCATGCCGGAGGAAGGAGGGGAAGCAGAGGTTCCAGCCGCTAAAGAGCCTCAGTGACTAAAACCACGCCTGCTTGGACTTCTCTCTCGGCATGGTCCAAGCTATCTCCGCATATTCCTGAATTGGAACACTGACATCAGGGAGGCCCCGCCACAAAACTTCGCGCGCCGGTCAATGCTCTACTCCTGAGCGGCGGCTTCAGACACGCAGCTCGAATCCGTCATCAATATCCAGCCAGTCTTTCCATCTCAGAGCGCCCGCCATATTCCTGGGCAGGCGCCGCAGGAGGCTCAATTTCTACCACCGAGCGATTTCGGAGCTCATAGCGCAGCCCACAGGCGTTGCAGCGCACTTCCTGCTCCATATCAATCGAAGCCTCCGAAAAGCGGAGCATCGGAAACCCGCAACGGCAAACAATTCCTACCGATTTCGCCGGATGCCCAATGGCCAGATGAAAGTCCGGGATGCTTTTGGTGACCAACGATCCCATGCCCACCATGGCAAAACGGCCGATGACCAGGTCGTTGCCAATCGTCGCGCCCGCCCCGATGGTCGCGCCCTCACGCACTAAAGTCGGAAGCGTGTGCTCGTCAGGCGCCGAAGATCGAAGCCGCTTCAGATCGCTGGTCGTCGCCCGAGGGAACCGGTCGTTCGTAAAGATCGTCCCGGCGCTGATCATCACTCCGTCTTCAATGGTGACCGCCGCGCAAATATAGACAAAGGCGTTGATCTTCACCCGGTTGCCAATCTTGACGTCATAGGCGATGTAACTTTTCTCGCCGATAATGCACTCCTCCCCAATCGAAGCCGAGCGCCGGATGTGGACGTTGTCCCAAACGGAACTGCCGGCGCCGATTTTGACGTTTTCCTCGATCAGGGCGGTCGGATGGATCATCACGCTCATACATTCGCTCCAACCAGTTGATAGGGCTCCACGGCAGGATTCAGGCTGACCATTTCGTTGGCAACCGCCGTCCAATGGTTTTGATGAAGCTCGGCGTAGGCGGCCTCGATGGCCTCCACGGAAGCCAGCGCGTCCTCAGCCGTGATGCGAAGCATCTCTTCCCGCCGGATAGCTTTGGAGAAGTTTTCAATCTGGCTGCGGAAAGCCTGAACCTTGTTATACCCGTTTCCGAAAACCACCCAGTCCCGGCTCGACGATTGCCGATACTTCGATTGCTTCCAGCCCACAACGACCGTTCCGTGTGACCCGTAAATATTGATGTAGCTTTCGAGTTCCTTATCAATGCTCCACGAAAGATCGATGCTTCCCATCACGCCACCCACGCTGCGGACAAACAGACGAACGGTCTCTTCCACGGGCAAGCCCTGATTCCGCTTGCCTTCCACCGCCCGCACCTCGGCCAGCGGCCCCAGAAAATATCGCATGATGTCCACGGAGTGCGTGCCATTATCAATCAACACGCCGCCTCCGCTCACGCGATAATCGGAATTCCACCGCGACGACATGTCCACGCGAGCGGTGAAGGCGTTCTCAAAAAGAACAATTTCACCCAAAATTCCCGAGAGAATGATGGACTTCGCCCGCACCACGTCCTCGGCGTACCGGAATTTCGACGCCATGGTCAAAAGCACGTTTGATTTTCTGGCGGCCTCGATCATCATCCGCGCGCTTTTTGAGTCAATGCAAAAGGGCTTCTCGCAAAGCACATTTAATTTACGCTCGATGAAGTGCAGGCAAACTTCCGGATGAGAGGCTGGAGGCGTGCAAACAATCGCCGCATCCAGCTTCTCAGCCTCTAACATCTTCTGGTAGGAGTCATAGCTTCGGGCGCCGGTCCGCTCCCCCAACGCTCGGGCCGCTTCAGGCCGGATATCGGCGATGGCTGCCAACTCGCCGGACTCGCAGTTCTCAAATGCCTGAGCGTAGGCCTGGGCGATTCCGCCCGCCCCCACCAGTCCAAACTTTAACTTTTGATTCATTCTCGTTCACCCCCTCAGTTGATGAATGGCTTGGCGGATCGAATCCGCAATGTAATCGACGTGCTCCTCCGTATAGCGCTCGTTCCACGGAAGAACCAGGATGCTCTCCAAAGCCGCGAAAGTCAGTGGAAAACGCGACAGGCTATAGTCCACCGCCTCCGGACGCGCCAGAGTGAATGGGAAACGGCTCTTGCCGAATGTCTTCTGCTCCTGAAAGACGGCGCACCGAAACGCCGGCTTTTGAATGTAGCGCGGCGCAGAAGAGATGCCCTTCTCCTTCAGCAGCTTGGCCAGCCCGACCGCGCCGCCCGGAATCTCCTCGCCGTCAATTCGGAGGCAGTACTTCCAGTAAGTGTGTCGATCGCGAGGATTGACGTAGGGTGTTTCAAGCCCCGGCAGCCCCCTGAGCTTTTCCGTCAGCAAAGCCGCCATCGCGCGGCGCTGCTCCACCACCCCGTCGAGCTTTTCAAGCTGAGCCACAGCCACGGCGCCTTGCAGTTCGCTCATCCGGTAATTCAACGCCAGAAAATAGTGGTCGGGGTTCGGATCGCCATATCCCCACGCCTTATTGATGAACAGGAACATGAGCCGCGCCAGGCTTTCATCCTGGGTTGAAACCAGCCCGCCTTCCCCAGTCGTCATGTGCTTGCCCTGCTGAAGGCTGAAGCATCCGATCCTGCCAATCGTTCCCACCGGGCGTCCATTCGAGAGCGCGCCAAAAGCCTGAGCGCAATCTTCAATGACGGGAATGTTCCTGCTATGGGCCAACTCCATGATCTGGTCCATCTCACACGGGTTGCCAAAAAGATGGGTGACGATAATGGCGCGCGTGCGTTCGCTCAAGCAAGGCTCAATGGTGCGCGCCGTCACATTCCAGGTCTTGGGATCCACCTCAGCAAAAACCGGAATGGCTCCCTGGTAAATGATCGGAGTCAACGCGCCCATGTCCGTAATCGAACTGGTGATAATTTCATCCCCGGGCTCTGGATCAATGGCGGCAATCGCCGTATGCACGGCTGCGGTTCCTGAGGCGCAGGCATAAACATATTTTGTCCCAAGCCTCTCGGCAAACCTCTTCTCGAGCGTTTTCACGAATGCTCCCTTGGTGCTCGTCAGAGTCCCGCTGCGGATCGCTTCGCCCAGGAGGTCAAGCTCCTCATCTCCCAAGGTCCGGCCTGATGCATCCTGATCGGACGGCAACGTCAGAATTTTTTCTTCAGAATGGGTTAAAGTGTTCATGAATTCTCCTCTTGAAATATGCAAATTGAAATGTTGGGTAATCGGAACCTGCAACGTACCCATGCACAAGCTCAGGCAGGCAGCGCTGGGGCTGGCTCTCTTGCCTCCTCCGAAGCAAGGAATCTGCTGTCGATGCCCGCCGCCTCGGACTCCCGAGGACTTTTCTCCGCGGAAACGTGAAGCGCCCGGGCGATGGCTTGAACAATGCGAAAACCGCTGTCGCCGCGGCCGAAAGGATTCTCCACGCGTTTCACATCCTCGGTCCAGGTTCCGCCGGCATAAACTTCCTCGAGCATCAAAGTGAGATGTTCGGAGTTGCCTCCAACCAGCCGCGCAACGCCCGATTCAACCGCCTCCGGCCTTTCCGTGTTCTCGCGCAGGATCAGCAGCGGCTTGCCAAGACTCGGAGCTTCCTCCTGCACTCCGCCAGAGTCCGAAACGATCAGCCACGCATGAGAAAGTAAATGGATAAAATCATCGTAGCCCAGCGGTGAAATCAGATGGATTCTCGGATGCGATGACAAGATCTCAGAGGCCACGGCAGAGACATGAGGATTGGGATGGACAGGAAAAACAAGGGCCACATCGTTATGCCGATCTGTGAACTCGCGAAGCGCCCTCAAATTCCCTGCCATCATTTCGCCGAAGCTTTCCCGCCGATGGGTTGTCAGGACCAGGAGCTTCAGCCCTTTCGTTGCTTGAACCAATTCTTCGAGACTGGAAGAGGTCTTCCGCTCCTCGAGAATCTTCTGGAGCGAATCGACAACCGGATTCCCTGTCACAAACACTTTTCTGCTGTCGATGCCTTCCCGCAGCAGATTGTTGCGATTTCCCTGAGTTGCGGCGAAATGGTAGGTGGCCATTTGCGTAATCAAACGGCGGTTCATCTCTTCGGGGTATGGGCTTTCCGGGTTGCCAGATCGCAAACCCGCCTCGACGTGGCCCGAGGGAATGCGCCGATGAAAAGCCGCCATCGCTGCCGCCATGGCCGTCGTCGTATCCCCCTGAAAAAGGACAAGGTCGGGATTTTCGGCAGCCATGATGCAATCCAGAGAAGCCAGCGCTCGCGAGCAAACCGTATTGAGGGTCTGGTTTGGCTCCATGATTTGTAGGTCGTAATGGATTGGGATGCCAAATAGCCGGACATAGGGGGAAAGCAACTCGCGATGCTGGCCGGTATTGACGATGACGGCCCGGAACGGCTTCCCCCACGCCTCAAGTTGCTGGATTACTGGCGCGAGCTTGATCGCTTCAGGTCGCGTACCAAAGACAATGCAAATCTTTTTCTCCGCCTGCCGGCGGCGCATCGCTCTGCGCTCCAGTTCAGAAGAGCGCAAAAAGCCCCTCGGCTTAATCAAATCGATGGCTGTCGTGGATGACATAGCAAAACCGCCTTTTTGTTGCGCCAGGCTGTAGGTGGAGCGCACCCTCGCCCATGAGTGAGAGCATTGGAATCTGTAATCAGGGAATATATGTCTTAGGAAGAGGGGATATAGGGCTCAGGTTAGACTTCGCTCTTGGGCCATGCGGGCCGGCTGACTGTCGTCATCTCCATCGGACCCACACTGCGCGAATTCAACTTCTGTATCACAAGCGATCGCATCAATCTCAGATGCGAGGCTATCGTTTGAAAGATTTTCATTTTTGAGACGCCCACACTGCGCGCCCGCAACATCATGGGCGTCTCCGCGACAACAAATCCTTGCTGCACCGCCCGGATCGCAATCTCGGCTGCCGAAAGAAATCCATCCGCTTCGAACTTCAATTCCTTAGTCACTCGCGCCCGATAAGCCCGAAAAACGCTGGTAAAGGTGTGAAGGCGCGCCCCTGAAATCCATCGGTAAAACCAGGAGCAGCCCTTGCTCAAGACAATCCTCCAGCCCGCAACGCCTTCCACCCGGCCTTCGGGGTGATAGGGTGAAGCCGTAACGACGTCGGCGCCCGTCCGTTCCATGGTCTCAATCAACCGTAAAAGGCCTTCCGGCTCATAACTGCAATCCGCATCGATGGTGCAAACGATCTCACCACTGGCATTCTCAAAGCCGGTGCGCATCGCCGCCCCAAGACCGCGATTTTGGGGATGCACCAGAATGCGCGCGAGCGGGTCGCCGCCGAAAAGCGAGTATAAATTCTGTCGGGTCCGGTCTGAGCTCCCGTCATCCACCAGAATAAATTCCAAATCCGCCACAGGCTTCAGTCGCCGCCGAAGTCGATTCAGCTTCTCGTGGAGTTGAGCGACGCCGGCCTCCTCGTTCCAAAGCGGGGCAATCACGGAAAAAAGCCTTCGCGTTTTAGGGTTGCCCGTCATGGATGTGCTGTTTCAGAAATTGCGCGCCTCCGCGCAACGACGGTCAAAAACGCCCCGGAAGTTTTAGATCGCTCGGAGCCCTCGCCGGCGAAACTCGCGCATTTCTTCAAGGGTCGGAAAGCTGAAATAGCTGGCCTGGCCCTGATCCAGAGTGACGACAGTCTGAGTCTGGGAGGCAATCTTTCTGAGCACCTGCGCCATGCAGTGAGCTCCGTGGCGTTTCGAGCGCTGAATCAGATGATCGAGAGTCTCCTGAGGCGCGATCTCCAACGCGCTTTGCAGGACAGCCCTGCCTTCATCAATCCTCTCATCCATCCAGTGAATGGTCAGGCCCACCTCCGTCTCGCGGTGGAACATCTGCCAGAAAGTCGGCATCATTCCTCGATAACGCGGAAGCGGCGCGTGGTGAATGTTGAGGCAGCCGAGCCTGGGGGCCGCCAGCAAGGTTTCCTTTAAGATATAGGGGCAGGCGACCGAGATCAGGAGATCAGGAGCTTCTCCTCGGATTTTCTCAACAAACTCCGCGCGGTTCGGATTCTCGATCTTCTCGCACGGAATGGAATAGTTACGGCACAACTGAGAAAGCGAATGGGCGCTCCCCGTTCGGCGGCTAAAAGGCAGGATGCCTGAAGCCTGCAAGGTCAGGAGCCGCGCGGCGAGCCGAAGAAAACCCGTAAACCCGTAAAGGCAAATCAGCCCTCGGATGAGCTTTATTCTCGATCGCTTGCCCATGGGCCGGCAGCGCGACACTCGGAGAATCTCAAATTCCGCCGCGTAATGCCGGAGGAACTCCTCGAAAAACGGCAAAACATAGAGCGGGTTGTCGTCAGTGATAAATTCAATTCTCAATTTATCTTTCACTGCGCACCGTCTCCCACACGACGTACCTTTTGCCTCTACAGACTTCGAGCAGGCTTACCAGAGCCGCTGTATTGAGAGTGCAGAAGTACAAGGGCATCGCCAAGGGCTTCCACCGACGATGCGCTGGAACAAAGAGTGAAAACATCGCCGTCAAATAAAACAAGGCCTGCGCCAGGAAGAACAGTTTGAAGATCGGCTGGCTCCAAAGAAGCGCGCTCGTCACGAAAAGCCCAATCAGGAAGAATGGAACCAACCATCTCAGGACCTTGTGAGAGATGAGTTGAAAGGACTCCCACGGCCATTTCCATGGCTTCAGCAGATCCGGGACGCTCAAAAGCCCGCGCATGCCGCGCGTAACCACGCGCACCCGCATCGAGAATTCTTCCTGCGCCGATTGGGTGGTTTCTTCGTAAGCCAGCGCGCGCCGTTCAAAAATCACCCGATACCCTTTCAGAATCACCTTCAGGGGCTGCACCAAGTCGCTGATGATATCGTCGGGAAGAGGCGTGTAAAGGCGCCGGCGGACCGAATAGATGCAGCCGCAACAACCGGTAATGGTTTTGATCTTCGATTGAAACGTCTTGATGAGGTTTTCGTAATTCCAGAAGGCGATGGAACCTAACCCGGTGGGCGACCGCCCCGCTGGATCGAAGTATTGGTAGCGTCCGCTAACCGCCCCCACTCGAGGGTCTCGGTAGTTGCTGGCAAGATACCGTAACGCCTGCGAGTGATAGAGTGTGGTCGCATCCGAGAAGACGACGATCTCGCCCCGGCAGATTTTGACCCCTTCGTTCTGGGCGTTCGTCTTCCCTCGCCGCGAGGGGATTCGCAGCAGTCGTACGCGCGGATCCTGGAACGAGCGCACAATCAAATCCGTCCGATCCACGGACCCGTCTGAGACCACCACAACCTCCAACTTGTCAGCCGGATAATCCAGCCTCAAAGTCCTCTCAATCTTCTGGCCGATATGCGCCTCTTCGTTATAAGCGGAAAGCAGAACTGATAGAGTGGGAAGATAGTCAGCTTCCGGCTCTGGCCGGCGGGCGAAGGCCGCCATAAGCGCCAGGAACAAGGGATAACCCAGATAAACGTAGAGCAGGATTGCAGCGCACGCCCCAAATATTGTCTCGGCCATACCGACCATGCTAACTCCTGCGGGAATCCAGTAAATGATCGTAGACATCAACCAGACGCTCGATCATGGCCTGAGCCGTGAAACGGTTCTTCACAATCAACTGGCCAGCCTGCCCCATCTGCCGCGACTTGGCCGGATCGCGCAAAACAGCCCATATTCGATGGGCTGCCGCCTCGGGATCGTCAGGCGGAACCAGAAATCCGCTTACCCCATCCGCCACCGCCTCGCCGTTTCCGCCCACTCGTGTGGCTACGCAAGGTAGGCCGCACGCCATCGCTTCAATCAGAGCGTTTGAGAACCCTTCGCTCCTCGATAAAAGGCAGAAGACATCGCTTGCGCGAAGCAATGCAAAGATATTCTCCGAGCCCCCAAGGAACTTAACCCTTTCCGCAAGGTCCAGATCGCCGACCAACTCCTGTAATTCGCGCATATATTCGGGTTCCAGAATCTCGCCGGCTACAACCAGACACGCGCCTGGAAACTTTTCGCGCACAATGGCCATCGCGCGTATGAGAACATCCAGGCCCTTCACTGGGCGAATGTTGGCAATCGTCGTGATAATCTGAGAAAACTTTGCAAGCCTCAGCCGGTCGCGAAGCTCGCATCCATCGCTTGGACGAGCGCGCATGAGCTTTTCAGCCTCTATCCCGTTGTGAAGCGTCATCACCTTACTCGGCGGCAAGCCTTCGTGAATCGCCGCCCTTCGCACCTCCTCCGATACGGCTAAAACAGAGTCAAACAGAGGATTCACTAGCCGGTAAGCCACGCGATGCTTAACCGAGCGAAAAATCCCCATATCCCGGCGACTCGAGATCAACCAAGGACAACCGCTCAGCTTGGCGACCACCCCTCCCCAAATATCCGAAGTTTCAAAGAACGTATGGACCAAACGCACCCGTTCTGAGCGAATGAGGCTCGAGAGTCTGACAGCAGCGCGAAGCCCGCTCCAGCCGTAGGTCCGCCGCAACGGAAAGAGATGGACAGGGCAAGGAATATCCGCAAAGGCAGGCTGAAGCTGGTTGATCTTGAAAGTTGCCAGCGAGCAACGAAACCGGCTCCGCGGAAGCAACCGGATGATTTGCAGCAGAGCGCGCTCCGCCCCCCCCGCCTGGCATAACTGATCGATCAGGAAAAGAATATGGGGCCGATCCGAACCACTGACCACTTCCCTCATGATGCTGCCCATTGAAGACGGATTGGCAGACAAAGACGCTCGCAAATCCGATTGACAGACCGCACTGCCCATTCGCGCGCCGCCCATTCTGAAATCTCAGACGATCGTCATCGCCGGGAGCGCATCCGAAGAGACAGGCTCTTCCTCTTCGGAAACTTCCTCCGCTTCCACGGACTCGTCCACAATGAAAAGTCCCCTGATGACGCACCCAAGTAGAATCCACATCAACCCGTCAAGCTGTTGATACGTCCAGCGATCCCCAAAAAAATTCAACACCACAAGGCTTCCCATCAAGGCCATAAAACCCAGCCCCATCGATTGCCAGAAAGGGTCCTCGGCCGTCCTGAAAAGACGGTAGCCAAGTTTCCACATCTTCTTCAGCAGCCATAAAAACAGGAAAATTCCCACGATTCCCGTCTCAGAAAGCACTTTCATATAGTAATTGTGAGTATCCCGGTAGGGTCCAACCCGGCCTAAAAACTCATAGGTGTCAAACCCAAGCCCGATCACGGGATTCTGCCTGAACAGCGCCTTGGCATCTTCCCAAAGCTCAATGCGCGCCTCAGCCGATGAATCAAATTTCTGACCGGATTGCGCATCCTCGGTAGTCATCAGAATCCGTTCCTGCACCGACCGCGGAAGGATCACCTGCCAGGTAATCAACAACAGAGCAACCAGAACCAGCAGTTTTCTCTCTTTGAACAAACCCAATAAGACCAAGGCAGCGAGAAATCCCAAATAAGACTCCCGCGAAAAAGAGTAAAGCAGGCAGTAAACGCAGGTAAGGACCAGAGCGAGGATCGCCAGTTTGAGAAGGATCTTCTTTTGATAGACCCACAAGCCCAACAGAAAAGCAGCATACATCGCTTCAAACGCCGCAAACCCGTTCTCACCCGCATATCCGAGCGCGCCGGCGTCGCGCACACTGTAGGAAAAATGCGACAGGTCCCGGCCGGAAATGGTGGAATGAAAACTGCGATTGACCAGCAATAGAGACATAGCCATCACAACCAGAAGAATCTTGGCCTGTTTCTTGGTTCGAATAACGTGGGCTGCCAGGATGCACAAATAGAACATCTCCACATAATTCTTCCAATTGGAAAAGCGTGGATCCGAAATCCGAAACGGTAACGGCGCTCCCAGATAGAACGAACCCTGAAAAAGCGAGAGGTAACAGAACAATCCAAAAAAGAGGAGATAGCCGCTAAGTGGAGTCTTGAGCTCAATTTTGCCGTGATGAATCAAAAGCCCCAGCGTCACGCCCAGCACCAGGATGTCAATGAACTGATCGCCAAGTGGAAACCCATGGAGCTTATACCGCGTGGTCTGCATGGGAAGCGTGAAGGCCAGGAGATAGAGGCCCGCGGAGGGCCTCCAGAACACCGAGGCCAGGAAGGCCCCGATGCCCGCTGCGGCCAGCAAATAGGCGTAGTGGCCTGAAAGGCCCAGATGCAGGCCGACCGCCAGCGCCGGCGCAACTTCGGTCACTCGGAACGCTCCAGGTTGATTTGGGATTTCACTTTCTTGGGAATGAACAAGAGCAGAATCTAGCCGACTCGAGGCATCAGACGGAATTTGCAGAAGCGACGCTCGCCGCAGGGGCGATCTCCTGCGCGTTGCCTTGCGCTGCGTTCCGGCTCGCTTGGCGCAAAATGCGTGCCTTCTCTTCCCAACCAAACTCCCGGCGCGCGCGAGCCAGGCCTGCCTCGCCCAACTTGCGACATAAAGCAGGATCAGTTAACAACTTTTTTAAAGCGCTCGCGACTTCATCCACATTGTCTGGGTTAACCCGGAAGCCGGTTACGCCATCCAGAATGGAATCCTCCGTTCCTCCGGATCTCCCGCCTATCACGGGTTTCCCTGCCGCGTTCGCTTCAAGGAACACCATGCCGAACCCTTCCACATCGCCACTTTCTTCCTCTTCGCGGTTTGCCATCACAAAAACGTCGCACAGGTTATAGAAGTCAGAAAGCTGCTCCTGGGGAACAAAGCCGACAAATACAATCTGATCTGTAAGCCCCAACTCAAAGGCTAACCGGCGAAGCTTCTCCTCTTCAGGCCCCTTCCCCACAATGAGGTATCGCATATCGGGCACATCGGAAAGAATCCTGGCTACAGCCCGCATTACCGCCTCATGTCCCTTGCGCGGCCACAATCTCGACACGGTAAGCAGAACCTTCTTGCCTCGAAGCGAAAACCGATCAAGCAGTTCCGGATCAGGCGATTTCGGAGCAAATTGCTCGTAATCGACCCCGGGTGTGATCTTGCAGATTCGACCTTCGGGAATTCCAAGCCGAACAAGGTGTTTTCGGGCAAACTCACACGCCGCCACAACGACGCTAGCCTCTTGGTAGATCACATTCCGAACCCTCGGCTGATATCGATACCGCTCCGTCTGGGTGATCTCCTCGCCATGGCAATAAATCAGGTACGGCAAGCCCAGCCACCGCTTCAACGCCAGCGCGATGACGCCGGGAGGGTAAAGGTCGCCAGCGTGAATCATATCCGGCTGTTTCTGACGCCAAATTCGCAACGCGCCCAGGGCCGGAAAGATAATCTTCGGGAGTTGATACGCCTTCAGGTTCGGCAGCGGCCGAAAGCGCCGGATAATTTCCAAAGATTCTGATGCTTCTCGCCGGTCGAATTCTTTCCAGTCCCCGACTTTTTTGGTAAGAATCGTCACCTGATCGGGAAACTGTTGGACCCAGCTTTTATAAATATGATGGTAGTAGACGCGCGATCCGCCCGCGTGGGGCAAGAACGAGTCCGTGATCAACAGAATTCTCATCGCGTTGCGAAACAGCAAGCCTTCTGCCGCTCGAAGCTCAGGGTAAATCTTTAGCTGGGGAGATAGCTCCGGCCAGCATCGCTTCCTCAGCCGTCCTACGATCACGAGGCCACGGCAGCAATCCCTTCAACAGCGCTCTTGTCCGCCGATCAAGCAGGCAAACCAAAGAGGTATAAACCAGCATGCTTGCAATCCCCCGAGCGGCCAGACTGAACAAGACAGTTTTCATCTGAATCTGCGAAACCAGGAGCCACGTAGCCAGCGCCGCCGCCAGATAGCTTGCGCAACCCAGGAAACGAATCCCAATCGGCAGAATCTGGAACGAGGCTCGGGCCATCAACAAGATCAGAAAACCATAGCTCACCAGCGTGGCAACGGCCGCGCCTTGAAGCCCTATTCGAGGGATCAGGAACACGTTCAGCAGAATATTGAGGACGCAGGCATAGACAACCTGCCGCGCCATCGTCAGCGTCTTTTTATGGATCAGCAATCCGGCGGTCAGGAAGATGTGCAACGCATAGAGCATCACCCCGATCACCAGGATCGGCAGCAGTTCATGGGCTCTCTGAAACTTGCTTGATGCCAGGAAGATAATGGCGTCCCGCGAGGTCACCACGACGGTCGCACAGATGCCGACGGCAATCATCAGGAACACATCAAAGCTCTCGCTCAGAAATCGCTGCGTCTCTGCGCGGCCTTTGGTCACCCACAACTTCATGTAAAGGGGCATGAGGGCTAGGTTCAGTGGAGAGCCTAGAGCCTCCTGGATGTAATAGGACAGGTTATAAGCCGCCGAGTAATAGCCCAGTTCCTTCGCCCCCAGGTAATACTGCACCAGCACTCGATCTCCGGAATCCAGAATCACGCTCGCAAGCTCATAAATGACAAGCGGCAATCCAAACGCCACGATCACTCGCATAAACCTCGTATCAAACGCCTTCAAGGCTAAAATATGCCGCCGAAACAACAGGGCTACTACAAAGAGGGCGATCGTTCCCTCTGCCGCAATCGTGCCGGCAAAGAACGACCACACGCTGCGCTTCCACATAAAAAGCAGGAGGCAGATAAGCGCAATGGTCTCCGCTTTGATGAGCACGTCAAAGACGTTGTAGATTTTCGTCTTGCCCTCAACCCTCAAAAAGCCCGCCAGGATTGACCAGACCGACCGGATCACGATCAATAAAGAGGCAAAGATCAGCAGGCGTTTGATGGGCGATGAAACCAGCGTGGATGGCATCACGGCGACGCCGATGACGAAAAGCATCGTGACCGCCAACGCGATTCCCAGAGGCCCAAAGAATAAGGTTGAATAGTATTGGCACAAGCTCTTGCCATCCCGGGAAACGGCGCGCTCTTCGTAGAATCTCAACACTGAATTCTGAATGCCCAGTTTCGAGAGCACTGTCGCGGCCAGAACCACCTTGAAAACCAGGTTGATGACTCCGTATTGCGACACCGAAAAGAGGCGCGTGAACAGGGGAAACGAAATGAACCCCAACAGCAAAAGACACACGCGTCCTACCAGGTAATGCGAGGAGTCTTGATAGAGTCTCTTGAGTTCTTCCATGGAGATTACGGAGCGTCTGCAGGCCGCGCGATGAGTGCGGGAGGACTTGATAAGTTCTTGAAGATGAGGAAGTTCGCACTTCGGTAGATCAATTGAAACTGCCGACTCGTTGTGAGCTCATCGCGGAGCGCCCGCGTCGCCTCGCGCTCATCCAGATTCGTGCCTGAGCCGTCAAGTTCCGAGTCAGAGCCCCGATCCATAACGATGTATTCCGGATTCGGGTGATGATAACGAAACAGAAGATGGGTCTGAAACAGATACAGCCGGTTCGCGAGCAACGGGAGCATGTAACGCGGCGCCGCGACGGACGCCCGCCCTGGAATCAAATGCGCCACGCGCCGCGCTTCATCATTCCAAGGTTGGGGGCGAAATTCATTGATTTGTCGCTCCCCGATGGAGAAAGCGATGGTGACCAGCGTCAGGAACAAGACCAAGGGAGCCATCGCCCGATAGAACCGGCGAGGATCCATCCCGATTTTCTCCAGCCTCGAACCGACTTCGCCAAGACTGGCAACGAATGCAACAAACAGGATGACAGCGGGCAGCACCATGTAATGGCTGACGATCAGAGTGGTGCAGCACGGCCCCGCCCCGCCCAGAAGGTCAATGCCCACATAAGGCAACGCGAGCGCCGCCACCGGGCTGGCCAGGAATAATATGCATCCCATCGGAGTGATCAGTTGCTTGAGATAGGTCAGGTTCGTTCGCGTAACCAGCATTTCAACCGGATGGGTTAAAACGTTCCGGATCATTTCGGCTCTTGTGGACCCGAGGTTGGTAAAGCAGAGGCCCACCACAAATTTGGCGCCGTGCATAAAATGCGGCAATACAATGATCCACGATAAGATGGCCCAGAACGCGGCGAGCCCCATCGGAACAGCCGCCCATTTCGCTCCACGACGATGCCACAATGCCAGCAGCCCAAAACCAAAGATGACGAACACCAGGTCCTCCCGGACAAAAAGCGAGAGAACGGCAAAGATGAAAAAGGGCAGGAATCGCTCCTGAAAGTAAAAGTAGAAGGCAAACAGCAGAAAAAACGCCGCCAGCGAAAGCATATAAGGAACGTCGAGGCTGGCATAAAAGATGGTCGGGAGTAAAAGAAAGCTGATCGCAAAAGCAGCCGAAACCGCCGAAGAAAACTTGCACCGCGCGAGCAAATAAACGGGCCACGCGCACGAAGCCATCAAGGCGTTTCGAATCAAAAGCAAGGCGATGGGCGATTGGAACAAACCATAAACAGGCAAGAGGAAGAACATGATCACCGAGTTGTGCCCCGCAAAATCGCTCATCACGCTGTGAGTGTAGTAAGCATCCTGGATGACGTTTGCGTAGAAGAGGTAGCCGTGCAACGTGGTGTAAAAAGATTGGGTGATATACGCCAGGTCCTGACCGACGTATCCGAAACAGTTAAATTTACGAACATCCAGATAAGCGCAAAGAGCAAAATAAGCCAGCGTGAAGGCGGCCAGAATCATCTTGGGCCGATGGGCTGAATCAACCGTTTCTTTGGGCTCCTGGCGCAGCGATAGCCAAATCCAGATCACAAAGAGCAAGCCTGACGAGGCTAGAAGGATCAGCGACCGTATTTCCGGGACCTGATGACCCAAGAGGTATTCCGGTAAGAAGAGCAAACAGACGATGCCCGCGTTGAAACAAAAGGCCACTTTTGGGAGGATTTCCCGGCGATCAAGGTGAATGGCGCGGTCGGCAACCATCACGATGAGCCGATGCAAACCCAGAAAGCCCAAGACCACCAAGGGCGGTAGAAGAGCCAAGTCCCGTATGCCGCTTACTGCCCTACTGTCTTTCAGGAACGCAGCCCATATCCACAGGCTAACGATGAGCGCATTCCCCGTCACCCAAAGGTAGGGTCTGCCGTCGAAAGCCGCCCGGCTCGCCCTTGCAAAGTTCAGCAAAGTGCCGCCGGTTGCTTGGGGCTGTTCCCGATCGGTCTTCTCGGCGATTCCGGCATCCGTCAACATTCAAGACGACTCAGTTTTCTCTGGGATGGAACTACCTGCCGAGTCTGGCTGTAATATTTACCCGCAATGGACTTGCGTCTGGACATTCAACCTCAACCTAGTACGGAAACCGTCCGGGACACTGCGAGATTACGCTCCGCCAGGCCCCCTTGCTCCACGATAATGCGATCGATTGAATCGACGTATCGATCCTGGGAAAACTTTTGTTCCGCGAGCTTCCTTGCGCCACGGCCCAGCTTCAATAGCAGGTCTGGTGAGGAGATTAACGTCTTCATTCTGTCCGCCAATGCCAGGTAATCTTCCGTCTCAAAAAGAAAGCCGGTCTCGCCGTCAATGACGGCCTCCGGAATTCCATCCACCCCGGCCGCCAGGCTGGGAAGCCCGCAGGCGGCGGCCTCCATCAGACAAAGTGGAAGCGCTTCGCTGCGCGAGGCGAGCACGTTGGCGTCAAACACATGCTGATAAAAAGGAAGGGGATCCGGCTGGAAACCGGCAAACCGAACCTTTTCAACGATCCCAAGTTCTCGGGCTAACGCAAGGTAGGCTTCCGACTGCGGCCCATCCCCCACCAGAACCAGGCGAGCATGATCATGCTCGCGGGCTACAAGGGCAAACGCCCGCAAAAGAAGATCAATCCCCTTCCTCGGAATCAACGAGGATATTTGACCAAACACAAAGGCATTCTGCGGCAGCGACAGTTCTTCACGGAGCGACTGCAGCCGATCCAGCGCCGGACGGAAGCGTTGGATATCGATCCCGCAATAGACCACTTCAGAGGAATTGCGAAAGCGCGCATTCTTCTGGGCCTTCCGTTGAACCGCCTCACTCACAAAGACCACCTTGTCCGCCCGATGGAATCGATAAAAGAGGATATAACGCCTGCTGTAGGGACAATGCACATGGCAGATTACCGGAAGTTTTCGGATTTTCGCCACATAATAAGCAAGCTGACAGGGCCTTCCACCGTTGCTGTACAAGATCTGAATGTCCCATTTTGTGACTAGCGACAGGATTTTTTTCAATCCGGCGGCCCACTTCGCAACCGGCAGTTCAGAGCACCCGCGATCGAGCATCATTTGAGGAATGGGATAAAGCTGGGCAGGAACGTCCTCGCGCTGCGCTATCTCGCCAAGAGTCTGATGGCTGCAGAGAAGAAACGGCCTGATTCTTTCCCGGTTAAGCCGTCGAAGCAGCGTGAGAAGCGCGATCTCGCTTCCCCGAATCCAGTCGTCGCCCGCATGTAGGAATAAGACGTTGATGGCCACGATGGTGTCTGCCAGAATCCGCTTCCGACTCAGGGGCAATCCATTCAGAAGCCAATGACCGCGATATTATCAAAGGAGATAGGCTGGTTTGAGACGTCGAGCGCCACGGCGCCTTGCGTATAGCGCGTGTCCGTCACCTGGATCACCAACGCGTTATCGAAATAAACCTTGATCGAAGAGCCTTGCATCACGATGCGCAGGTTATGCCAGTTGGTGTCCATCTTGACGGCTGAAGAAGTCCCGAGGAGAACGGTCCCGCCGCCGTCAATATTCCACTGTGGAATCGCAAAGAGCTTCAGGATTCCTTCCGCGGGATAAATCCAGACGCCGTACCCCGCCCCGGTTGATGTGTTGACGCGCCCGCGGATGCCGCCCGGATAATCGCTGAGCGATGAGAGCTTGAAGTCCACCGCAACCGTATAATTGCTCCACGACGCGCTTCCCGCCCAGGACTGCGAGGCTCCCGCTCCGTTGTAAGTGTAGGCGCCGTTCACCACCGACCAATTAGATGCCGACCCCATTGGCGACACGGTCCATTGGCTGGCCGAGCCGGAGCTGAAGTCATCGCTGAACAGCCATGTGCCGACCTGCAGGGATACAGGAACCGTGGCGGGGCTGTTCTCCACATCGTTCGAGCTGACCGTCACATTCCCGTTGTACTGGCCAGCCGAAAGGCTCGACACATCCGGAGACACTGTAATCGTCGAAGGCGCAGTTCCTGAGGTCGGATTCAAATCAATCCAGCTTGAATCGGCCGAGGCGGTCCAGGAAAGGTTTCCTGTCCCTGCATTCGCCACACTGATGGTTTGGCTGGAGGGATTATGGCCTATCGCGCCAAAGAACGTTAGGCCCGTCGCGGTGACGTTCATCACTGCGGTCTTGACGCCAAAGGTCACCGGAATGACCACTGGCGAATTGCTCGCCCCGGGGGCAAAGACCGAGACATTTCCGGTATAAGTCCCTTCCGAAAGCCCGCTGCCATTGGCTGAAACCGTAACGACTCCCGGGGTCAAGCTATTGGAAGCCGTCGCCGTCAGCCAGGAAGCGTTTGTGGTGACAGCCCAGGTGGTTGCCGCGCCTCCCGCGCTGATGTTGACAGTTTGCGAACTGGGACTCTGTCCCGGAGCCGAACTGAACACCAGGCTGGAAGGCGAGGGAGCATCCAGAGCCACTTCGGTTTGAATAGCGGCCACTTGAATGTTCTTATAGGAAATCGGCTGATTGGACACGTCCAGGCATACGAAGCCGCTCGAATAGGAACTGTCCGTCGCGCTCATCAGAAAGTTTCCATCCCAATACACGGTGATCTGGCTGCCGCGGAAGTCCATGCGGAGATCGTGATAGGCTGTATTGTCAAAGTGCACCGCCGCCTGCGCCAGCATCGTGGTGCCGCCCCCGTCAATGTTCCACTGTGGAACTCTGTAAAGAATCGCCACACCCGACCCCGGGTAGAGCCAGACCGCATAGCCCGCCCCGGTGCTCGGATTCACGCGCGCGCGCACCCCGCCCGGATAATTCGAAAGCGAAGAAAGCAGAATATTGGCGTCGAAGGTGTAATCAGACCACGCTCCGTTCCCAGCGCAGGATTGAGTCTCCCCTCCACCGTTGTAAGAATAGACTCCATTGGAAACGCTCCAGCCGCCCGCGTGTCCGAGCGGCGAGACTATCCACCCCGCGCCCTGGTCGCTGAAATTCTCCGACATATCTTGCGCCAGAAGCCGCAGGCTTACAGGAACGGTCTGGGGTGAATTCACGGCGCCGGATGAAGAAACGGTAACGTTGCCGTTGTAATCGCCGGGTGATAATCCGGTGATATTAGTGCCCACGCTGGTCGACCCGGGAGTAGAGCCCGACGTTGGAGAGAGCGTGAGCCAGGAAGAATCTCCCGCCGCGGTCCAGGAAAGAACTCCATTGCCGGAATTTGTCACCGCCAGCGTCTGCGAGGCCGGACTGGGCTGACCCACCGTCGCGGAAAAATTGAACAGGGACGGCGCAAGGGCAATCGCCGGCGGCGGAACGATCACGTTCAGGCTGACGTTGATTGTCTGCGGACTGTTTGCCGCCCCGAGCGAGGTTACCTGAATCGTGCCGCTATAGCTGCCCGCAGCCAGCGTCGAGGAATTCACCGAGACCTGAAGGCTATTGCTCGTTGCCCCGCTGGTGGGTGAAACGCTCAGCCAGGAAGCGCTGCTCACGCCCGTCCATGCCAGCGACCCGCCGCTGGAAGTCAGTTGAACGGTCTGAGGCGATGGATTGGGCCCCTGATAATTCGCCGAAAAACTCAGGGAATTCGACGAAAGGGTCAGTGAACTTGAAGGCAGCGAGGCGGTTGTCACGGCCAGCACATTATCGAATGTCACCACTTGATTGGAGACGTCCAGAGCGACCATGCCGCTCGGGTAACTCGCATCCGTCACGTTGATCACCTGCTGTCCATCGTAAAATACCTGGATCTGGCTGCCTTGAAACGTCAGCTTGACGGTATGGAAGTTGACTGCATCGAAGGTCACCGAGCCTTGCCCTAACTGGGTCGCACCGGCGTCGATATTCCAGGCGACAGTGCGAAACAGCTTGATGAGGCCTTGCGCAGGATAGAGCCAAACCGTGTAGGCGGCGCCCGTGGACGGATTCACCCGGCCCCGAATTCCACCAGGATAATTGTTCAGGGTTGACAGCTTAATGTCCGCCTGGAAACTATAGTCCGTCCAGGCTGAATTTCCGGCATAAACCTGAGTGTGCCCGCCGCCGTTGTATTGCAGCGCCTTGTTGACCACCGACCAATTGGATGCCAAACCCAAAGGCGAGATAGCCCACCCCTGCATGCTCCCGTCATCAAAATTCGAAAGAAAGAGCTCTTGGGCGACCGTGAGCGTAACGGATATGGTTTGAGGCGAGTTACTCGCGCCTGATGCAGTAATGGTGATCGTTCCGTTGTACGTGCCAAGCGCAAGCCCTGCCGTATTAGCCGTCACCGTAATGGTTGACGGGGCCGTTCCTGAAGGGGGAGAAAGCGTGAGCCACGAGACGTTGGCGCTTGCCGTCCAGTTCAGCGTATTTCCGCCCAGGTTGCTCACCGTCAGTTGCTGGCTGGCGGGATTCCCTTGCCCATAGAAGGCCACAAAGCTCAGACCTGTTGGATTAACCCCTAGCGAAGGCGGCGGAGCGCCCGGCCCGTTGAGCGGCACAAAGACGACATCAACCCAGTAATTGCTGGCGTCGTAACTCGAGGTTGGAAATCCGCTGAAACCGTAGCTGTAAACGCCGTTTGGGCCGTCCAAATTGTTAGCCAGGAAGTGCAAGGGGGACATGTCAACCGTGTTCGTGAAGTAAGCCAGATCGGCGGAATAGTGCCCGGAAGGAGCATAATACGAAGCCACGTAGGTGGTATTCGCAGTAATGCGCACCGGACTTGAAAAAGTCGCCTGCTGCCAGCCGGAGCTGCTTTCGTTTGTGAAGGTCACGCTGGCCAGAAGCGTGCCATTGCTCGTCCACAGATGTCCCACGTGCATTCCAGTGTTCGCCGAACTCTTATAAAACCGTATTCCCGTGATGAATCCATCGGTATCCGATCGGAACTTGACGCCAAATTCGCCGGCTGTGCTGTCGCCGCTGTCAGGAGTGCCTGGAACCGTGGAAGAACTCCATTCCTCGCAGGGGCAGACCTGGGCTGCAACCGTCACGTTCACTCCCGCTGAGGGCTTCTCCAGATTGGCGCTGTCATCCACCGCCCGGCTTTCGAGGGTGATTGAGCCGGATTCTGTCGGCGTCCAGTTATAGGTCCAGTTTGTGGTCCCTGAAGCTGGATGCCAGGTCGTCCCTCCATCAACGGAAACCTCCACTCCCGCCACCACGCCGCCTCCGGTATCACTGGCCGTTCCCGTGATAGCCACCGGCGTCCCCACCTGCAAGGATGCGCTGGAAGTCGGAGAGGTGATGGTTGAAACCGGCGGAGTCGTATCTGTCGAAGCCGAAGCGGGAACGAGCCCTGATTGCAGTGTCGCCGGCTGCACTCCCATATCCGCCAGCAAATTCACTGTCGCCTGTTGCATGCGTATGTCCGTCGGCGGAGCCGAATAAAGAACATTATCGTGATTGCTGTCGAGGCCAAACGACCACTGCACGGTTCCTGCGCCAAAGACCAGCGCTCCGCTCGCAGCGCGATAAAGCGTCAGGCTGTGCGTTGCGGTGCCCGCGCCATAAGTTCCGGCATAATCCAGCAGGTAATCGGTGGTCAGCGAAACGGTCGTCGAAGAAAGATCGAACAATCCCGCCGGACGCCAACCATTATCCGCATCAATATCCCACTCATAGCCCAGGGTTCCGGCCGGAAGCGTCGCCACCTGGCCGGAAGATAAACTGGCGATGCTGGTATTGCGCCAGAAGCGCAGTTTGCCATCGGCGGCAGGGACTTGAATGGACAGATCCAGATTGTCATTACCGGGCCCGTTCGCCACAAAAATCGTTCCGGTCAGAGCATTTTCCGGGCGGCCTCCATCGCCCGGAGGACTAAAGCGCGGGTCGCGCCAGCTTCCCGTCCAGGTCGGAGGATCAGCAGGATCAATGACGGCATTCGCCAGCGATTCCTTGTAACAAGCCATCGTGCGATAGGGGGTGTTCGAGCCGTCGATGCTGTTTTCCCACCGCGTCTTCCAGAAGACCTCGTTGCCGCTGAAGAAGGCCAGATTCACACCCGCAGCCAGCGCCGCCTCCACATTGGCGCGCTGCGGCCCTGACCAGTATTCATCGTGGCCTACCGAGAGATAGACCTTGTGGTTTTTAATCAGAGAACCATTGCGAGCGGCATCGATGCCTGTAAAATACGACACGTCGTATCCGTTCGCCTCAAGCCAGCGAACCATCGGGTATTCGGCGTAAAATACCCAACTCTCGGCATAGGCCGCGCTGCGGTTGTCAAAGGGGCGGTTATAGCTAACCTTATTGGCGCGAGCCTCCAGCCCACCGGTTGTCCCGTGATACAGGCTGTAGCCGCCATAGGAGTTATAGGCTTCCCAGGTCTCATCTGAGGTCTGGAACAAAATATTGGAGTGGCTCGAATCATTGCGAACAATGAAAACAATATGGTTGTCAGCCCCCGTATCTGTCCTGATCAGGTGGGCGAAATAGATGCCGGAGGTGGCGTTGGCCGGCGCCTGCCACGAGGCTGAAACCGCCCAGTTGCCGCAGTCGTACAAGTTGGTGGCCGAATCCGTAAGGCAGGCGGGCTGGGTCTGAGGCAGAGCGACTGAAGGCTTGATGCTTGCAACCTTGCGCGCGCCCATCCCTCCGTAATATCCCATGCGATAGATGTCGATGGTGTAGTTCTTGGCATTGGTATTGATCTTGAAAGAGATGGTCTGGCCCTGATTGACGCTGATATCGGTGGCAAATCCCACGATGGTATCAGAGCCGCCGTTGCTCACATCCCACTCACTCGCCGGATTTCCCGGAAGGCAATTCTCCGCTTCGATAGGATTCGCAGGCGCTGAACAACTCGCCACAGCCTTCGTTCCCGAAGCAACCCAACACAGAGCCAGAATCAAGGGAATGATCCATCCCTTCATCCTTGGAAACCGACAATCGCCGCCGTCAAACAGAGACTCCACGAGGTTTGTCTTTATGCTGAATCTTCTCACAGTATCGCGCCGGGCTCCAAAGAGGGGTCTGGCTTCACTGGTCTTTTGAATTGGGATCAACGTGGTATCGGCCCAGGTAACGGTAATAAGAGTCGAGGCAAAGGGTGGCCTCATTGAGGATCACGCCCCGCACCCGATCGCCCAGCGCCTCAAAGGATTTTGTGACGAGCTCCTGCGAGGTGCGACGCGCTCGAATCACCAGCACAACGCCTTCCGCAAACGAGCATAATTCGGCCACGTCGGAAAAAGGAAAGATGGGGGGAGCGTCGATGACTAACCATTGGAACTTGCTGCGCGCCCAACTGAAGAATTTCTTCACATCGACGCTGTTGAAAAAACGAACCGGGTTCGTATGCGCCTTGGCCACCATCGCCGCATACAACGGCAACCCGTCGATCACCGCCACGACATCCTCAGGCTCCACTTTCTCAGACGCCAGGGACTCCATCCCGTGCACAACTGAGCATCCGAGAAAACGCGCAATTGAAGGCCGCCGGAGATCGCACTCAATGAGCAGCGTGGGAAGCTTCTTTTCCGCCAGCGCCCAGGCTAAATTAACGGCGCTGAAGGTTTTGCCGTCGCCCGCCGACGGGCTGCTGACGACCAGGGATGAGCCTTGCGGATATTGAGCCGCCAGCTTCCGCCGCAATAATCGGAACTGTTCGGCGGCCACGCCCTTGGGTTCTGTCCGAAAAATGGTGCGAGCATTGGGGTCATGGGTGAGAGTCAGTTTGCGAAAACCATTGGCGCTCGGCTTCGGAATCAAATCATAACTGGGAGATTCCCGGCGAGCGGGAGAAACCAGCTCCAGGCCGTGCGCCCGGTTCATTGCGTCAAAGATTCGGCTCATAAGATGGGGTGCACCTTCCAGAGAAACCCTGCCACCAGCAGGCACGCCAGCACCGCCGCACAGGCCGCGATAAAGGCGATCCCAACCCGGCGGCGCCGTTCCCGGGGAGTTTCAACACGCGGGACCGTCGCCAGGAACGAGACCGTTTTGGGAAGAATATTTCTCAACTCCGTTTCCGCCTTGACAGCCGTGTTCAACTTCTCCCGGCCCATAAAGAATCCGCAGGAAGCGAGAAGCGAGGCGCAAGCCGCCGCCAGCATCAGCAACAGGCGCTTGGGCTTGAACGGCTTTTCAGGAGCCCGCGCCGGATCGAGAATTGTAAAGCGCTCCGCTTTCTGCTTTTTCTCAAGGTCCGTCGCCATCTCCGCGCTATAGGTCTTCTCGAGCAACGAATCGTAGAGTTTCTTGGAGGTCTCGTAATTCCGGCTCAGATCGGCAATCTGCTCCTCCCGCAACGGCTCCGCGTCGATTTTGGCCTGATAGGCCGCAATCTGGGATTGAATCGCCGCTCTCTGATTCTTCAGCTTGCTCTCCTCGCGCTTGATGATCTCAAGCCGCACGGCGGCGGAGGAGGTTTTGGGCGGGGCCTTTTGCAGGCTGGGCGGCGGCAGTTTCTCGAGCCGCTCGTTAATGTGTTGCAACCGGTGTTCAAGCGAAATCACATCCGGATAGGCGGGCGAATACCGCGCGCGCATGGCGTCCAGCTTCTTCTGAACCTGGTCTTTCTCAACTTCGAGACTTTCTCTCTCACCCAGCGGCCCTGACGGAACTCCGGATCCCACAGCGCCTGCCGGCAAGCCCAGAAGCAGCAGCCGTTCCTGTTCCAAGTGGTCCAGAGCATCCGAGTTTGCCTGAAGCTCCATCCGCAATCCAGCCACTGTTTGCAGATTGGCCTGCAACTGGTCGGGCATCTCTCCCAAATGCTCCATTCGGAATTGTCGAAGCGACCTTTCCTGCTGCTCCAGAGCCTTATTCGCCCGTTGCAAATGGGAGTCGAGGAACGCCGTCGTCCCCACCGCCTGCTGCTCGCGGCTCTGCTCATTCCATTCAATAAAGGTCGCCGCCAAACGATTGGCAACCTCCGCCACCTTCAGCGGGTCGCGTCCTTCGTAGCTGATCGTAAAGGCGCTCAACGCCTCCCCCGACCCCTCTTTGACTTCAATCTGGATCGCCTTGCGCATCCGTTCCACAATCTGCTCGATGGGATAAGAGCCGCGCATCTCCGGATAAAGCCCAAATTCCTCAATAATCCGCTCCAGCCGCGTAAAGCTGAGCACTTCCTGGCTTAAGGTATTCAACCGCTCCGAGGGATTGGAATCTACCGTGGGGACCACGTACCTTTCAGGAATCTTTTGCGGATCAACCAGGATCGTGGTGGTGGCGCGATACGAGTCAGGCAAAAGGGCGATGATCATGGTGGCGGCAAGGGTCAGCATCAACGTGGTGAACAAAATCCAGCCTTTGTAATAAAGGAGGATGTGCCAGTACTCTAGGATTTGCGCCACTGATTTTTCCTGAACTTGATTTTTCATCGAGGCGTTCATCACCTTAGCCTTTGTGGGTCATTTCAAAGCGTTATTTGGCTCCGCGGCTCACCAGCATCACCTTGAAAGTCTCGAGAATAATGGCCCAATCGAGCAGCAGCGATAAATGCTTGATATAGAACAAGTCGAATTCCAGTTTGCTCTTCGCATCCTGCACGCTCGCCCCGTACCGGAATTTCACCTGCGCCCATCCGGTAATGCCGGGCCGCACCGAGTGGCGCTCGGTGAAAAAGGGGATTTCCTTTTCAAGAAGAGTGCAAAAATAAGGCTGCTCAGGCCGCGGACCCACCAGGCTCATCTCACCCTTGAGCACGTTGAAAAGCTGCGGCAATTCATCCAGGCGATACTTTCGCAGGATGCGCCCCACGCTCGTAATCCGGCAGTCGCCATCCGCCGTCCAGCTCGGGCCGTGGACATCTGCATCCTGACGCATGGACCTGAATTTCAGCATTTCAAAGGGAACCCCGCGCAATCCCAGCCGTGTCTGGCGAAAAAGAACTGGCCTCCCGCTCTCCAGCCGGATCGCCGCCGCAATCAAGCCCATGACCGGCAGCGTCAAAATAATTCCGATCAAGGCGCCCAGGATATCGAAGGCGCGCTTCAGGGACTTCACGGAGCGCGATTTCCGAAAACCGCCGGAAAGAATCAGCCAGCTTGCCGAGAGATGTTCCAAGGGAATTCTTCCCGTAATTTCCTCATGAAAAGTGGGAGTGTCCTGAACGCGAATGCCTGCGAGCTTGAGCCTTACCAGCTCCCGCAAAGGCATGCTGCCACGACGTTCCGAGAGCGAGAGCACCACATGATCGACCCCTTCGCGCTCGACAATCTCCTCCAATTGACTGACGGCTCCGATAACCTTGGGATTTACCAGCGACTTGCCCAGGTTTTCGCCTTTCTCATCCAGAAACCCCACCACTTTCAGGTTCAACTCAGGGTGCTTGAGAATCTCGCGCACAAGGGAGATGCCCGCCTTGGAAGTGCCCACCATTAAAACCCGCTCCACATCGCGCAAGAGCGACCCTCGTTTGATGAGAAACAGATGCCAGGACAGAATGAGAACAAGGCTGATCGGAATGCCGAGGGCGGCAATTTCCTTCCCGGGGCTTAAAGCAGGGCTGACGTAATATAACGCGCCCAGCGCCAAAGCGGCGACGGCGAAGGATTGCAAGAGTCGGATAAAGACAACGCTATATCGCCGGGTGAGCTGGAGATTGAAAATCTCGTTATAGTAAAGAGCGAGACCGTAAACCAGAAAGATCACCGTCCATTGCCCCGCCTCAGTGAACGGATCAGAAAATGATGAAAACGACCCGAACGTCCAGAGGGAGCCGAGGTTGTCGGCCATCCACAGGCCGAGCGCAATCAAAACCGTGTCCGAAACCGCCAGGAAAAGGGTGTTACGATGAATGCCGCCGATTCTGGACATCACAAATGCTTCGAAGACGCGCTTCTGAGAGACTCGCTCTCTCGAAAATCACTCATGCCGGTCATTCCCGCGAAAGCGGGAAGCTGGAATCCATGAGCCAGCCACTCCCCACCTTTTCATCAGAAGAACGGCCGCCCTCTTTAACCGCCCTTAAACCATCGAGGCGTCAATCTCAACCGCGACCGACTTGGCAAGCAATTCCACCGAGAGCACCAACCGCATCTGGCTCTTTTTGCGAACCAGAATGCCTTCGATTCCGGCAAGCGGCCCTGCCTTGACCCTGACCCGATCACCACATTTGAGGAAAGGATGGGGCTCGGCGTGCGAGAAGCTCTCGACCATGCGGCGCACATCCTCAATCTCTGCCTCAGGG
Organism: Acidobacteriota bacterium; assembly: GCA_902812415.1. Taxonomy (GTDB): domain Bacteria; phylum Acidobacteriota; class Terriglobia; order UBA7540; family UBA7540; genus RH2-MAG17b. Next base: position 146,921 of record CADDZJ010000002.1, read on the forward strand.
ATCACCGCCGCCTGGCCCGCAACGTTTACGATCTCGCAAATGCCCGGAGTAGTAAGAATCTGGAGCCGGCGGTCTAATCCTCCCCGAATGAACACGTAGGAAGGAAAGAGCGGAAGGGAAACGGTTTTGGTACGGTCCTTCCATCGATGCAGGGCGGCGTAAACCGGAAAGAAGACCTCAAACCCTTTGCCGGCGAGAATCTCGGCTACCGTCTTTTCATGCTGGTGACGCGTGTAGATCGCGTGCCACCCTAAGTTTGATTGATCCCCATCCATGCCGTTCATCGAAGACATAGCTCCGCCCTCTGACTCACAGGCCGGTTTTTATCCTGCAAGCCCACACACTTCGATTGTTGGGGAGGAAAATCTGCGGGTCCGCTCAGCCGCAGCTCAGTCGTCCAAGGCTCTTAACTGAGCCTCCCCCTTCAAGGGCTGAGCGTCAAATCAAACGGTTTCAAGCAAAAGCCTTCAAATCACAACCCTCCACTCCGATCACGGCCTCAGCAAACGGTAACGCAGGATTTGAGCCGCCAGCAGATGAAGATTCTCACATTCGGCAATGGACGACGCGCGAACGATCTTTCCGTAACAAAACACTTCCGCAGCGCCTTCTGAAATCTCCACGGGAAGCGTAAAGCTTATTTCAATCGCCGCACTCAATTCAGCCAACGACCCACTCCGAAACAGCACTCCCGAACTGCTGATATTTTCGGTCTGACCATCTCGCCATGCCCGATCGCCGCCGACGCGATAACGAAGCGGAACCTGAAGCAAAAAGCGCTTTGCGCGAGATCGAATACTCGGCTTGGTTTCAACTTGAACACTTTCCAACACCGCGCTCTTCCCCCTCAACCGATAGCGTCAAACCCGGCGAACCCTCAAGACGCTCCCGGTTCTTACCACCCTTTTAATCTGAACTGGATACCCCTCACATGAATTCATCGTACCAGCCCTACAGTTATTGGCAATCGCCCGTCGGTTCTATGGAAATAGCACCTGTTGGTGCTATTTGAATTCCTTTCCGGCCGGCGTGAATTACTGATACCGCAATGGTTCGACGCCTGTCATTTCAGCCTCTCTCTCAATTTCGCATTTCCAAAGCGCTGCGGATTTCAGCAGCGTGGGTATAGCCTTGACTCATTTGCAAAGCATCTTTAAGCTCACCTTGCGCGCGCCGTGTCTGGCCGGTTTTTTGATACGTCAACCCGAGATGGTAATGATAAGCGGGATTCTGCGGCGCTTGCGCCACCGCCTCACGGAGTAATGGAAGGGCCAAGGTGTAGAGGCCATTCTGGTCATATGCCCAACCGAGCGTATCGGCCACATGCGGATCATGCGGCATGGCGCGCCAGGCCATCTGGGCAAGCGAAAGGGCCATCTGCTTATCTCCCCCGCGTTCGAGCAAAAGGTAGGCCAGGTTATTCGCCGCCGGTCCATTCTCCGGCTGGACCTTAAGCGCCTCTCGATAAGAATCCTCGGCCTGCTGCGCGCGGCCCGCCTTTTCCTGAAGCATGCCGAGCAAGAGATAGCCTCGCACGTCGCGCGCATTGCGGCGAATCGCCTGCTCGCATTCTTCAAGCGCCTCATCCTGGAAACCCAGGGTCATCTCGGTTCGACTTAGTAAAAGGAACGCCTCCTCATTGTCAGGATCAAGCTCAATCGCCTTCTTTAAGGGAGTCAAAGCCCCATTCAGCTCGCCTTTCTCGAACAAGAGTTGCCCCCAAAGGAGGTAATATGGGCTTTGGCCCGGCGTTGCGGCAATCTGAGCGCGCACACGCTCGATAGCCCTGTCCAGCCGCTTCTCGCGCGTGTAGACGCCTGCAAGCCCTGCCAGCGCTTCGGCCATCTTGGGATCGCGCTGGAGCGCTTGTTCAAAGAAACCTTCTGCCAGCTTCAACTGCCCCTGGGAACTGTAGAATCGCCCCATCCGCGCATAGCCTGTCGGATCTCCCGGCGCAAGCCTGATCGCCAGTTCGAGATCACTCTTGGCTCCGGGCGCATTCCCTTCTGCCATTTTGGCGGCCGCGCGCCAGATATAGCCTTGTGCGGACTGCGGGCGAACCTTGATGAGCGCTTGAGCGCACTCCTTCAACCGGTCAGCATCATTTTGCCGAGCGGCCAGAAGGGCCAGGGCCTGAATCGCATCCAACCTGTCAGGCTGCAAACGAATGGCCTCCTGCCATTCATTTTCAGCCTGGTGGAGGTATCCGATTTGACTCAAAGCGACGCCCAGATCATAGTGCGCCTCCGCATTTTCAGGCTGAATCTTTAGGGCGGACCTGAGCGGCTCCATGGCATCATTGACGCGCCCCTGGCGAACCAGGATTTCCCCCCGGCCAGCAAGCCCGTCAGCATCCCGGGGATTTTTGCGAAGGATTTCGTCGTTGATTTTGGAGGCTTCGTTAAGCTGGTTCGACAGGATTAGAAGCTGAACGTAGTTCTTCTTAACCTGCAGATCCTCAGGATGCTTCTGGTAAAGCGAAGCGTACTCCGCATTCGCTTTCTGAAGGTCTCCTTCAGCCACATAGAAGTCAGCCAGCATGCCGTAAGCCGTAGGATTATTGCCTAAAGCCTCTTTCGCCGCGAGCAGCGTTTTCTCCGCCTGGTCTCTTTGGCCATTCGCCAGATACAAATGCGCCAGCGCGGCGCGGGGAAGGAGATTTGAAGCATCGACTTGGATCGCTTCATTAAATTCCCGCTCGGCCTTGGCGATTTGATGTTGTTGCTCATCCAGATGACCCAGGGCTGTAAGCGCCATGGCGGAATGAGGGTCTAATGAAAACGCCTTGCGGAAGCTCTTTTCCGCTGCGACGAATTGCTGAAGATCAGCTTCAATCGTGCCCAGAGTCAGATAGAATTCCGACCGGTCAGGAGCTAACTGAATAGCCTTCCTGGCTTCTTCGAGAGCCCCGGCGTCCTTTTTTGAACCCAAGTCAGCGCGCGCCAGTAGGTGGTGAGCGTCAGCATTCCCGGGAGCGTCAGAAAGCACCTGAAGCGCTCTTTGCCGAGCCTTCTCATTCTCGCCCACCGCCAGAAGGAAATTTCCCAACTCCAGTTGAGCCTTATAATTCTTTGGAGCAAGCTCAATGGTCTTCAGCAAGTGAACGTAAGCGGCTTGCGGAGAGCCTAACCGCAAAGCGCATTGAGCCAGTTGATATTCAGCCTCGGCGGAACGCGGATCGAGACGCAGCGCGTTTTGGAACTGAATCGACGCCTCAAGGTATTTTCCGCTCTGGAAGTACTGCATCCCGCTTTGAAGGAACTCCCACTTTCGCGCATTGGGATCGCGCGAGCAACCGGAGATCAGGCAGGCGATAACTCCCACCAGCACAACCCATCGCATCCCTACTTGCACTTTCGCAGTCCAGTATCCCATGGATATACCCCCCTCATAGAAAAACCCAAGCTAATCAGGCTAATAGATTATTCAGCGGTCTGGCCTTAACCTGCCGCGCGCAATGACCCCCTCGCATTCTCACACTCCGACGCCGTGAGACTTCCACCACAGGGACGAGTGTGCCTCGCCTTTCCCTGGGCGGAAGAACTCAAGCGAAACGCCTCAGGTTTTCAGAACGGGGACTTGATGATCCTGAACTTGGCTGCGAGCGCCAAGCCGAAGAGAGCAACGACAAACAGGAGGAGAGAAGAAGGAATGGGCACAGGAGCAGGATCAGGCGCAGTCAGGATCGTTCCCCCCACGAAACCTTTCGCGCTGAATGGTTTCCCACCAAGAGGCCAGAGCCCTATCGCGGGGCTGAGTATCAGGCTCCCGATGGAAGAGGAACCCGGTGAGTAACCGTAGAAACTCAGCAAGTTTGGATTCTCGACGCCAGAAAATCCGGCCAGGACGATTTTCAACAGCGAGGGTGAAAGGGGCGATATGGAAGCGCTGGTAAAGGTCCCGCTCAACAACACGGAGTTGTTGGCAAGCCCCAGACTCGGGATTCCGCCGGTCACGGAAATCGCGCCTCCTGCTCCCCATTTCCACGAACCCACACCGGGTCCGCTCGTGAAGTTTAACGAGCCGTTTGTAATGGATTCTCCCACGCCGGATCGAGATGGCGACAGGACACCCAGAACGCCGTTCACCGTAATCCCCGCTCCAATGAGAGGATTCGTCCCTCCGGTGTAGGACAACGTTCCGGCAGTGCTGGTTGGGATGTTGAAATCGATGAGACCATCCGCAACCGCGGTGAGAGGAATCAACATGCACACGATCATGATAATCGGGAAAAATCGTCGGAGATTCATGGTGCACCTACCTTAGGTTGAACTGACTAGGTTATCGTTTTTCGACAGGTCCCTGAAAAATGTCGCACTCTGTCATTCCGAGAAGCCGCAGAAAGCAGTGATGAGTGAGAAGGCGTGAAAAAATCGGTGCGGCTGTCATCCTGAGCGATAGCGAAGGATCCCCGCATTTTGTTTTCAACAAAATACCGAGATGCTTCACTGAGTTCGGCATGACAGATTCGATCTTTTCACACCTTTTGACGAGCGATTAACGACGAGAAAAAAAGCCACTCGAGGTTCTGGTTGCTTTTGCTCGTCACTCGTCGCTTTCCACTCATCACTGCCGGCAGAGCATGGTCGTTCGCGCGCCAACTTACATGGGAAGGGCCCTGTCGAGAGCTGGAAACAAGAGCGCGGCAAACTTCGTTAGTCTTTCACGGGCTTTCTGTTCCTCGTCACGATTTCGGAAAGGCGCTTCAAGCCGCACAATGTCACCGTCCGTGCGCCCGTCAAACATGGCGAGGAACATCATTCTGTAAACCTGCCGAATCCTGCCCTGGAAATCCTGCGAGCCTGACTGATACCACCAGACTACCAGTCTGAATTCTCCGCCCTTTCTGACCACAATCTCATTCACTCGGAGTGCGGCGCTTCTGAAGCGCCCTAATTCGGAGGTTTTTTGTGAAATCAGCGCCCATCCCTGGGCAGGGTAGCAGAGGTCAGGACTGTGCATCTCCAATCCGGTCAGCAGGTCTCGATGGAATCCAACATAGACGATGACGGGATCTGAACTCTCCGTCCGGTAGACGCGCAACAGGGAAGAATCCGCCGGATCAAAGCCATAAACGGGGTTGAATTGTGTATCTTTTCCCTTCCACGCGCCGAGTTGATAGGGCACTCGATCCCAGGATACTTCCTTCACACGCTGAGCCTTGGCCTGCACGGCTGATTCGACCGCCACAAGCGTGCCAAGCATCAGACCTAGTAAGACGGCGATACGGATTTGGAAGTGAGCCATTGCAGCAGGTTACGAGCGCCCACGAGGAGCGCCGTCCCCAATAGAAACAGGACCACCGCCCATGTGGCATGAAGCAATCCCTGGGCGGCTTCGGCGCCCCAGAGATAGGCGGCAAATCCGGTTCCCACAATCCGAATCACATTCAGCAACAGGGCGACAATCGGCGCCAGCGCCAATAAGACGACGCGCAACATCCAATGATATCGGGACGAAAGACCCAGCACACCAGCCAAAGCCATCAGAGCGAAAACGTATCGCGTTCCGCTGCAAGCCTCTTTGACGGCCAAAGTGTAACCCGGCAAAACCAAAAAATTGCCATCCTGAAAAACCAGAATTCCCATCCGGCGGAGAAGATCAGCCGAAAAGGTAGTCGCTCCGGTTTGCAACTGCCAGGAAACCATCGCCAAAGCATAGGACGGCAGAGGAACCATGAAGATCAGGAAGGCCAGCGGCATTGCGACGATGCGCGCATGCGCCTTGCCCCAGAGAAACGCCGCCGCGCCGATGAGAACCAGAATGAACCCCGCGCCGGAGACCCACAAGATGTCGCCGCGTTCGCCCATCACCCGTAACACGCAGCCTAGAGCGAGCAGGGCAAGCCCGGGAGTCCAGGGGGCCTGCTGGAGAGCCATCAATGCCCGGCGGCGGCGCCAAAGGAGATACACCGACACTGCAGGGACGAGTACTCCGTAAGAATAGCTCTCCTCATGAAACCATACTCGCGCCGTCGCGGCCCAGAAACCCGCGAATGCGAATACGGTCGCCGCCAGGAGAGATGCAAACAGGGCCAGGTCGATCTTCCTGTTCCCTGCTTCGCTCACGGTTCGAGTGACATCTTCGGCCGAAACCTGAATATCTGCTTCCATGACCTTCGTCTCGATTACTTCAAACCGACCGCGACCTTCGAACGAAATGATATCTTCTTAACGAAACGGCAATAAAAAACGCGGAATCCGACCCCACGACGGGCGCCGTGCGAACAACCGTTCCATAACAAACAATTTCCGCCGGCCTTTCCTTCTTTGCGGGAGTAGGCATCACAAACCTGATCTCAACCTCGATTTTGGGTTCGAGCAATTCGTCCCCTTGAAAAAGAACGCCGGTCCCGCTCATATTCAAAATCGTGCCTTCGTGCCATTGAGTTTCACCGGCCTTGCGATACCGGAGCGGCAGCAGGATGATAAAGCGCTTTGCCCTCGGCGGGAAGGTTGGCATATCACGGCCGCCCTCGGTTGTTTTGGTTTCCGTCAAACTCGGTCGAAGCCTGCCCACGCGAGCCCTCTCCACTGTGCGAAGTCAACATCCATCCGAACAACCTGTAACTTATTCAGCAGGCTTCGATTGATCCACGATCGTTTGAGGGCTCCAGGACAATGCGCCTCCGACCTCCTGGAGGCAGGCACTGCCAAAGGTAAATTGCGATCCATAGAAGGCTAAGACGTTCCCGCCATTCGGCATCCTCATATCCGTTGAGCGACAGCCTTTCCGCGTTGTCATTCTGACGCCGAGCGCAGCAAGGCGGAAGAACCCCTGTATTCAGTTCAAGGCATACTTCCTTAAGAACCCCGATCGTACGGACTCGAACAAATACAGGGATTCTTCGCTATCGCTCAAAATGGCAGGATTTGGATTGATTCTGAGGAATATTTACAACAGTCCAGGGTGACCCGAAAGAAATATAGCTCCGCCGTCTGAGTCACGGACCTTCACCCCTCCTGGTCGAGGGGTGTGCTCGCAGACCCCAAACATCTCTTGCGGGAGGATGGGGCCGCCATCCCCTGTGGCTGTGCGCTTCCCGGCCCTGCGCAGGGCCCGCGATACCGTCCCGGATTTCCTAACCCGTCACCAAAATTTTTGGACGCTACGTGGTCATGGCCGAAATGGCCATGCCACAATCGTGGCACGGGCGTCCCGCCCGTGGGTTCAGTCCGGGTATTTATGTGACAAACGACCAGGCTTGCAAATTACAGTGAGAGCATCTGCTCCAGCGCCCCTTCACTTCGTTCAGGGCAGGCTCTCACCGGCGATCTTTCAGCGCTGCGGATCGCGTTGCGACAGCGCTTGAAAACCAAGAGAGAATCTACAGAAAATGCCGTCACCATACTTTGCAGGCATCATCAAGTTTACGAGATTCCGACATCCTGGCAATGGCCCCGCAGTGCTATTCAACCGATACCATCTGGTGCCATGCCCCATGGACCCTCTGGTTGCCCGGCCGCTCAGAGATCATCAATCAGGCGATGATTGACCGCGAACAGGGCGATTTCGAGGCGGTTCGAAACACCCAGCTTATCCAGGATATTCGTAATATGGTGCTTCACGGTTTGCTCGCTGAGCGAGTACTTCAACGCAATCTCCTTATTGGAATATCCTGCCACAATCACGGTGATGATCTGAAGCTCCCGCGGAGTGAGGCCAAACTTCTGTTTTTGCGCCTTGTCTCCCGGATGGGGAAGCAGGCGCCGGAGCACCTGCACCAGATCGGAAACATTCTCCTGGCCCACCCAGAACTGCCCGTTCATAACGCTGCGGATGCTTTCAATGAGCAGTTGCGAAGTGGAGCCCTTCAAGACCACTCCTCGCGCGCCCAACTGGATGGTCTCAATGATTTGCGACTTGCTGATCTCCGCCGTCAGCACAATCGTGCGCACGGCCGAGGCCGAGGTCGACAACTCGCGCAGGGCTTCAATCCCCGAACTCTGGGGCAAAGCCAGATCCAGCAGGAGAACTTCTGGCTTAAGCTTCTGCGCCAGGCTTGCAGCCTCCGTTCCGTTGCTGGCTTCGCCGACAACCCGAAATCCCGGTTCTGCCTCCAGCACTCTTTTCAGGCCATCTCTAAAAATCGGATGATCATCTGCAATCAGAATATTAATCATCGAGCGCGATATTACCCGTAAGCCCTTTGTGGAAACCGAATCTCCAGCCGAGCCCCTCGACCCGGAACAGATTCAATTGCGAGCTCTCCATGAATGGAATGGACCCGGTCTCGCAAGACTCGCGGTCCATTCTGAATCGCTCCGGCGCCCGCTGCGGAGAGTTGGGATGGAAGCGCAAAGCCCTTTCCATCATCTTCGATGATCAGTTTATAGAGATCGCGCTCTGAGATCAATTTAACCAGCACGTTGCGCGCTCCGCTATGCTTTCGCACGTTAACGAGCGCTTCCTGCACGATCAGCGCCACCTCACGACAGACACGCGGCGGAAGCTTCACGTTCTCAGATTCGGATATAAAATTGGCTGAGATGCCCGTCTCCCTCTGGAATCGATCCACCAGGTCCGCAACCGAATTCAGGAGTTCGCGTGGGCTGATATTCCAGCACCTAAACTGTTGCATGATCTCGCGCACATTGAAAATTTCCTGACACAAAATTTGCTGAATCTCCTTGAGTTCTTTCCCAAGATTCGAGCTTTCCGCAGGCGTTTGGCGCACCAGGAGGCTGACCCGCATCTCCAAAGCGCTCAGCGACTGAATGATGCCGTCGTGCAGCTCGTTGGCCATTCGCATTCGTTCCGCCGCGCGAGTCCGGGAGCGCAGCCGGCGCAGAAGATAGACGCTATAAACCGCCGGCGCCACCTCGCGGGTGAGCGCCTGAAGAAACTGCAATTCCGCTTCCGAATCCATGACGCCGCGAGGATCAAATAAGAAGAGGCGGCCACTCCACTCGCTTCCCAGCGTAAAAGACACGGCCATCATGGACTTAAAATCGTGCTCGGCCAGAAATGCTTCCGGAACTGATAGGGCCTGATGCAGATACTTTCCTTCCTGACTTAAGATCACGGAACGAGGCGGCCCATCGCCCCGGGATCGCCGGAAATACCAGGCTTGTCCTGACATCTCAAAGAAATATTGATCCGTTACAGGCGGCCCCATTTCGTCAAAGCGAAAAGCCCTCAAATCTTCGCCGTTGGGCTTAAGCTCCCAGAAAAAGCCCCGATCAGCATCGACCTCTTTCAGCGCAATAAGGATATGAGTCGCATCAAAGAGATCCGACATGGCGCGCATCACAGCATTCAACGTCTCCTGAAGTCCGAATTCAGGAGTGATCTTCCGGAGAATGTGCCCCACCGTCAGGGTTTGCGCCTGAAGCTGCTTCTCCTTTTCCGCCAGAAACCCCAGGAATCCCCCCAGCATGATAAGGTTCATGGCGCGCGTGATATAACTTCCGAAGGAAAGCCCGAACAAAGGCGCGTGAATGTAAAACTTCCATGTTGATCCAGCCATCACCGTAACCAGCGAGAAAAAGACAATGCTGAAGAAGGCTGTTGCCAGCGTTTCCCTGAAGCCCCAGCGGTAAGCTGCGGCCACCAGAGCAAACACATAGAGCAAAAAGAAGTAGCTTCCCGGACCCGATGTGACCAGCGAGAGGAACGCAGGCCAGAACAGATCCATCATGTAGACGGCAAGCAAAACCGTGGAGTCTACATCGCGCCGGCTTCTGATGATGAGCAGTGTGGCAATGCTGTAAACCAGATAAGCGACAAGGAGAACATGCGTCTGAAGGGTATTCTGACGCAGTATGGAAGGGTCGAAACGAACGGCGATCAGGGAGCCTGTCGCCAGGCAAACCCGCACTTCAGCTAACAGACACTCACGAGGCTGGCTGGCATTCAGCGTGAGCGGCTTACGAAATTGACGGACAATCCAACTGACTCCTGAAATTGCGCCCGAGCCCACAGCATCCCCCCTCGCTCGCTACGAACGGGGCCACGCCTTCCTGGCCCGCTCCATTGCCCAGACCCAAAGCGGTTATCTTACTCTCGCAAAAATCCTCACACGCCATCGCAATCATCCGCGGGATTACAGCCTGCTTCAGAAAATACGCGGTGTTAACGACGTCACTTTCGTTCATTCTCACCTATGACTTTCATGTAGATGAATACTTCTAGTTGATAACTTGACTGGCTCTCCTTTGTCAAGATTGACGAACTATGGAATTCACAAAGATTAAACAGTGAACCCATCGCTCTGAGGTTGATCGCCCACGATTTTAGCGACAGCTTCTAGTGTAGTGCGTCATACGGATTGTAACTTATTGAGTTTTTCTCTTGCGCGTTTGACTTTTTCCAAGATGTCAGAGGTTTTGGCTGTCCAGATGAAAGGTTTCGGCTCCCGATTATGCTGGGCGA